>JBKPKI010000167.1:0-8751 GCA_046731055.1 Actinomycetota bacterium | reverse complement strand
CCTCGGCGACCCCGCGGTCGTGTCGCGGCAGCCCGTCCTCGCCGGGCCGGAGCGGCAGGTCGAGGAAGGAGTGGTCGGGAGCGGATCCGGTGCACCAGACCACCGTGCCGACGTCCGGGCGCACGCCGTCCGCGCTGACTGGACGGCCGTCGACCACGGCCTCGATCCGCCCGATCCGGGTGATCGCCGCGGCGTCGAGGTCGGCCAGCTTGTTCCGGACGAGGTTGATGCCGTGGCCGAGCTGGGCCTTGCGCACCTTGCGTCCAGGCGGGGTCCGCAGGGTCAGGACGTGCCGGAACACGAACATCACCAACGGGACGACCGGCCGACCGCTCGGCGAGTCGATGTCGAAGGGCACCTGCCCGGGGTGGCGGCCGGCGATCCAGGTCTTGTGCCCGGCCGCCGCCGCGTCGAGGGCGATGTCGGTGCCCGAGTTCCCGGCGCCGACGACGAGGACACCACCCGCAGCGAACTGTCCGGGGTTGCGGTAGTCGATCGAGGTCAGCTGCCGGATGGCCGGATCCACCTCGGCCGCGAGAGCCGGGACCCGCGGCACCCGATGCATGCCGGCAGCCACGACCACCCGCTCGGCGGTGTAGTCGCCGCGTGAGGTCTCGACGAGGAAGCCGCCGTCGTCGGCCCGGCTCACCCGCCGCACGGCGGTGTCGGTGTGCACCGGCAGGTCGAACCGCACTGCGTAGGCCTCGAGGTAGTCCGCCATCTCGTCGCGAGTGGGGAAGGCCCCGGCCGGTGAGATGCGCCATCCCGGGAGGCTGGCGTACCGCGGCGGGCTGAACAACCGCAGGCAGTCGTAGCGCTGCCGCCACGAGTCCCCCACCCGGGCGTCCGCCTCGAGGATCGCGAAGTCCTCCTTCGCCTCGCGCAGGTAGTACCCCATGACCAGCCCGGCCTGTCCCCCGCCGATCACCAGGGTGTCGACCCGATTCCGTAGTGCTCGCATGTCCCGCCTCCTCGCCGATGTCGTTCGCCGTTGTCAGCGACCGTAGGAAGCCAGGGGGCGGCGGCGCGTCGGGCAGACCACCCAAACGAGGTCGAAGGGGCGTGGGTATTTCTGTGTAGCCGCCGACTCGAGCGGGCTCTCAGACCAGGCCGCGCTCGTAGGCGTACGAGGTGGCCGCCGCGCGGCTGGCCACCCCGATCTTGGCGAAGATGTTGCTCACGTGCCGGGCCACCGTCTTCTCGGACAGGAAGAGGCGCCGGGCCATCGCCCGGTTCGTCGCACCGGTGGCCAGCAGCCGGAGAACCTCTCTCTCCCGGGGGCTGAGCGGTCCGGACGCCGCCGTCTGGGCAGCGGCCAGATCGCCGGCTGCTCCGAGCACCTCCAGGGCCCGGTGCGCGGCGTCCACCTCCATCCGGGCGGCGTCCTCGTCTCCAAGAGCGCGGCAGGCATCGGCCACGAGGAGCCGGGTGCGAGCCGCCTCGTAGGGCGCCTCGACCTGTTGCCACAGCGACCAGGCGCGGCGCAGCCGGGGCAGGGCGTCGGCCGCCTGGCCCTCCGCCAACAGCACCGAGCCGCAGGCGTGTTCGGCGATCCCCTGCAGGTACACGGGCCCAGAGGGATCCGCATACCTCTGGATCTCGGTCATGGCCGAGCGTGCCGCGGAGAGGTCCTTGGACGTCAGGGCGACCTCGACCCGGGCGGCCAGGATCAGCGGCCGGCGGGCAAAGTCGGGGTACTCGGCCAGGACGCGGTCCAGTCCGGCCGCCGCGAGGTCGGGCCGGCCCTGGGACAGGCGCAGCCGCGACAGCCCGGGCTGGATCTCGGCGCCGAGGGCGGCGGACTGCTCGAAGGCCCGCTCGGCGGTCGTCCAGTCGCCGCGAAGCCGAGCCAGCTCGGCGAGGCGGTAATGCGCCAGGCCGAGACCGAACTCGCCGGACTCCGCCAGCCGGTCGCAGGCGGCACTGGCTTCGGTCGCCGCCTCGTCCCACGCGCCTTTCAGCTGCAGCAGCTCCGCCCGGTGGACCTGGCAGGTCCCCCGGTAGGCGACCATGCCGTGCTGGGCCGCGAGCCAGTCGGTCAGGGCAGAGGTCCATTCCTGAGCGCGGCGCAGGTCGTAGCAGTCCATGCACAACGCGACCACGGAGCAGTAGGTGAGTCCGGCGACCTGGGGCGCGGTCGCTCCGGCGACCACGTGGAGCATGATCTCGTCCAGCGCGGCCCAGGCCTCCTCCGTCCGGCCCAGCTGCGCCAGGCAGCGCCCTCGGCCGAGACCCGCGAGCACGACGATGTCGACGTCGCCCTGCCTGGCGGCCCGCCGACCGACCTCCTCGAAGGTCGGCAGCGCCTCAAGGACGTCTCCCCGGTACATCGCGACCACGGCGTCCGGCATGCGCAACAGCGCCGGCAAGAAGTCGTTCGAGTCGTCGGGTACCAGCCGTCGCGCGCGGGTCAACCAGCCGGAGGCTTGGGCCCGGTCGCCACGGTTCTGCAGGTGGAAGCCGAGCCAGAACACGCAGCGGACGGCGGCGTCGACCATGCCACGCCGCAGGTACTCCTCGTGCGCGCGCTCGCGCAACGCCACGATCTCGGCGTCGTGGCCGGTGACCGACGCGACGACCGCCAGCCGCTCGAGGTCCTCCGCGCCGAGGCCCTGCTCCCGGTCCGCGGCGGCCAGCGTGGTGTAGTCGGCCAGCCAGTCGGGCACGTGTCGAGACTACGCTGGCAACGATTTTCGCGGGACGGGTCAGGCGGCGAGCGGGAGACCCGCCTCGCGCCAGGCGCGCAGCCCACCGATGACGTCGCTGGCTGCGATCCCCAGACGCACCAGCGTGGCGGCGGCGAGCGACGACGCATACCCCTCCTGGCACAGCACGAGGACGCGCGTCTCCTCGGTGACCCACGGCAGCCGGGCGCTGCTCCGGGGGTCGAGGCGCCACTCGAGGACGTTCCGCTCGAGAAGGACCGGACCCAGGTCCGGGTGGACCTCGCCCTCGGCGTGGCGCTGCGCCTCCGGCCGGATGTCGACCAGCACCGCACGGCCGTGGAGCACGAGCTGGTATGCGGCTCGCGGCGAGATGCGTGGGTACGCGGCCCGGGCCTCGTCGAGCAGGTCGTCGACCGTCGTCCGCGCGGCACGGATGGGGACGACCTCCGGGGCCGTCGCCCGCGAGAACTGGCGCGTCTCCCAGTGGATGGCGGCGGAGCGCTCCGCGGGCAGGGTCGCCGTCACCATGACGACACGTCCTGGGAGCTGGTCCGCTGGATCGGCCCGTCCGGGCCGAGCTCGAACCGGCCCATGGTGACCAGCGCCGGCGCGTAGGCGTGCACGGTGAGGGCGCGGCCCGGTCCGACACCGACGACGTTGTGCACATGGTCGCGGCCGAACGCTCGGGCGTCGCCCTCGGCGAGGGTGCGGTGCTGGACGGCGCCCAGCGCCCAGGTCTGCTCGAGCACGACGCCGGAGGCGACGGCGAAGGCGCCGGAGGCCTCGCCGTGGTCGTGCCAGCCGGTCTCGGTTCCCTCCGGCCAGGAGATGAGCCAGACGTCCAGCCGCGCATCGCCGGCGAGGCGGGCCCAGGTGCGTTCGGTGCCGTTGTGGGGCAGCAGGGCCGACAGGTTGGGGTTTAGGGCGTAGCGGCGGGCGGTCTGTCGCAGCTCGGCGAGCTGGACCGGGCGGCTGAAGTGCGGGGCGTGGAGGTGCGATGAGGAGACGGTCATGTGGTGTCCCAGGGGTCTGAGCCGGTGCGCACGGCACCGACAGGCTGCGGTCGGTAGGTCTGAGCGGGTCGAGCGGACGGTCAGCACCAGCGACAACAGCGCGCGACGACGCGCGACGTGGTCGCCGGAACCGGCCGACCCGTGCGCATTCGCGTCGCGACTGACATGCAGCAAGAACACCAGTGGCCACGACGCCCTCGCAAGCGGATTGATACATCATCTCGCGTTATGGACATCCCTAGGTCTGGTTATGACTTCGGGGGACTCTCATAGGCTCTCGGGCATGACCGCCGAACCACTCACCGTGCCAGCTCTCGTCGTCCCCCGGACCGGCGGCTCCGAGGTCCTCACGGTGGAGGACCGGGAGATCCCGGCGCCGGGACGAGGACAGGTGCGCGTGACGGTGGCCGCCGCCGGCGTCAACTTCATCGACATCTACCAGCGGGAGGGCGTCTACCCGATGACGACCCCGTTCATCGTCGGCGGCGAGGGGGCGGGCACGGTCGAGGCGGTCGGCGAGGGGGTGGGCCTCTCGGTCGGCGACCGGGTCGCGTGGGCCCAGGGACCCGGCAGCGCGGCGGGGGCTGTCGTCGTCGAGGCCGAATCGGTGGTGCCGGTGCCCGACGCTGTCGACCTCGAGACCGCGGCCGCCGTCATGCTGCAGGGGATCACCGCCCAGTACCTCGTGAACTCCACGTATGCGGTGGAGCCGGACGACGTGGTCCTCGCGCACGCGGTCGCCGGCGGAGTCGGCCAGCTGCTCGTCCAGCTGGTCAAGGCCAAGGGCGCGACGCTCATCGGGACGGCCGGTTCGGCGGAGAAGGTGAAGCTCGGGCTGGAGCTCGGCGCCGACCACGTGATCGACTACTCGGCGCTCGCGGACATCAGCGAGCTGCCCGGCCGGGTCAAGGAGCTGAACGGCGGTAGGGGGGTCGACGTCGTCTACGACGGCGTGGGCGAGACGACGTTCGACGCGTCGCTGGCCTCGCTGCGCCCGCGCGGCATGATGGTGCTCTACGGCGGATCGAGCGGGCAGGTACCGCCGTTCGACATCCAGCGGCTCAACCGCGGCGGCTCGCTGTTCCTCACCCGGCCGACGATGGGCAACTACATCGCCACGCGTGCGGAGCTCGTCTGGCGCGCGTCCGAGGTCCTCGGTGCCGTCGCCGACGGGTCGCTGACGGTGTCGGTGGGCGGCCGGTATCCCCTCGCCGACGCCCAGGCCGCGTACGACGCCCTGGCCGGCCGTCAGACGACGGGAAAGCTGCTCCTCATCCCCTGACCCGGTTCGTGCTCTGAACGTCACGGAATTCCGACCGTCAGCCGCACGAACCGATGTTCACCGTTCGATCGTCACGGCGTTGGTTACCCTCGGTTGATGGAGGCCCCGGTCGAGCCTCGCTCGGTGACCCGCCGGGCGGTCCTGGGCGGACTCGCAACCGGAGCCCTGGGCGCCGTGGCCGCCTGCACCTCCTCGCCGAGCTCGTCGAGCCCTTCGAACTCGCCCTCCGTCGTCGCGACCACGGACGGCCTCGCCGCCGCTCCGAGCGCGACCTCGGCGACGACGGCGACGACGACCGGCCCCCGCTTGCCGCTGGTCCTGGCCGTCCGCACCAGTCGGTCCGCTGGGCTGACGGCGTCTCGAGCGGTGCTCGACGCCGGGATCGCCGGCGGCCGGGTCGCGTGGAGCGACGTCGGTGGGACCGGCGATAACCTCTACCTGGTCCGCGGTGCCTCGGCGGGCGGCGCCAGCCCTGACGCCGACGCCGTCACGGCCGTCGAGGCCAACGGGGACACCCTCGCGGTCGTCCGGGCCGACGCGCTCGGTCCCGCCGTCGCCGCCGTTCCCGTCGAGGGGGTCGACCCGGTGACCCGGCCCGACGCATACCCCGTTTCGGTTCCCGGCGACCCGGCCAATCCAGTCGACCCGAGCCGCATTGTCACGACCCTCTGGGTCGGTGACGTCATGCTCGGCCGGCGAGTCGGCCAGCAGATCGCCGCCGCGCGCGACCCGAACCTGCCGTTCAGTGGCACCGCCGACCGGCTCCGAGCGGCCGACCTCACCGTCGGGAACCTCGAGTGCACACTGTCCCGCAACGGCCGCCCGACCCAGGGCGGCGACTCGTTTGGTGCGGAGGCCTCGTCACTCACCGGCCTGCGCGACGCCGGCTTCGACGTACTGGTCCTCGCCAACAACCACCTCGGCGACTACGGCGACCAGGCCCTGCGGGAGACCCTGACCGCGGTGCGTGGCGGCGGGTTCACGCTGACCGGCGCCGGGGAGGACCTCGCCGCCGCTCTCGAACCGGCCGTCGTCGAGCGCAAGGGGGTGCGCTTCGGTGTGGTGGCGTTCAACGCGATCGGGGAAACGCCGGCGGCCACGCCGGCCTCAGCGGGGGCGCTCTCGGTGCGGATGCCGCCGCGAACCGGGCCGCTGAACGAGGGGGACCTCGCCCGCGTGACCGACGCCGTGCAGGGGCTGAGCGCTCGGGCCGACGTCGTGGTGGTCTACCCGCACTGGGGCACTCAATACGTGCACGAGCCGGTGCCGGAGCAGCGGGACGTGGGCCGGCGGCTGGTTGAGGCGGGCGCGACGGCGGTCATCGGATCGCACCCGCACTGGGTGCAGGGCCTCGACCTCCATCAGGGCCGCCTGGTCGCCCACTCGCTCGGCAACTTCGTCTTCGACATGACGTTCTCGACGCCGGTGCAGCAGGGCGTCGCGCTCGAGCTCGTCTTCTGGGGCTCGCGCCCGATGGCGGCGCGGCTTCTGCCGTACCGGATCGGCGACCGCTACGTGCCGCGCTGGATCCACCGCGGCGTCGAGTTCGACCGCATCCTTGCCGACGTGTGGGGCGCCAGTACCGGACCGTTCGCGGCCTGACAGGAGTTCCGTATGCCCGACCCCACCTCTCCTGGTTCGCCGGCTTCGCCGGTGGTCGGGCGTCGAGCCGTCCTTGTCGGTGCGGCGGCCCTGGGGCTCGCCGCCTGCTCCGAGAAGACCTCGAGCGGTGGCCCGGGGACGACATCGGCGACGACGCCCAGACCGGAGCCGTCGTCGAGCTCGTCGGCGGCACCGACCGCGGAGACGCGCACGACCGCCGCCCCGCCGCCGCTACCGGCCAGCCGGGTCTACCCCATCGCGCCGAACGAACCGGAACCGGTCGCCAAGGAGAAGGCGGTCCGGCTGGTCGAGGCGACCTCGGCGTGGGGAATCGGCGGCGCGGAGCTGCCTGCGGTGGCCGCGCGGCTGACGGCGCAGGGGATCTCCGGGGAGCGGGCGGCCGCGTTCGCCGCGGCGACGGCGCCGTTCCGGAGCGGCAGCCCGGAGGCGACGTCAGGTGTGATCGCCGTCCAGTACGGCGGCCTGACGGCGACGTCCGCGTCGCTGCTCGTCACGTTCGAGCAGTGGACCCGGGACGCGTCGGGCGCGGTCGTTCGCGGCGGCTCGGGAGCGGACGTGCGGCTGGCCAAGGAGGGCGGCGAGTGGCAGGTGACCGAGGTGTTCGCCGCGGTGCCACTGCCGCCCGTCTCGCCGACGCCGGCGCTGGTCACCGCGGTGTTGACGAACTCCAAGATCCGGCTGCCTCCGGCGGCCGCGGCGGACATCGCAGCGGGCAACCTGCGGCCACGGCCGATGCAGGCGCTGCTGGACCTCTCCCGCGACTACGACATCGACGTGAGCATCGTGTTCAAGCCACACCCGGACAACGTGTTCGCGACGGACCGACTCAGCGACCACACCCGCCGCCGGGCCTGGGACATCTGGGCGGTCAACGGCCAGGCGGTCATCGCTGAGACGACGCCGGATGCGTTGGTGGACGGGTTCCTTCGGGACGCCAAGGACGCAGGGGCATACAACATCGGAGGGCCGAGGCTGCTGTCCGGGGCGGCGTTCTTCTCGGACCGGACGCACCGGGACCACTGCCACATCGCGTTCAACCGCGATACGTGAGCGGGAGGCCCGCCCGGCAAAGGAGCTCAGCACATGTCCGGTTGCCCAGCACACGGTATTCCCCGTGCTGAGTGGTGCAGCATGTGCTGAGTCACACCGCGCGACTGCCCAAACGACCGCGATCACGTCCAGAGGACGGCCACGCAGACGTTCAGGATCGCGAGCAGCGCGGTGGCCTGGACCAGTCCGGTGGCCGGGAGGACGGCCGTGGTCGTACCGCCACCGTCGTCCGCGCCCGCGTCGCCAGCCGTCGCAGCGAGCGCGCGGCGCTGGCGGCCGTTGGCGATCTCGGCGCACGCGGCGCAGGCCAGGGCGACGACCAGCTTGACGCCGATCTTGGTGCGGTTGAGGGCGTCAGCCGGGTCGCTGCTCATCTCGTGCAGCCCGACCAGGACGATCCCGGTCACTACCTGGGCGCGAGCGCCCCAAACCATGGCCATCCGGATCCGGCCGGCGCGCGGCGCGGCCAGCCACGGGCCGATGATCGCCGCCGCCCCGAGCAGGTGGAGGACGACGAGGACGCCGATGGCCACTCGCATACCGGCACCCTAGCCACCGTGCCAGAGTGGTCTATGGCCTCCAGCGCGACGACGGTCGACGAGTACATCGCGGGCTTCCCCGACGACACCCAGGACGTGCTCCAGGAACTGCGCCGCCGGATCCACGCCGCGGTGCCCGATGTGGAGGAGCGGATCAGCTACCAGATCCCGACGTTCGCCGTCGACGGCCAGTACGTCATCTACGTCGCCGGGTGGAAGAACCACGTGAGCATCTACCCGGTCCCAGAGGGAGATGCCGAGCTCGCGCCGTACCTCTCTGGCCAGGGCACCCTCAAGCTGCCTCTGGGAAGGCCGGTTCCGTGGGACGTGGTCGACCGGGCCATCACGCAGCAGGTCGCGACCCGCGTCGCTCAGATCAGAGGCTGACCCGGCGCCCGGAGGCTAGCGCCTCAGAGCAGACGCCGGCCCATCGCCCAGGCGGTCAGCTCGTGCCGCGACGACAGCTGGAGTTTGCGCAACACCGACGAGACGTGCGTCTCCACGGTCTTCACCGAGATGAAGAGCTCCTTGGCGACCTCTTTGTACTGGTACCCGCGCGCGATGAGCCGCATGACCTC
>JBKPKI010000166.1:0-15999 GCA_046731055.1 Actinomycetota bacterium | reverse complement strand
CGTCGAACTCGAGGTTGACCTTTTCAGAGACGAGCACGCCCCCGGCCTCGAGAGCGGCGTTCCACTTCAGGCCCCAGTCGCCGCGATTGATCGCGACGCTGCCCTCGAAGCCGACGCGCTCGTTGCCGAAGGGGTCGGTGGCTGCGCCGGTCTCCTCGAAGATCACCGAGACGGGCTTGGTCACCTCGTTGATGCTCAGGTCGCCGGTGATCGTCCAGTCGGTGCCGTCCCGAGTGACGTCGGTGGAGACGAAGCGGATCTCCGGGTAGGTCTCGACGTCGAAGAAGTCGGCGCTGCGCAGGTGTCCGTCACGCTGGGCGTTGCCGGTGGTGAGGCTGGCGGACTGGATCCTCACGCGGACGCTGGACTCGGCCGGGTTGTTCGCGTCGACATGCGCGTTGCCCTCAAACTCGTGGAACGCGCCGCGAACCTTGGTGACCATCGCGTGGCGCGCGGAGAAGCCGATGCGCGTGTGCGCCGGGTCCAGGACGTAGTCGCCGGAGATGCCGGCGGGCGAAGGAGTGGAGGCGAGCGTCTCGGGGATGCTCTCGGGGATCTGGGTGGACGTCATGGAGGAGTCCCTTTCATGGTTCGGTGGGTTGGTTGAAGATTAAACCAGTTTCCCCCCAACGACATTCCCGCCTCACCTCTGGCGTCTCACCAGGCGAGCAGAATGCCGGTATGCCGCGCTCGCGACTTCTCGCTCAGGCCGACCTGGATGCCCTCGTTGGGCGAGTGCTGTCGCTCCTTGCGCGCAGCCCCACCGAGCGGGTGGCCATCGGCGTGGCCGGCGCGCCGGGGGCCGGCAAGACCACCCTCGCCGAGGACCTCGCCGCAGCGCTGGGTGACGCCCTGGACGAGCCGAGCGGTGACGAGGGTCCTCGCGTGGCCCACCTCCCCATGGATGGGTACCACCTCGCGGATGTGCAGCTCGACGCCCTCGGACTGCGGGACCGGAAGGGGGCGCCGGAGACTTTTGACGGTCACGGCTACCTCGCGACGTTGGCGCGGCTCCAGTCGGGCGACCCGGCGACGGTCTATGTCCCCGGCTTCGAACGGGTCCTGGAACAGCCCGTCGCCGCGGCCATCGCGATCCCGGCGTCCGTCCGTGTCGTCGTCAGCGAGGGCAACTACCTGTTGCTGGCCGACGATCCCTGGCCGCGGATCCGCGCGCTCTTCGACGAGGTCTGGTTCGTCGATCTCGCCGATCGCGAACGGGTCCGCCGCCTGGTGGCCCGGCATACGGAGTTCGGCAAGGAGCCGGCAGCGGCCGAAGCCTGGGCGTTGGGCCCTGACCAGGCCAATGCGGACCGGATCCTCGCCTCGCGGGACCTCGCCGACCTCGTCATCATGGCGCCCGGCTGAAACTCCTGAGGCGCGTGAGGCGTTGACGCATTACCGTCAGGCGACCACACTCGAAGCGCAACATCCTTCTCAGCTCCGGTAAGGGCAGCGTCATGGCCGATGGAGACGGCAGCGGCAGTTCGGCGGCGGGGATCGCCGTGATCGTGGCTGTCCTCATCGGCTTCGCCGCCGGTGGTCGGGCGACGACCGAGACGACCACAACGAAGTCCGGCACCACCACCAGCTCCAGTTCCAGCTCCAGCTCCGGGTCAGGTTCGACCACGACGGTCCGTTCCAGCAGCACGGTCGTCACCTCCAGTACGACGGAGGCGCCCCCGCCCCTGGCGAGCTGCCCGGGGAACGTCGTCCGGCAAACCACCGAGAACGGCATCACTCTGCGGCTCTACTACGACGCCCAGGCCGGGGGCGTCAACTGTGTGTCAGCGGTACACGACGGAGCGGTGACGCCGCCCGGTTACCTCCAGACCGAGCTTCGCTTCGCGACTTCGGTCGGCACCGCTTGGCCGGTCTACGCGACGCAGGTGGGGGCCGCTGGTGCCGCTGAAGTCACTGGCATCTATCTCATCCGGACGAACGACCGTTGCGTGACGGCGGTGGCGACGTACTACCCGTCCGGCTCCGGCGGCCCGAGCAGCAGCGTGAGCCTGACTAGGGTTGCCTGCGGCTGACCGAATTGGGCGGTCTGGAGGACCGGTTCCCGCGGCATACTCGGGTCATGGCCGACGACGCCCCCGCCGCTTTGTCGCAAACCGCTGGTTTGTCGCATACCGCCGGTGAGACCGACGCCCCGCTCATCGAGCAGACCATCGGCGACAACTTCGACGCGACGGTGGCCCGCTTTCCCGATCGGGAGGCGCTGGTCGACGTCGCCCAGGACGCCCGCTGGACCTGGAGCGAGCTCCAACGGGACGTGGACGTGGCGGCTCGCGGCTTTCTCGCCGCGGGCGTCGAGAAGGGCGACCGGGTCGGGATCTGGGCGCCGAACTGCGCCGAGTGGACCGTCGTCCAGTTCGCCACGGCGAAGATCGGCGCGATCCTCGTCAACATCAACCCGGCCTACCGCACTCACGAGCTGAGGTACGTGCTGGACCAGGCCGGAATTCGCATGATCGTGGCCGCGCCGTCGTTCAAGAACAGCGACTACGCCGCGATGATCGAGGAAGTCCGTGGGGAGCTACCCGGCCTGGAAAAGGTCGTCCTGATCGGCACGGACAGCTGGCGCGAGCTGTTGGCCGGCGCGGAGCGAGTGACCCCCGACGCCCTCGCCGAGATCCAGGCGGGCCTCGACAATGGTGACCCGATCAACATCCAGTACACCTCCGGGACAACGGGTTTCCCCAAGGGCGCCACCCTGAGCCACCGCAACATCCTCAACAACGGGTACTTCGTCGGCGAGCTGTGCCGTTACACCGAGGAGGACCGGGTCTGCATCCCCGTGCCCTTCTACCACTGCTTCGGGATGGTCATGGGCAACCTGGCCTGCTCCACGCACGGCGCCGCCATGCTCATCCCGGCGCCCGGGTTCGACCCGGCCAAGACGCTGCAGACCTGCCGGGACGAGAGGGCCACGTCGCTCTACGGCGTGCCGACGATGTTCATCGCCGAGTGGTCGCTTCTCGACAAGGGTGGGGACTTCACTGCTGACATGGTTTCGAGCATCCGCACCGGGATCATGGCCGGCTCACCGTGTCCGGCCGAGTTAATGAAAAAGGTCATCGCCTCGGGCATCGACGAGATGACGATCTGCTACGGCATGACGGAGACGTCGCCCGTGTCCACGCAGACGCGCACCGACGACTCGTTCGAGCACAAGGTGGGCACCGTCGGCCGAGTCGGTCCGCACCTGGAGATCAAGGTCGTCGACCCCGTCAGCGGCGAAACGCTGCCGCGCGGCGAGCCCGGCGAGTTCTGCACGAAGGGCTACTCCGTGATGCTCGGGTACTGGGAGCAGCCGGACAAGACCGACGAGGTCCTCCAGGACGGCTGGATGCACACAGGTGACATCGCGGTGATGGGCGAGGACGGGTACGTCGAGATCACCGGCCGGATCAAGGACATGGTCATCCGCGGCGGCGAGAACATCTATCCGCGGGAGATCGAGGAGTTCCTGTACACCCATCCCGACATCGTCGACGCCCAGGTGATCGGCGTCCCGGACGAGAAGTACGGCGAGGAGCTCTGCGCGTGGATTCGGATGCGCGAGGGCGCCGAACCCCTCAGCGCCGAGGCCGTCCGCGAGTTCGCGACGGGCAAGCTCGCGCACTACAAGATCCCGCGCTACGTCCAGATCGTCGACGAGTTCCCGATGACCGTCACCGGCAAGGTCCGCAAGGTCGAGATGCGCGACAAGTCCGTGGCGGACCTCGGCCTGGCCACCCAGCGGTAGTACCTCCGCGCGCGGCCGGCCACCTCATGCCACCGGCGCGGCATACCCTCCCCCTGCTTTGGTATGCCGCGCCGGTGTCCCCCGATCGACCGCCAAGACCTCACATGCGCGTGAACTGGGCGCCGAGCGGTTTTGCGGTCGTTGTGCCGGGTGCGGTGCGCCCCCGGAGATTGTCGGTGACCCACGTGATGATGAGGATGAGGCAGACGGTGGCTGCGACATCGAGTGCGGTCATCGCGATGAAGAGGAAGATGCCGTCTCGCAAATGGTCGACGGTGCCCAGTGCCTGCTGGATCCGTAACAACGCCAACGAGAGAACGAGGCTGGGCGCGAAGACGGTAGTGCCCCGGAGCAGCATCAGCACGAAGTAGCTGATCACCAGCGGAGGAGCGGCGCGGGAGGCGGTGGTGGGACCGTGACCGGCCCGTCGTGGATCGGAGCCCTGCCAGAGGTCCGTTAGCGTCCGCCAGACGACACGGAACCGGTAGAGCGGCACGAACCAGCCGACCATCGTCCCGACGAGCGACCCCCGAAGGAGCGCCCGGTTCATGTGGCGGTCGTTGCGCGCCACGGCAACCCACACGAGCTGGAAGATTGCCGAAAATAACCAGACCCCGAGCAGGGCGAGAAAGATAAGGATCATCGTCCGCAGCACCGCTCGGGCCTCGTCCTCATGGAGGCCGCCAGGCTGCAGGGTCCAGATCTGAATGCTGTTCAGGGTGACGATGCCCCAGAGCATTGCCGTACACGAAGCGAAGACCTTCAGCGCGAGCATGAGCTGGGCGATCAGCGCCCAGGCCCGGACGCCTTCGTTGGTGCGGATCGGCGGAGCCGCCTTGCGGGCCTCTGCCTCCGGGTCCAGCGGTCTCACGTGCTCGGTCCAGTGCCGACCATCCCAGAGGCGCAGTTGCCCTCCTACGTTCGGGTCCGGACGCCAGCCGGGATCCGTGCCGTGCGGGAAGTGCGTGGCGATGTCCGGTGGCATCTGCCCGGTGAGAGGCATCGCGGGCTCCCCGAACAGCACCGACTCGGCCGTCTCGCCGGAGCTGCCCGAGGCGGGGTGCGCCTGAGGCAGCGACCAGCGGTCATTCATGCGTAGAGTCTCGCTTCCGGAGGGCGACCCCGGAATCCTCCGAATGGATGGCTCACCCATAGCCTTGTGGCCATGCCGTCTCCCGCCGACGTCCTCGCGCCTCGCGTCACCGCGGCCATCGCCGCGGCGTTCGGCGAGGACTACCCGGAGCTCCGGCATGCCGACCCGGTACTGCGACCTTCGCAGTTCGCCGACCTGCAGGCCAACGCGCCGCTCGCCCTGGCCAAGAAGGTCGGGATGCCGCCGCGGGAGGTGGCGGCCATGGTGACCGCCCAGCTCGACCTCGGCGGGATCGCCGAGTCGGTGGAGGTGAGCGGCCCGGGCTTCCTCAACATCACCCTCTCCGACCAGTGGTTGGCAGCCGCGGTCGAGGCCATGGCCGCCGACGCCCGACTCGGCATACCGCTCCAACCCCCCCAGCACATCCCCATCGACTACTCCTCACCCAACCTGGCCAAGGAGATGCACGTCGGCCACCTGCGGACCACGGTGGTCGGCGACGCTTTGGCGCGCACCCTGGAGAAACTCGGCCACGACGTCATCCGCCAGAACCACATCGGCGACTGGGGCACACCGTTCGGGATGCTCATCGAGCACCTCCTCGACGTGGGGGAGGGTTCCGTGGAGGCTGCCCTGCTCGAGTCGAACCCGAACGCCTTCTACCAGGCCGCCCGGGCCGATTTCGACCGCGATCCCGCCTTCGCCGCCCGGGCTCGCGCGCGGGTGGTGGCGCTCCAGGCCGGCGACCCCGAGACCCTGCGGCTCTGGGCGGAGGTGGTCGAGCTGTCGAAGCACTACCTCGACCGGGCCTACCGCACCCTCGGTGTCACGTTGACCGAGGCCGATCACGCACCGGAGTCCCGCTACAACGCCGAGCTGGCGGCGATCTGCGACGAGCTCGAGGCCAAGGGCATCGCGACGATCAGTGACGGTGCTCTCTGCGTCTTCCTCGACGGCTACACCGGCCGGGAGGGCAAGCCGGTCCCCCTCATCATCCGCAAGTCCGACGGCGGCTACGGATACGGCGTCACGGACCTCGCGACCATCCGATACCGCGCCCACGAGCTGCACGGCAGCCGCATCATCTACGTCGTCGGGGCCACCCAGGCGCTGCACTTCCAGATGGTGTGGGAGACCGCACGGCTCGCCGGCTGGCTTCCCCACGACGTCCGCGCGATCCACGTCCACATCGGCAACGTCCTCGGCAAGGACCGCAAACTGCTGCGCACGCGGTCAGGCGAGACACCGCGGCTGACCGGACTGCTGGACGAGGCGGTCACGGCCGCCCGCGGCGTCCTCGACGAGGCTCGTCCAGATCTGCCGGAGGAGGTCCGCGCCGCCATCGCTCCACAGATCGGGATCGGGGCGGTGAAGTACGCCGACCTCTCCGTCGCGCACGACAGCGAGTACGTCTTCGATCTAGGCCGGATGGTCTCGCTCACCGGCAACACCGGCCCCTACCTGCAGTATGCGGCGGCGCGGGTCCGCTCGATCTTCCGCAATGCAGGTGTCGACCCCGCGACCGAGGGCGCCGGTGGGGCGGGCCGTCGCGTCGTGGTCCGGGACGCCGGCGAGCGCGAGCTGGCCCTCGCTCTGCTGGAGTTCGGGTCGGTGGTGGCCCACGTCGGAGACGCGCTGGAACCGCACCGGCTCGCCGCATACCTTTTCGACCTCGCGCAGACGTTCTCGACGTTCTACGAGCACCACCCGGTGCTCAAGGCGGAGAGCGAGGAGCTGCGCGAGTCCCGGCTGGCCCTCTGTGCGCTGACGCTCGCGGTGCTCGTGGAGGGACTCGGACTGCTCGGCGTGGAGTCCCCCGAACAGATGTGACGGGACGGCTCCGTCCTCGCGGCTCTCCTGCTTCCAGGCTCACGTTGTTGCCACTTCACGACGGCGTGGAGCCGGCCAACTCACAAGAACGTGAGTTTGGAAGCGGGAAGCGCCGGGTCAGGCGAGGTCGCGGGACAGGTTGACGGCCGCATCGCGGAGCGCCGGCACCGCCCGCTCGACGACGGCGGGCGTCATCCGGGTGGCGGGACCGCTGACCGACAGGCCGAGCCGTGTCGGCGCGTCGGGAACGGCGACCGCGACACACCGCACCCCGTGCTCCTGCTCCTCGTCGTCGATCGCGTAGCCGTGCTCGTCGACCCAGCGGAGGGCCTTGGCGAAGGCGTCCGGGTCGGTGATGGTGTGCTCCGTGTGCTGCGGCATCCCCGTCCGGCGCAGCAGGTCGTGCACCTGCTCCTCCGGCATGCCCGCCAGAATCGCCTTGCCGACCGCTGTGCAGTGCGGCAGCACGCGACGGCCGACCTCGGTGAACATCCGCATCGACCGGCGCGACTGCGCCTGCGCGACGTAGACGATCTCGTCCCCGTCGAGCATGGCCAGGTTGGCCGACTCGCCGAGCTCGACGACGAGGCGGTCGAGGTGGGGTTTAGCCCAGACGCTGAGCATGGCGCCGGAGCTCTCGCCCAGCCGGATCAACCGCGGGGCGAGCACGTACTGGCGGCCGGCGTCCTGGCGGAGATAGCCAAGGTCGACGAGCGTGCGCAGCAACCGGTGGATCGTCGGCAGGGGTAGCCCGGACTCCGCGGCCAGCTGCGACAGCCCCATCGTCCCGCCATGGTCGGCCATCGTCTCGAGAAGTCCGAAGGCGCGCTCGATGGACTGCACCGTGCCGGAGCGCGTCGAGCCCCTGTCCCCCGCTAGGGCCTTCCGGCCCGGCCCGGCCGCAGCTGACGCCGTCATCGCGTCCACCTCCAGGGCTGCTTCCCAAATTTTCCGTATGCCGAAATGCTAGGTCGTGCGCCGGGCGACCGCCCGACGATAGATCAACAAAGAGTTGAAATTCCGCTACGCAGACAATAGTATCCGCAATACGAAAACCTGGTGCAAGGGAGCAGCGATGGCGACACCCAGTCCCGGCTACGCAATCACGGTTCGCGTGGAGACCCCCTCCTCCTCGGGAGCCACCAGCGGCCTAGTCGCGGCGGTGAGCAATGCCCACGGAGTGCTGACGGCGCTCGACGTCGTGGAGTCCCACGCGGACCGCCTCGTCGTGGACGTCACGTGCAACGCCTCCGACGCCGAGCACGCCGACGCCATCGTCGACGAGCTCGCTCGGGTCCCCGGCGTCACGGTACGGAAGGTGAGCGACCGGACCTTCCTCATGCACCTCGGCGGCAAACTCGAGGTCAACCCGCGGGTGCCGCTCAAGAACCGCGACGACCTGTCCCGTGCCTACACTCCGGGCGTCGCGCGCGTCTGCCTGGCCATCGCCAAGAACCCCGAGGACGTCCGCCGGCTGACGATCAAGCGCAACACCGTCGCCGTGGTGACGGATGGATCCGCCGTCCTCGGCCTCGGCAACATCGGGCCGGCCGCCGCGCTGCCGGTCATGGAGGGCAAGGCCGCCCTGTTCAAGCAGTTCGCCGGCGTCAGCGCATGGCCGGTTTGCCTCGATACCCAGGACACCGAGGAGATCATCCGCACCGTCAAGCTGATCGCCCCGGTCTACGGCGGGATCAACCTCGAGGACATCGCCGCACCACGCTGCTTCGAGATCGAGGAGCGCCTGCGCGCCGAGCTCGACATCCCGGTCTTCCACGACGACCAGCACGGCACCGCCATCGTCGTCCTCGCGGCCCTGACCAACGCACTCAAGGTCGTCGGCAAGCGGATCGAGGAGGTCCGCGTCGTCATCAGCGGCGTCGGAGCCGCCGGCCACGCCATCATCACGCTGTTGCACGCGCAGGGCGTCGGCCACATCGTCGCCTGCGACCGCAAGGGGGCGCTGCACTCCGAGCAACAGCACCAGGAACCAGCCCGCCAGTGGATCGCCAACAACACCAACGCCGACGGCCAGACCGGCACGCTGTCGGAGGTCCTGGCCGGCGCCGACGTCTTCATCGGCGTCTCGGCGCCGCGGCTGCTCACTGGGGAGGACATCGCGACGATGGCACCCGACGCGATCGTCTTCGCCCTGGCCAACCCCGACCCCGAGGTCGACCCGCTCGAGGCCGGCAAGACCGCCGCGGTCGTCGCAACCGGCCGCTCCGACTTCCCCAACCAGATCAACAACGTCCTGGCGTTCCCCGGCTTCTTCCGCGGCATGCTCGACGCCGGCGCGCACGAGATCACCCAGGAGGTCATGCTCGCCGCCGCGAGCGCCATCGCCGGCTGCGTCCACGAGGCCGAGCTCAACAGCAGCTACATCGTCCCGTCGGTGTTCGACCCCGCGGTCGCTCCCGCGGTGGCTCATGCGGTCCGCGATGCGGCGACCCGGCAGGGCAATGCCACCCCGGCCGCCGCCGAGGCCACCGCGCCGAGCGACGAGACGCTGCCCGCATACCAACCCCACGCCGCCATGGAAGGAGTGACCAGTGCCCGCTGACTCCAGCGTCGAGGTCACCGGCGCGCCCGTCGACGGACAGGACGACATCCTCACCGAGGAGGCCCTGGACTTCGTCGCCGCGCTGCAGCGCCAGTTCGGGGCGCGACGTGACGAGCTGCTCGCCGCCCGCAGGACCCGCCGCGACCACGTCGCGCGCACCGGAAAGCTCGACTTCCTCCCGGAGACCAAGGAGGTCCGCGACGGCGACTGGCGGGTCGCCCCGGCGCCCGACGACCTCGTCGACCGTCGGGTCGAGATGACCGGACCGACCGACCGGAAGATGACGATCAACGCCCTCAACTCGGGCGCCCGCGTGTGGCTCGCCGACCTGGAGGACGCCAGTACTCCGCACTGGCGCAACGTGATCGGTGGCCAGGTCAACCTGCGCGACGCGATTCGCCGCAGGATCACCTTCACGAACCCGAAGGGCAAGGAGTATGCGCTGCGCACCGACCAGCGTCTGGCCACCATCGTCGTACGGCCCCGGGGCTGGCACTTCGACGAGAAGTACGTCGTCGTCGACGGCTCGCCGGTCGTCGGTGCGCTCGTCGACTTCGGGTTGTACTTCTTCCACAACGCTCAGGAGCTCCTCGACCGCGGCAGCGGGCCGTACTTCTACCTGCCCAAGACCGAGAGCCACCTCGAGGCCCGGCTCTGGAACGACATCTTCACCTTCGCGGAGGATCGGCTCGGCATCCCGTACGGCACGGTGCGCGCCACGGTGCTCATCGAGACCATTCCCGCCGCGTTCGAGATGGACGAGATCCTCTACGAGCTTCGCGACCACGCCTCCGGTCTGAACGCCGGCCGCTGGGACTACCTGTTCAGCATCATCAAGTACTTCCGGGACAGCGGCCCGGAGTTCGTGCTGCCGGACCGCGGCACCATCGGCATGCCGACGCCCTTCATGCGTGCCTACGCCGAGCTGCTCGTCAAGACCTGCCACCGGCGGAGTGCCTTCGCCATCGGCGGGATGTCGGCGTTCATCCCGAGCCGCAAGGACAAGGACGCCAACGAGCGCGCCTTCGCCAAGGTCCGCGAGGACAAGCAGCGGGAGGCCAGCCAGGGCTTCGACGGCTCGTGGGTCGCACACCCTGACCTCGTGCCGGTCTGCCAGGAGGTGTTCGACACCGTCCTCGGCGACAAGCCCAACCAGCTCGACATTCTCCGCGACGACGTCCACGTCACCGCCGAGGACCTGCTGGACATCGCCTCGGCCGAGGGCCAGATCACCCGCCAGGGCCTGGAGAGCAACGTGGAGATCGGTGCTCGCTACCTCGAGGCGTGGCTCGGCGGACTCGGCGCCGTCGGCATCCACAACCTCATGGAAGACGCCGCCACCGCCGAGATCTCTCGCTCGCAGATCTGGCAGTGGGTGCACAACGGCTCGACCCTCGACGACGGGACTCCGATCACCAAGGAGCTGGTGCGCGACGTGATGTCGACTGAACAGGCGAAGATCCGGACCGAGCTCGGCGACAAGTACGACCGGAGCAACTTCGACACCGCCTTCACGGTGCTCGAGCAGGTGGCGCTCGCTGACGACTACGTCGATTTCCTCACGCTTCCCGCGTACGAAGCGGCGTCGGCATGACCGCGGCGACGTCGACAGGGGTGACCTCGCTCGCCGACACTCTCGACGAGCAGCTCGCCGCGGCCGACGCCGCCCTCGCCGAGCAGTACCCCGGTGACCGCGGCGTCCGCCAGCCGGTTCACACCGTCTACGTGCCCGCCGACCGCTACTCCGCGACGACCGTCCCCGACTGGGGCCGCGACGCACTCGCCGTGCTCGACGCGCACGGCAGCTCGCCGAAGCAGTTCGCCGAAGCCTCCGGTATGCGTCTCGAGCTCGCCTCCGAGGTGTACCCGCTCGTCCGCCGAAAGCTCGAGACCGAGCCCATCGAGGACCTGCGGGTCGACTTC
Source organism: Actinomycetota bacterium (assembly GCA_046731055.1). Taxonomy (GTDB): domain Bacteria; phylum Actinomycetota; class Actinomycetes; order Actinomycetales; family Dermatophilaceae; genus Lapillicoccus. The sequence goes on along the minus strand of JBKPKI010000166.1, from coordinate 4,839 downwards.
GAGGACGGGTTTGGGAACCGGCCCGACGCCGAGGAGGACGACGCAGCGGTTGCGGCCGCGCGCGCCCTCGCCGACTCGGTCCGCGACGGAATCGCCGCGCCATTCCACGGGATTCGGTTCAAGTCGTTCGAGGCGCCGACGCGGCGGCGCGGCTTGCGGACTCTCGACCTCTTTCTCGGCGAGCTGGTCCGCGCCGGCGGCCTCACCGAAGGGTTGCTGCTCACGTTGCCCAAGGTGACGTCGGTCGACCAGGTGCAGGCGATGGTGACCGCCTGCGCGTGGCTGGAGGACGCGCATACCCTCCCGGCCGGCCGGCTGGGCTTCGAGATCCAGGTCGAAACCCCGCAGTCGATCCTCGGCCCCGACGGATCCGCGCTCGTCGCCCGGATGATCCACGTCTCCGGCGGCCGCTGCACCGGCTTGCACTACGGCACCTACGACTACTCCGCCTCGACCGGCGTCTCGGCCGAGTATCAGAGCATGGAGCACGCCGTCGCCGACTACGCCAAGTCGGTGATGCAGGTCGCAGCCGCCGGCACCGGCGTCTTCGTTTCTGATGGGTCGACCAATGTCCTCCCGGTCGGCGACGACGCCGCGGTCCGCCGGGGCTGGAGCCTGCACGCACGGCTCGTGCGGCGCTCGCTCGAGCGGGGCTACTACCAGGGCTGGGACCTGCACCCCGCGCAGCTGCCGACCCGGTATGCGGCGACGTACGGCTTCTACCGCGAGGGCTTCGCGGGTGCTGCGGCCCGGCTCAAGGTCTACCTCGGCCAGCAGGACTCAGCGTCGGGCGGCCAGGCCCGACAGAAGACGCAGTTCCTCGACGAACCGGCCACCGCAGTGGCCCTGGCGGGCTTCGTCCTGCGGGGACTCGAGTGCGGCGCCGTCACGGAAGCCGAGCTTGCCTCGGACATCGGCGTCGAAACCGCCCGTCTTGCCCAGCTCGCCCGCCGACGCGTCGGCTGACCGATCGCACCTTTTTCGACCGCGGCTCGCCCGAGCCACTGTGAGACCAACGGAGGCCTCAATGACCAGCGTCACCGCACCCGCGACCGAGAAGCATCCGGTCGACGAGGTACTGCCCTTCCCGCAGATGTTCACGTATGGCCTGCAGCACGTCCTCAGCATGTACGCCGGTGTGGTCGCCGTGCCGCTCATCGTCGGCACGGCGCTGAAGCTCAGTGGGCCCGAGATCACCTACCTGGTTTCCGCAGGCCTGTTCATCTCCGGACTCGCCACGCTGCTGCAGACCATTGGGGTGTGGAAGTTCGGCGCCCGGCAGCCGATCGTCCAGGGCACCTCGTTCGCCGCCGTGTCGACCATCCTCGCGGTCGGCACCGCTCAGGGCGGCGTCGACGGTCTGCGGGCCGTCTTCGGCGCCCTGCTGGTCGCCGGCGTCCTTGGCCTGCTCATCGCGCCGGTCTTCACCCGGCTGCTGCGCTTCTTCCCCGAGGTCGTGACCGGCGTGGTGATCACCGTCATCGGTATCTCGCTGCTCCCCGTGGCCATGCGGTGGGCTGCCGGCGGCACGCCAGGCACCCCGACGTTCGGCGACCTGAAGAACATCGCGGTGGCCGCCATCACCATGGCGTTGATCGTGCTGATCTACCGCTTCCTGCCTGGGGCCTTCGGCCGGGTCGCCATCCTCCTGGGCCTGGTGCTCGGCACGGTCGTCGCCATCCCGTTCGGGCTGACCAACTTCAGCCGGATCACCGATGCGAACATCGTGCAGCTGACGCTGCCGTTCCACTTCGGCCTACCGACCTTCGCGGTCGGGGCGATCGTCTCCATGTTCATCGTGATGCTCGTCATCATGACGGAGACGACGGCCGACATCCTCGCCATCGGCCAGGTCATCGACAAGCCCGCCGACCGACAGACTGTCACCAACGGTCTGCGAGCCGACATGCTGTCGACCGCGGTGGCCAGCATCTTCAACGGTTTCTCGGTCAGCGCCTTCGCGCAGAACGTCGGGCTGGTGGCCATCACCGGCATCAAGAGCCGGTTCGTCGTCGCCGTCGGCGGCGGCATCCTGGTCTTCCTGGGTCTCTTCCCCGTCCTCGGTGCCCTGGTCGCCCTCGTCCCGCTGCCCGTGCTGGGCGGCGCCGGGCTGGCCCTGTTCGGGACGGTGGCCGCCAGTGGCATCCGCACGCTCAGCAAGGTCGACTTCTCGGGCAACGCCAACCTCGTGATCGTCGCGTTCTCGCTGGCCATGGGCGTCATCCCCATCGCCGTGCCCACGTTCTACGACAAGTTCCCGGAGTGGTTCCAGGTGATCTTCGACTCCGGCATCACCGCCGCGGCGATCACCGCCGTCCTGCTCAACATCGTGTTCAACATCGTCGGCCGCAAGGAGGAGGCGGAGGGGCCCATCTTCGCCGAAGCACCGGCACCGGCCGCCATCTCCGAGGCGGATGAGGCTCGGCTCGACCCGGCCGGGCCCGCGGCCCAGGGGCGCCACCTCGAGGGTCAAGCGCTCACATCCCGCGCCGATGACTACGCCACGGCAGGGCACAACCTCGACGGTGACGCTGCTCTTAGGGCCAACCCGGAGGGCCAGCCTGCGCGCGGGCGGCCGGCCGAGGGTGACGAATGAGCTATATCTCTGCCCACGTCCTGGACGCCGCCGCGGGAGTCCCCGCCGCCGGTGTGGCTGTCCGGCTCACCGGCGCCGACGGCACCGCCGTTGCCGAGTCGGTCACCGACTCCGACGGCCGGGTCGGCGAGCTGGGCCCGGAGCGCCTGGATCCTGGGGTGTACCAGGTGACGTTCGGTTCCGGCGACTACTTCGCCCGGCGACGCGTGGACTCCTTCCATCCGCAGGTGTCGGTGCTCTTCACCGTGGCCGCCGACCAGGCGCACTACCACATCCCGCTCCTGTTGAGCCCGTACTCCTACACCACGTACCGAGGCAGCTGAGCGTCCTGTGCTTCAGCTCGCCGCCAACCCGCAACGAACGAAAGGCAATTCCATGACCGAGGTCGTCCTCACCGCCAACCAGTACGGCAAGGCCGAGAACCGTGTCGTCCGTGTCGTCCGTGACTCCGACCGCCACGAGGTCGTCGACCTCAACGTCACCTCGCAACTGCGCGGCGATTTCGAGGCCGCGCACACCAAGGGCGACAACTCCCACGTGGTCGCCACTGACACGCAGAAGAACACGATCTTCGCCTTCGCCAAGGACGGCGTTCCCTCTCCGGAACAGTTCCTGCTGCGGCTCGCCGACCACTTCACCGGCGAGTTCGACTGGGTGACGGGTGGCCGTTGGGCGGCCGACCTCTTCGGCTGGACCCGGATCAACGACCACGACCACGCGTTCTACCGCGGGTCTCCAGAAATCCGGACCGCAGTGCTCGTCCGTGACGGTGGCACCGACACCATGCTGTCGGGCTTCTACGGGTTGACCGTCATGAAGACCACGGAGTCCGGCTTCGTCGGCTACCCCAAGGACAAGTACACGACGCTGCAGGAGACAACGGACCGGATTCTCGCCACGGACATCTCCACCAAGTGGCGCTACAACAGCACCGACGTCGACTTCAACGCGGTCTACGACAGCGTCAAGCAGACCATCCTCGCCGAGTTCTCCCAGGGCTACTCGAACGCCTTGCAGCAGGATCTCTACGACATGGCCGCGGCGGTGATCGAGAAGCACCCGCAGATCGACGAGATCAAGTTCTCGTGCCCGAACAAGCACCACTTCCTCTCCGACCTGTCCTTCTGCGGGCTGGACAACCCTGGTGAGGTGTTCTACGCGGCTGACCGCCCCTACGGCCTCATCGAGGCCACGATCCAGCGCCAGGGGGCCGCAACCGCCGACGCGGCCTGGGTGGGCGTGGCGGGCTTCTGCTGAAAAGCGCGGTGTGGTCGCCGTTTGCCCGGAACTGCGGACGTCGGCATACTGATTCCATCATACAAAAGAATTTTTCCGCGATATGAAAGTTACTCATGTCTAACCTGCGCTATCTCGCGAACTGCTCGATGCTCTTCACCGAAGCCCCGCTTCTCCAGCGGCCGGCCGCGGCCAAGGCCGCCGGCTTCGACACCATCGAGTTCTGGTGGCCGTGGCCGGACCAGCCGGTCCCGGGTGACGCCGAGGTCGACGCCTTCGTCACGGCGATCCAGGACGCCGGCGTCCGGCTGGCCGGGCTCAACTTCTTCGGCGGCGATCTCGCCGGTCCGGACTGCGGCGTGCTGTCAATCCCGGCCCGGTCCCAGCAGTTCCGGGACAACGTCGAGGTGACCCTCGGCATCGGCGAGCGGCTCGGCACCAAGGCGTTCAATGCCCTGTACGGCAACCGGGTCGACGAGGCGACGCCGCAGGAGCAGGACGAGGCGGGCACCGAGAGCCTCGCGTATGCGGCCAAGGCCGCCGACCGCCTCGGGGCCACCGTTCTCGTCGAACCGGTGAGCGGCCCCAAGCCGTACCCGCTTCGCACTGCGGACGACGCCGTGGCCGTCGTCGACCGCGTTCGGTCCACCGGAGCGGGCAACGTGGGCTTCCTCTGCGACCTGTTCCACCTCGCCAACAACGGGGACGACGTCGACGCGGCCATCGCCCGCCACGCTGACCACGTGGCCCACGTGCAAGTCGCCGACGCCCCCGGGCGCGGCGAGCCCGGCTCGGGCGGTCTCCCGCTGGACCGCTGGCTGGGGAAGCTCGAGCAGTGGGGGTATGCGGGCTACGTCGGACTCGAGTACAAGCCCACCACGACCACCGAGCAGAGCCTCGCCTGGCTGCCGCGCGAGCGCCGCTCAACCCACTGACCGGTAAGGAGATTCCCAACATGACCAACGTCGCCTTCATCGGGCTCGGCATCATGGGCAACCCCATGGCCG
>JBKPKI010000165.1:0-3817 GCA_046731055.1 Actinomycetota bacterium | reverse complement strand
GGGCACGGATCGTACGGTCCCGTCGAGTCCGAGCTCGCCGATGTGGACGACTTCGCGCACGACCTCCGAGGGAATGGACTCGGTGGCCACCAGGGCGGCGACACAGATGGCGAGGTCGAACCCCGACCCCAGCTTGGGGATCGACGCTGGCGACAGGTTGACCGTGACCCGGCGCAGCGGGATGGGGTGACCGGAGTTGGCTGCAGCCGCTTTGACCCGGTTCGGAGCCTGCGCGCACGCGCTGTCCGGACAGCCGCCCACATGAAAGGCGGGCAGGCCCGATGTGACATCGACCTCGACGTCGACGAGGAACCCGACGATCCCGCGCAGCCCCACGGCCCGGGTGCGCCCGAGGGTCACGACAGCGCCCCGACCACGTGCTCGATGCGGCAGGGACCCCGCTGCGGCCGCAGCACGCCGACGACGTCGACGCGGACTCCAGCGACGCCCTGGACGGGCTCGCCGACCGCCCGACGCTCCGCGAGCCATGCAGCGGCGAGCCGCCGGAGCCGCGCGAGCTTGCGGTAGTCCACCGCCTCGATCGGCTCGCCGAAGCTGGTGCTGCGCCGGGTCTTGACCTCGCAGACGACCAGACAGCCGCCGTCGCGGGCCACGATGTCGACCTCGCCGAGGTCGCACCGCCAGTTGCGGTCGAGGACCTCGAGGCCCCGGTCGGTGAGGTAGCGCACGGCCATCCGCTCGCCGTAGCTGCCCAGCCCGCGCGCGGTGCCCCACGGCATGCCCGCGGCGACGGCTCCCGACGTATCCATGCGCCTACCGTGCCGCTGCGTATGCGCCGGCGCACCACTCCGCCTACCGGCTGTGGATCGCGGGACGAACCGGTCACCGCATGTGGACGACCTCACATCCCCCTGCTATGACCGGGGGACGCTAACAGCGACCTACGACGGCAACTCCAGGTCGGACTTGGGCAGCTCTTCGATGTTGACGTCCTTGAACGTCACCACCCGGACCGTCTTGACGAACCGGGCCGGTCGGTAGATGTCCCAGACCCACGCGTCGTGCATCGTCACGTCGAAGAAGACCTCTCCGCCGTCGCCGCGGACCTTCATGTCCACCTGGTTGCACAGGTAGAACCGGCGCTCGGTCTCCACGACGTGGGTGAAGAGCGAGACCACGTCTCGGTACTCCCGGTAGAGCTGGAGCTCCATCTCGGTCTCGTACTTCTCGAGATCCTCCGAACTCACCCAGACCTCACCCTGTCGACTCCTCGGACCCCGCATCGCGAACGTCCAGCGCGCTCAGTTCTACCACCCCGCCCTCGAGCAGCTCCTCGAGGCTCGGCATGCCGGGAAGCCGCCAGGACCGGCGATGCTGCACGCACGGCCCATGCGCCTCCAGGGCGAGCATGTGCTCCGGCGCGGCGTACCCCTTGTTGACCGCCCACCCGTAGACCGAGTGCTCCCCGTCGAGGGCGACCATCATCGCGTCCCGTTCGACCTTGGCCAGCACCGACGCTGCGGCCACCGACGAGCACTTGACGTCGGCCTTGATCATCGTCGTCACCGGCGGGACCGAGGGGGGTCCGTCGTGAGCGAAAGCCAGCAGCCCGATCTCGTCCGGCGGGGTGAGCCAGTCGTGGTTGCCGTCGAGGATCACCAGGTCCGGCACGATGCCCGTGGCTGCGATGGTGGCGAGGGCGCGCATACCAGCCAGCCGCAGGCCGCCCATGATCCCGATCTCGTCGATCTCGGCCGGAGAGGAGTGACCGACGGCGTATGCGCGTGCCCACCGCTGGATCGGACGCACCATCCGCCGGCGGGCCAGTGGCGTCAGCAGCTTGGAGTCCTTGACTCCCGGAGGCGCCGACCGGCACGTCTCGTCGATGACGACGACGCCGACGGAGACCGGGCCGGCCAGAGCGCCGCGGCCCACCTCGTCCATCCCGGCCAGCACGCGGTGGCCGTCCCGCTGCAGCGAGCGCTCGACCCGCAGCGAGGGCTTCTTGGTGCGGCTAATGACCACTCAGCCGGTGGCGCCGGTCGACGCCGGGGTCGGGGTTGGTTGGCCGGAGGCTGGAGGGACGTCGGCGTAGACCCGTTCGGGCACCGAGAGCCAGGTGACGTGGTCGATCGGCCAGACGACCATCACCGCCCGCCCGGTGATGTCCTCGATCGGCACCGACCCGGTGGCACCAGTCCCGTCGTCGTGGAACCGGGAGTCGCTGGAGTCGCTGCGGTGGTCGCCCATGACCCACACGCGACCGGACGGGACGGTGATGTCGAAGTTGGGTTTGCCGCCTCCGGGGTTGTCGCCCTGGCGGATGTACGGCTCGCTCACCGCAACGCCGTTGATGGTCAGCTTCCCGTCCTTGTCGCAGCAGACGACGTGGTCACCCGGCATTCCGATGACGCGCTTGATGAGGTGGTCGTCGGAGTCGTCGGGGACCAGGCCGACGAACTGCATGACCCGGCGGAGCGTCTCCCGCGGTCCGCCCTCCCGGGACTCGGGGACGGTGCCCAACCAGTTGCCCGGGTCTTTGAACACGACGACGTCGCCGCGGTTGAGGTCGAACGGGCCCGGGGTCAGCTTGCTGACGATCACGCGGTCGTCGCGCACGAGGGTGTTCTCCATCGACCCGGAGGGGATGTAGAAAGCCTGAATCAGCCAGGTCTTGACGACGAACGACAGCACCAGCGCCATGACGGCGATGATGAGGATCTCCTTGACCCCGCCCCAGAGGTTCTGCAGGAAGGACGGCGACTCCTCGTCGTAGTCCTCGTCATCGTCCCAGTCGTCCTCGGGCCCAGAATCGGCTCCAGAACCAGGCCCAGAATCCCGCCCGTAGTCGGGCCGGTAGTCAGGCCCCGAAACGGGCCGCGGAACGGGCCGCAGAACAGGCCCGACAGCGGGTCCGGATTCAGGTCGGCGAGCCGCCCCCGGAGCCGGCTCGGGGGCGGGCTCGGACCGGCGTTCCGGACGCGGGACGTCGCCCGCCACCCGCGGCGACCGTCGCAGTGCGCCCTTGTCCCGTGCCTGAGCGGCCTCGGCGGCCCGCGCCGTGGCGATCCGCCGGAGCCGCTGCTCCGCGGTCTCCTCCGTCATCGCCGGCCCGCCGACGACGGTGCCCGGTGGCCGGCTCGTCCCGTGGCGACGCCAGGCACCCTGGAGGGCGATGTCGATGAGGTCACTGACCAGCTCCGACGGGCGATGGGATGGTGGACACCGGGCCGGGTCCCCCGAGGGAACCGACGCGGCCGGGCGGCCAGTATCGCACCGTCACCTGTCCGATCACCTCCTCGACCGGAACCATGCCACCGCCCGGCCGGCCCAGGTAGGAACGGGAGTCGCCGCTGGCGCTGCGGTGATCGCCCATGACCCACAGGTGCCCGTTCGGGACGCGGACGTCGAAGGTCAGGTCGCTGGGCCGATCGCCTGGCAAGAGGTACGGCTCGTCCACCCCGACGCCGTTGACCGTGACCCGGCGGGAGGCGTCGCAACAGGTCACCCGGTCACCCGGCAGCCCGATGACCCGCTTGACGTAATCGGTACCGGTGTCGAGCGCGAGCAGTGCGCCGAGGGCCCGGCCGAGGGACCCCAACGGACCGGAGGCCGATCCCCCATCGCCGTCCGAGGCGGCGGGGAACACCTCGGTGCCGTCGAAGACGATGATGTCGCCGCGGCGCACATCGTCGCCACGAACGAACCGGTTGACGAGCAGGCGGTCACCGGGCTCGATGGTCGGTTGCATCGACTCACTGGGAACGGAGAACGACTGGACGACGAACGCGCGCAGCAGGATGACCAGCACGACGCCGAAGACGACGTAGGGCCACCACCCGGTCGGGGGACGGCG
>JBKPKI010000164.1:0-8834 GCA_046731055.1 Actinomycetota bacterium | reverse complement strand
AGGGTGCACAACACCGATCCGGCGGAGGTGCCGACCATTTCGTCGAAGGAGCGCGCGTCGACGTCCAGACGGTCCTCCAGCGCGGTGAGGGCGCCGACCATCCACGCCGCACCGAGCACACCGCCTCCGCCGAGGACCAGTCCCCGCCGGGTTGCCGTCACGCGCCCTCCCGTCCTTCGGTGAGCTCGGCTAGGGCGTCGACGATGCACTGGCCGAGCACCTCCAGATCGGGCATGGCGTTGCGGTCCGCGTTGAGCCCGAAATAGACCCCGCCGTCGTACGACGTCAAGCCGATAGCGAGGGCCTGACCCTTGGCGAGCGGGATGACCGGGTACGCCGACAGCATCGGCGCGTCACCGGCATACAAGGTCGTCTGCGGACCGGGCACGTTGGTGATGATGACGTTGAAGAGGCGCCGGGACATCGCGCTGCCGAGCCGGGCGCCGAGCGAGTGCAAAGTTGGCGGAGCGAACCCTGCCAACCCCACCAACCGCTGGGCACTCATCGCCTGGCCACCCTCCATCTGCTGCCGCATCGAGAAGGCGACCTGATGCAGTCGCATCGACGCGCCCGGTTCTCCGACAGGCAGATCGACGAAGCAGGCGGTCAGTCGGTGCGCCGCCGACGTCGTCGTCTCGAACCCGTTGCCCTCGATGCTCACCGGGACCATCGACCGGACCACCGAGCTCGGATGGACCGGTTCCCCACGGGTCAGCAGCCAGGCGCGGAAGGCACCGGCGACGGTGGCGAGGACCACGTCGTTGATGGTGACGTCGTCGGCGTACGCACCGCGAGCGAGCCGTGACCGCACCTTGCGGTAGTCGTCCAGATCGGTTCCCACCATGAGGAACCGGCGTGCCGCACCGATCTCCACGTTGAGCGGTGACGTCGGGGCCGGCCGAGCCGCGCCACGCACCACGGTCGAGACCAGCGAGCCCACGCCCTGAAGGATGCGGCCCGCGACCTCGCGGACCTCGTCGACGTTGCCGCGCACCGAGTCGACGATTTGTCCCGGCATGAAGACGGCGTCGGTCACCGCGCCGGCCACCAGCTGCAGGTCGCTGGGCTCGTGCCGAGGCCGCCAGGTGTCAACGACGTCCTCGTCGAACCCCGGCCGGTCGCGCACGACAAGCTGGGCGATGTCGAGCGCCACTGCGCCGTCGACGAGCGCGTGATGGGTCTTGGTCACCACGGCGAAGCGGTCGTGCTCCAGCCCCTCGACGAGGTAGACCTCCCAGAGCGGGTGGCTGCGGTCCAGCGGCCGCTGCTGGATCCGGGCGACGAACTCCTCGAGCTGCTCGTCGGTGCCGGGCCTCGGCAGAGCGGCCTGGCGGACGTGGTAGGTAATGTCGAACGACTCGTCGTCCACCCAGACCGGGTTGGCCAGCCGGCCGGGCACTTCGCGGACCTTCTGCCGGTACCTCGGCAGGTGGGCGATCCGGGCGGAGATGAGGGCGACCAGTTCCGCGTAGTCGAAGAGGCCGTCGGAACTTCCCGCCCGTTCCGGTTCGTCGAACACCATGACGTTGCCGACGTGCATGACCGTGGTCGGCTCCTCGAGGTAGAGCAGCGAGGCGTCGAGGGAGCTGAGCCGGTCGGACACCTGCACATCGTCGCAGACCGGGCTCCCTACGATGGCGACGCCGCTCACACGCGTGGGCACGACAGCGAATGAAAGGAACTCGGGGTATGCGTCGGCTCCCCATTGCTGCGATCGTCGCCACGGCGGCGCTGACCCTCGCGGGGTGCTCGGGCGGCTCGCCTACTCCGGCGGCGACGACGCCGACGACCAGCTCCTCGACGACCACAACGACCACGACGACCACGACGACCTCCATGCCGCCAACCACGACGACGACGGCGAGGAACGGGACGGCGACGGCCGTGCCGGGTCGCACGATCGCGATCACCGTCAAGGGCCGTACGGTGACGCCGTCACCGGCCCAGGTGGACCTGCCGCTCGGCGAAACGCTGACCCTGACGGTCACGAGCGACCACGACGACGAGCTGCACGCTCACGGCTTCGAGGTGGAGGTCCCGGTCAAGGCCGGGGTTCCCACGCAGGTCAACCTCGCAGCAAAGGATCCCGGCGTCTTCGAGGTCGAGCTGCATGAACCCGCGCTGACGCTGCTCACCGTGGCCGTGCGGTGAGGTGAGCGCCCCGGCGGGCGTTGCCGCATACCTCTCCGCGAACCTCATCGCGGCCGCCCCGGTCGCCCTGCCGGCTCACGGGGTCGGCAACCGTTCGGACCTGCCGTTGCCGTTCGAGGCGCTGGTCATCGGGGCGGCGCTGGCGCTGCTCGCGTCGTTCGTCGGCCTGGCGTTCCTCTGGCGGGAGCCGCGGTTGCGGCCGGAGGACGGGTGGCAGCTGCCAGTCGCTGTCCAGTCGGTCCTCGACGCCCGATGGTTCCGAGGGCTGCTGGCCGGGTTGTCGCTGCTGCTCACCGGCTGGGTGCTGTTGGCGCTGGTATTCGGGCGGGACAACGCGAACAACCCGGTGCCCTACGTCGTCTACGTCTGGCTCTGGGTCGGGATGCCGTTGCTCTCCCTCATTTTCGGAGCGGTGTGGGCGATCCTCAACCCCGTTCGCTGGTTGCACCGAGGCATCGCCGCCCTGGCCCGCATCCCTCGGGACTTCACGCTGACCGACGTCGACCTGGGCTTCTGGCCGGCCGCCGCCGGTCTCTTCGCCTTCACCTGGCTCGAACTGGTGGCGCCGGACCGGACCACGCTGCTCGTGCTCCGGATCGCCGTCGGCCTCTTCGTCCTGATCAGCGTCGTGGGGTCGCTGACCTTCGGTGAGCGATGGTTCCGTGAGGGTGACCCGTTCGAGGTGCTCTCGCGGCTCTACGGCCAGCTGTCACCACTCGGGCGGCGTCCGGACGGACGCCTGGTGCTGCGGACTCCGGTGCACGGCCCGAGCCTGCTCGCACCACGGCGTGGGTTGCTGGCGACGGCCGCGGTGATGCTGGGCGGCACGGCCTACGACAGCCTCACGGCCGACATCCGGTATGCGGGTTGGGTCCAGTCCACGGCCGCGCCAGACGTGGTCCGGACCGCGACCCTGCTCGGCGTGGTCGTCCTCGTGGGCGGGGCGCTGCATCTGGCCACTGCCGTGTCCGCCTGGCTCTCGCACCTGCCGGTTCGCGGCATGGCGGGGGATCTGGCGCCTTCGCTGCTGCCCATCGCGGCTGGATACCTTGTCGCCCATTACTACTCGCTGCTCGTCTTCCAGGGACCACGCACGCTGTCGCTGTTGAGCGACCCGCTCGGCGTCGGCGCCGACTGGCTCGGAACCGCCGGCGTCGTGCCGTGGGCCTGGCCGATCCAGCCCACCCTGGTCGCCGTGGTCCAGGCGGGAGCGATCGTCGTCGGTCACGTTCTCGGGGTGGTCGTGGCGCACGAGCGGGCCATCCGCGTCCTTCCGCACCGAGCCGCGGTCGTCGGCCAGGTACCGCTCATGGTGTTGATGATCGGCTACACGGTGGGCGGTCTGTCGCTGCTCTTCAGCGGCTGACCCGCAGCGTGCGTCGGCGGCGCCGGCTGCCTCCAACGGGGGCACCGGCGACCTTCTCGGCGATTGCCCGCACCGCCGGGCGCACCGGGGACTGTGGCGCGCATTCGGCCAGCGCGCGCCCTTCCAGGAGGGCCGTGTCGAGGGCGGCGGGGTCATCGGGCACGAAGAGCACGTCGGTCACGCCGGCGAACCGTGACAGGGCCTCGGAGACTCGCCGCTCCGGATGAGATCCCACCGCTCCCGGGCGGACCCGGTTCACACAGACCGTCGGCGCCGGCGCCTGGACGGTCCCGAGCTCCTGGAGCCCCCGAACCAGACGCTGTAGGCCGACGGGGTCGCAACCACCGACTACGACGACCTCGTCGGCGACAGCGAGAGTGGTCAGCGTGGCCGCGTTGCGCCGCGGCGCCATGGTGTCGTAGCTCAACTCCTCGTCCTCCTCGAGGTTGAACCCGCAGTCGACGACCACAACCTGACCCAGCGACCGACAGACGGTGAGGACCCGTTGGAGGGCAGCCGGCCGGATCTCCGGCCACCGCTCCGCCTTGGGTATGCCGGTGAGCACTCGCAGGCCACCGGTCACCGTGGGCGCCATTCGGGCCAAGGTCGGCAGGTCGAGCGTGCCCTGGTCGGCGGCCCGCGTCGCCGCCGCGATGCCTGGCGCCTCGTCGAGGAACGAGAGCGCCTGAGCCACGGAGCCGCCGTAGGTGTCGGCGTCGACGAGCACTGTGGGAATGCCCAGACCGGCCAGCTCGGTCGCCAGCGTCACCGCGATCGTGGTTCGGCCCGGAGCGCCAGTCGGGCCCCAAACGGCGACCACTCGGCCGGTGTCGCTGTCGAACGGTCCGCCGCGCACGTCGTCCTGCGGCCCGTCCTCGGGGAGATCCCGAACTCCGCCGGCCGGACCGTCGGGTGAGGAGTCCAGCCCTCGCATACCGCTCGGCTCTGCGACGTGCCCGTTCCCAGGCAAGGCGTCGAGCTCTCGCTCGAAGGCGTCGAACGCGGGGTCGGCGGCCTCCGCAGTCAGGGCCGCTTCGAACTCGGGGAGCTCCGCGTTTCCCCGGACGACCCGAGCGATGCCGAGCTGGAGCAACCGCCGCTCCGACTCCTCGTCGCCCTGAGCCGCGATGCCCACCACCGTGACTCCCGCCGACCGCAGCTGCATCACGGCCGTCAGGTCGAGACCGCGCAAGTCGCTGGAGACGAGGGCAACGGTGCCGAGGCCGGCGGCCGCGGTGGCGACGAGGTCGGGCAGGTCGGCGCAACGACGGACGATGGTGACCTCGTGCGACGCCCCGAGCAGGGTCGCCACCCGGCTGTCCCAGCGGTTGCCGAGCGCGGTGAGGACGTCGGTCACGAGGTGCCTTGGCCGGGGACCGGGACAAGAGTGAAGCGCGACTGCCGGTCGACGGAGGCGATGATCTCCGCGACCTTGTCGCGCGGCACTCGCAGCTGGACCGCCATGCTCGATGCCACTGCACCGAACCGGCTTGGGTCCTGGTTGACCGGCGAGACGCTGACCCGTTCGAGGGCAAGCGTCGCCTCGAGGTAGCGCTCCTGTGTCGACTGCGGATCCCTCGGGCTCACCCAGACGTCGACGACGGCGTTGGCGGGCAACCCGCGGGCGGAGTTGGCGTCGACCTCGACGGTGACCGGTTGCACGGCGACCGCGGAACTGGTGCCCACCGCGGAGGTGGGGACGAGCTCGCCCTCGGGGATCTCGCGCAGCGCATAGCTGTCGTCCGGGACGGCCGAACGGGCCGACAAGTAGCGAGACGTCTGGTCACCGAGCTGGACGTCGACGCGGTGCACCTTGTCGGAGCTGAGGTGGTCACCCGGCCGGATGCCCGTGGACGCGGCATACATCGGGACCGTGTCGTCGAAGCTGGCGATGATCCGGGCCCCGAGCGCCGTGCCGAGAAGGACAAGGACGAGCCCGACGAGAAGTCGGGCGTCCCGCCACGACGGTCGCTGTAGGCGCTTTGCCGTCGGTTCGGGCAGCTGAGCCACGCCTTCTCCTTCTCGCCCTGTATTTCCCTGCGTGATTCCGCGCTGAGGCGGTGCGCGTCCAATACTGGCCGACCGCCTGCGGGCGGGTCACCTGCATCTCGTGGCTGTGGAGAACCTGCCAGTTGGGATACTCGTTGTGGAAGAGTAGACGCGCGGAGGGGACTCATCGCCTACAGTAAAGAGCCGGTAAAGAACGCCGACTTGTGTCCGAGTGGCGAGGTCGGGAGACCCCCGGCCCACCACGTGATCATCCGAAGCGAGGACTAACCCCAGCATGCCCACGCAGCGCTTCCTTCAGCTCACCGAGGTTTCCGAGATCCTCAACATCTCCGCCGCCCAGGCCTACGCCCTGGTCAGGTCCGGTGAGCTTCCGGCCATCAAGGTCGGTGGTCGTGGCCAATGGCGCGTGGAGACGACCGAGCTGGAGAACTACATCCAGCGCATGTACTCCGAGACCCGCCAGTTCGTTGCTGCCCACCCGTTCGGCACGGGCACCGATGACATCGTCTGACCCGCTAATGATCGTCTAACCACCCGTCCCATCTCCCCCGCTGACGCGGAGGACCAGCCCCCCGTTCCTTCGCGTCAGCGGCGGCGCACGACCGCAATGCCGGCGAACGGGACCGCCCGCACCCCGAGGATGTTCTCCGCGCGGCGCGGAAGATCGGCGGAGTGCTCCGCGACCTCGACGAAGTCCTGACCGACACCGTCGATGGTGCCCGTGAGAACGCTCCCCTCGACATCGACCACGTCGACCACTGCGCGGTCCCGGCTCACCGCGCGCAGCGCGGAACCGAGCGCGAACCCCTTGGCGACCGCGCCGGTGTGCTCGGCCCCGGCGAGCCCCGTCACCGATCGAATGGCCGCGGTGGCCACCAGGACCGGGCGATCGACGCGCCGCTGGGCTCCTGATGGCGGCACGACGGTGAGGGGATGCTCGGCGCGGTGGTCCAGCAGCACCCAGTCGGGCCCGCTCCCGGTAACGAGACCGCGCAGGAGGCCGACGCCGGCGACGCGCATCTCCACCACGGACCGGTCGACCGCCGCGGCGAACCGCTCGTGCATACCGACCAAGGCCCGCTCACGGCGGGTGCGATCGGCCACCTCAGCCGCGAGCTCGCGCGCCTCGTCAGAGGAAAGCTGCGCCTCAAGGTCCGCGAAGAGGCGCTCCCACCGCACGGAGAGGAGTGTAGCCATCAGCGTTGACAAGCAGTTAAATACGCGTAAATATATGTAAACTTATGTAAACGCGCCCTAGGAGGGTCGGTGGATGCTCGACCGAGGGCTTGGAGCGTGCGGTCGGGGGCCGTCGCGACCGCCGCTCTCGTCCTCTGCGCCGCCGGACTACGACTCTGCTGGTTCGCGGCAGCGGACGCGCTTGAAACGGTCACGACGAGCGGACCAGAGGCCCCCGACGACCTGATCGTCGTGGGCGCCGCGGCTGGGAGCGCGGTCCTTCTCGCCTGGCTCGGGCTCGGCATCCTGCTGGCGGCCCTCGCCGGGGCACCCGGTGCCGTCGGTCGCCTCGCTGGAGCAGCGGCGGCTCGAGTCGCCCCGGCGGTGCTGCGCCGCGCTATCGCGGTGCTCCTCGGGACGGCGCTGGCGACGGCACCGATACCCGTCGCCCACTCGGCCGGACCGCAGCCACATCCATCGCTGGAGACCACCAGCCAAGCCGTGGCTACACCGGCTCCGGACCCAAGCTTCGGAGTGGCCACATCGCAGCCGGTGGCCGACGCAAGGGCCCCCGACCCCGCCGGCGCCGTGCCCACGTCGGCGACCGTGACGGCACCCGACCCGGGGTTCGGCGCGGGTCTGCCGGCGCCGGCAGCTACGTCCCCGGCCGCCGGTCGCCCGGTGAACAGCCCCGCCACGACACCGGGGCTAGGACCACTCGGCCCGGCGCCGCATACGACGTCCTCCACCGCCTCCCGCACCGTCACCGTGGTTCGGGGCGACACGCTGTGGGCCATCGCCGCCAGGCATATCGGTCCCCAGGCGAGCCCGCTGCAGGTCGCGCGTGAATGGCCACGCTGGTATGCCGCGAACCGCACCGTCATCGGCTCCAACCCGAACCTCATCCGCGCCGGTCAGGTCCTGACCGTCCCAACCTCTGGAGCGTCGTCATGACCGCATACGAGCCCCTGCGCGTGCTCCCGCTCCCCGGGGCCGACCCACCGGTGATCTCGTACGAGGAGGTCGTCGCGGCCATGACGACGACCGAGTCGCCCTATGTCCAGGACTCGCTCGCTATCGACTACACGCCTGAGGACGACCGATATTTCGGCCGTCAGCGATCGCGGTCCAGCGACCTGCCCGATCCGACGCGGTTCGCACCGCAGCTCGCCCAGGCGCTCGTCGAGGTGATGGCCGGCGCCCGGCCGGCGCCGCAAGTCATCCGCTGGACGAGCCCCGAGGTGTATGCGGTGCTGGCCCGGCGATCGCTCGTGGCAGCCCGCCGCGGCCTGCAGCAAGGCCGCCGGCCGGTCGTCCGCCGGACCCGAGTCTGCGACATCGCCGACGGCGTCGTGGAGGTCAGCGTCGTGGTGGTCCATCCCGACCGGCTGCGCGCCATGGCCATGCGCCTGGCCGGCGTGGACCACCGTTGGGTCGTCACCGACCTCGTCGTCGGGTAGTCGTCGGGTGGCCTGAGCAGACGCAGATCCTCCCGGCCTCTACGCGACCGAACCACGATGTTGCCCTGTCTGAGACGTTTCACCGCCTCAAACCGGGAAGAATCTGAGTCCGGTCGGAGAGGGATCGGACCTGGCGAGAACTGGTGAGCTCGGTCGGGACGGCTCGGCTACTTGCCGCGGCGACGGGCCTTCTTGGAGGACCGCTTGGGCGGTCGGTTGCCGGACCGGGTCTGCGGCGCCCCATTCGAGCTCGGACCAGCCGAGCCGTCCTCGGAGACGTTGCGCTCCGCGACCGATCCGTCGTCGCTCGGCGCGGTGTACCGGAGCTGCCGGGCTCCCGGTCCGCCAAGCCCTTTGGCCGAGAAGGCCGCGGGCACCCGCGCACCCGTGGGCACGGGCTCGTGGGGCCGACCGTCAACTCGGCCGTCCGGCGCGGACGCACCGTTCGACCGGCTGGTGACTGCGTCCTGGGCAGCCGGCTCCGCGGCGAGCCCACCGACCATGTCGCTCACCGTCATCGGCTGGACAGTCGGCGCCACGGCGTCCTGCGGTTCGACCTGGACCTCGACGTTGAAGATGTACCCGACGGACTCTTCCTTGATCCCGTCCATCATCGCTTCGAAGAGCAGAAAGCCTTCGCGCTGGTACTCGACGAGCGGGTCGCGCTGCGC
>JBKPKI010000163.1:0-8032 GCA_046731055.1 Actinomycetota bacterium | reverse complement strand
CAGCTTCTGGATGATGCCCGAGCCCGCGCCGGGCGTGGCCCCGCCGAGGCGCGCCACGACATCCGACGTCTGGTCACCAAAGACGTTCTGGACGATCCGCTGCCCGTCGTGGGTGTCGATCTGGTCGAGGTCGGCGCCCAGTGCAGACGTGTCGTGCTGCGCCACCGCACTGGTCAACGACGCCGCTCCCGCCGGGTCGGCCGCATTGGCCTGCATCCCGCCGAGCAGCGCGGGGATGGCAGTCCGCGTCGCCTCCTCCGCCTCGGTCTGGTCGACGCCGAGGGCGGCGGCAACCTGGTCCATCGGCACCTGGTTGAGGATCTCGTCGATCTCCGACATATGGCTTAACCCTTCGTCGCCCGAGCGCGGCCGCGTTGGCCGGCGTGGCCAGCCTAGAACCGCTCAGCCGGTCAGTGACTGCGGCAGCTTGACGATCCGGTCGTCGCCGTCCCGGGGCTCGCCGCGGGCCGTGTTATTGGTGATGATCCAGACGTTGCCGTCGGGCCCGACAAATACGTCCCGCAGCCGCCCGTACTGACCGTTCAGCAGTCGCTGCGGCTCACCGGTGCTCCCGTCCCTGTTCACCGGGATCTTCCACAGCGACTCGCCACGCAACGCCGCCATGAGGACCGCCCCGTCAGGACCGATGCAGATGCCGCTCGGCGACGCCTCGTCCGTCGTCCACTGCCGCACGGGGTCGATGAAGCCGTTCTGACCGGCGATGCCCTCGACATCGGGCCACCCGTAGTTCGACCCGGGCGTGATGACGTTGAGCTCGTCCCAGGTGTTCTGGCCGAACTCGCTCGCCCACATCTGACCGTTCGCGCTCCAGGCGATGCCCTGCACGTTGCGGTGCCCGTACGTCCACACCCGCGAGCCGCGGAAGGGGTTTCCGGGCGCCGGCTCACCGGCCGTCGTGACGCGCAGGATCTTGCCGCCCAGGCTGTTCA
Source organism: Actinomycetota bacterium (assembly GCA_046731055.1). GTDB lineage: Bacteria > Actinomycetota > Actinomycetes > Actinomycetales > Dermatophilaceae > Lapillicoccus. Next base: position 7,082 of record JBKPKI010000163.1, on the reverse strand, counting down.
GGTCCTGCGCCAGTCCAGTCCGAGCGGACTCTCCGGTGGTGACGTAGAGAAACCCGTCGGGCCCGAACTTGAGCCGGCCGCCGTTGTGGATGCTGCCCTTCGGGATGCCGGTGATGATCGTATTCTGAGCGCCGAACCGGCCGCCGTCCCACGCGATCGTCACGACCCGGTTGTCGGAGCCCGCGGTGAAGTATGCGTAGAGCACCGGTCTTGTCGCGAACGTCGCCGGGTCGATGGCCAGCCCGAGGAGGCCGCCCTCCCCGCCGGGGTCGACGCCCTGGACGGTTCCGACCGTCTCCACGCCGCCGCCGCCAGGCGGGATCCGCTTGACCAGGGCACTATCGCGTTCGCTGACCAGCACCGCGCCGTCGGGCAGCACGGCTCCACTCCATGGCACCTCGAGCCCGGTCCCGACGTCGGCTGGAGCGGAAACTGCGGCCCGCGTCGCTGACGGTGCGGAGGTTCCGGACGTCGTCGAGCCGGACGTCGTCGAGCTCGACGAGTTGGATGAGGTCGCGCTGGACGTCGTTCCACTCGCGCTAAAACCAGAGCCGGTTGTGCTGCACCCCGCGAGGGCCAGCGCGCCGAGGGCACCGGCGCCGAGAACGGCGCGGCGAGACAGGGGACCGGTCTGGGGCAGTCGGAGGGCGCCAGGCATACCCGCTCAACGCGAACTCGGCCCGATAGGTTCGCCGGATGGCCCTCGTGACGATGCCCGACGCGTCCTGGGTGGCGGACACCGGTGAGGTACCCGGCCTGGAGTTCGTGAGGTGGGACATCCACGGGCCGCATCCGCGAGCGGACGAGATCGCTGTGGTCGTGCCGCCATACCTCGATCCGCATCAGCGCCTGGAGCTGCTCGACACCCTGCCACAGCTCGATCTCGTGCAGCTGCTCACCGCTGGCTACGACAACGTCACCCCGCACCTCCCAGAGGGCGTCACCCTGTGCAGCGGCGGCGGGATTCACGATGCGTCCACTGCGGAGCTCACGCTCACCCTGATCCTCGCCTCGCTGCGGGGCGTCCCCGACTTCGTCCGCGCCCAGGACCAGCACGACTGGATCCCCATCCGGATCTGGCCGGCGCTGGCCGACCGGCGTGTGCTCGTCGTGGGCTACGGCCGGGTGGGGCGGGCGATCGCCCGGCGGCTGCTGCCCTTCGAGGTCGAGCTGACCGCCGTGGCCAGCCGGCCGCACGACGGCGACGACCTGGTCGACACCGTCCACGGCATCGACGCCCTGCCCGAACTGCTGCCGATACACGACGTCGTCGTCGTCATCACGCCGCTCACCGAGGCGACGGTGCGCCTGGTCGACCGCGAGTTCCTGAGCCGGATGAAGGACGGCGCCCTCCTGGTCAACGTAGCCCGCGGCCGGGTGGCCGACACCGACGCGCTGGTCGCCGAGGCGGCCAGCGGACGGCTGCGCGTGGCGGTGGACGTCACCGACCCTGAGCCGTTGCCTCCGGACCACCCGTTCTGGAGCACCCCTAACGTCCTGATCTCGCCGCACGTCGGCGGAGCCAGCACGGCCTTCCGTCCGCGCGCGGTGGCGCTGGTGAAGAGCCAGCTGACCGCATACGCATTGGGTCAGCCGCTTGAGAACGTCGTGTCCGCCTGACTCCTCCGACGCGGCGACCGCGTCAGCCGGTCCACTCCCCGGTCGTCCAGGCTCGGTCGAGGACGTCGAGGTATGCGTCGAGCTCCAGTCCCTGCTCGGCGAGCCAGCGGTCGTCGGCATACGTCCGCACGTAGCGCTCCCGTGGGTCGCACATGAGGGTGACGATGCTGCCGGCCTGCCTGGCGGCGCGCATCTCGCAGGCGATCCGCAGAGCGCCGTAGAGATTCGTGCCCGTAGACCCCCCGGCGCGGATGCCGGTATGCGTCTGGAGGAACCGCATGGCGGCGATCGAGGCCGCGTCAGGCACGCCCAGCATCCGGTCGACGACGGTCGGCACGAAGCTCGGCTCGACGCGGGGCCGGCCGATGCCTTCGATCCGTGAGCCCCGCGCGCCCGCGGTCGACCGTTCCTCGAAGGCGGGGAGGAACGCGGAGTTCTCGGGGTCGACCACCGCGACCCGGGTGGCCAGACCGCGGTAGCGCACGAACCGGCCGATCGTCGCGCTGGTCCCGCCCGTCCCGGCGCCGACGACAACCCAGGCCGGCACCGGGTGACGCTCGTGAGTCATCTGCTCGAAGATCGACTCGGCGATGTTGTTGTTGCCGCGCCAGTCCGTGGCCCGCTCGGCGAACGTGAACTGGTCGAGGTAGTGACCGGACGTCGCGTTGGCGATGGCCCGCGCCGTGTCGTATACGGCGGCCGGGTCGTCGACGAGGTGACAGGTAGCGCCCTCGCGCTCGATGAGGGCGATCTTCTCGGGGCTGGTCGTCCGGGCCATCACTGCGACGAACGGCAGTCCCAGCATCCGTGCGAAGTAGGCCTCGGACACCGCGGTCGAGCCGCTCGACGCCTCGGTCACGGTGGTGCCTGGACCGATGTCGCCGTTGCAGATCGCGTAGAGGAACAGCGAGCGCGCCAAGCGGTGCTTGAGGCTGCCGGTCGGGTGGGTCGACTCATCCTTGAGGTACAGATCGACGTCCCAGCCGTCGGGCAGCGTCACGTGGACCAGATGGGTGTCCGCGCTGCGGTTGGCGTCGGCGCTGATGCGCCGGACCGCCTCGTCGACCCACGCGCGGTCGACCGGACGTCCCGCGGGAACGTCGACGAGGGGCTGGGCGCGAGTGGTGCCCACAACGTCCACCTCCCGAGCGTAAGACCGATAGGCGCCGGATAGATCTGGGAGCGCCGACCTGCATCTGGCTGGCGCCCTGAAGGCCGCTACCCGCGGGCGGATGGGTCGGGAGTCGAGCGTCCGCAAATCCGGACGCTCGACTCCCGATCCGGGTGCGAGCATCCTGTGCAGGTATGAGCCGAGTCAGCGACGACCGCACGCTGGTCCTGCTGCGCCACGCCAAGGCCGAGCAGGTCCCAGGCAAGCCCGACCACGACCGCGAGCTCACCGACGGCGGTCGACGCGACGCGACGGCCGCGGGGCGATGGCTGCACGACCAGGGCGTCGTCGCCGAGCTCGTCATCTGCTCGACGTCGAAGCGGACCCGGCAGACCTGGGAGTACGCGGCCCGAGGCGGCGCGCATACCGAGTTCGTCGAATATCGACGCGCGGTCTACCAGAACGGCTCCGCCGGCGTCCTCGAGACGATCCGCGAGGACGCGGGAGAGGTCCGCACACTCGTCGTCGTCGGGCACGCACCGTCCATCCCCGACCTGGCCAGCGGCCTCAGCGACGGCCAGGGCTCGCACGACGCTCATGTGGCGATGGGAGAGGGCTTTCCCTCCTGCGGGCTCGCCGTGCTGCGCTTTCCCGGCGAGTGGTCGGATCTCGAGCACGGGGACTGCAGCCTGGAGCGGTTCCACGTCTGCCGCGGTTAGCGGCGTGTTACTGCCGTGACCGACGTGGTGCTTGCTCTTAGACTGCCGCGCGACGGACCACTTCGTTGACGGCTCACGCACCGGGGGGGACTCGTCCTGTTGGCGTTGGCCTACTCCATCGGACCGGTGAGCGGCTGCCACGTCAACCCGGCGGTCACCCTCGGAGTGCTGCTGCGCAAGGGAATCACCGGCGGTGAGGCCGTGGCGTACTGGATCGCACAGGTGCTCGGAGCCATCGTGGCCGCCGCCCTCCTCAAGCTCATGGTCTCCGGTTTCGGCGGCGTCACCGACCAGACCGGTGCCCTCGGCACGAACGACTACGGCAAGACGGTCTCCCTGGGAGGCGCGCTGCTCATCGAGGTGCTGTTGACCTTCCTGCTGGTCTTCGTCGTGCTGCTGGTCACGAGCCGCGCGGCGGCTCCCGGTTTCGCCGGACTGGCCATCGGCCTGGTCCTCACGGCCATCCACCTCGTCGGCATCCCACTGGACGGGACGTCCGTGAATCCGGCTCGCTCGATCGGACCTGCGCTCTTCAACGGCGGGGACTCGCTCGCCCACCTCTGGGTGTTCATCGTCGCGCCGCTCGTCGGCGGAGCCATCGCTGCCGTCGCGGCCCCGCTCTTCGAGACCGCGGTGCCGAAGGGCGAGGTGGACCCGACCGGCGCAACGGTGCCCGAGCCGTAGCCGGCAACTACCCGGATACCAACGCGGCCGAGACGCCGGTCTCAGGGCGTGGACACGCGCGTACGCTCGCCCCATGCCGACGACGCCAGACCTCAAACCGCGCAGTCGCGACGTCACCGACGGTCTCGAGAAGACCGCCGCCCGTGGGATGCTCCGGGCCGTCGGGATGGGCGACGACGACTTCGCCAAGCCGCAGATCGGCGTCGCCAGCTCGTGGAACGAGATCACGCCGTGCAACCTGTCGCTCGACCGGTTGGCCGGCGCGGTCAAGGACGGAGTGTTCTCCGCGGGCGGGTACCCCCTCGAGTTCGGGACCATCTCGGTCTCCGACGGGATCGCCATGGGCCACGAGGGGATGCACTTCTCGCTCGTCTCGCGCGAGGTGATCGCCGACTCCGTCGAGACGGTGATGATGGCCGAGCGGCTCGACGCCTCGGTCCTGCTGGCCGGCTGCGACAAGTCGCTGCCGGGGATGCTCATGGCGGCCGCGCGGCTCGACCTCGCGTCGGTGTTCCTGTATGCGGGTTCCATCCTCCCGGGGATCGCCAAGCTCTCCGACGGCTCGGAGCGGACGGTGACCATCATCGACGCCTTCGAGGCGGTTGGCGCCTGCGCCGCCGGGAAGATGTCCCGCGAGGACGTCGACGCGATCGAGCGAGCCATTTGCCCGGGTGAGGGCGCCTGCGGCGGCATGTACACCGCGAACACCATGGCCTCGGTGGCCGAGGCGATCGGGATGTCCATCCCGGGTTCCGCGGCTCCGCCGGCGACCGACCGGCGACGGGACGGGTTCGCGCGCAAGTCCGGTCAGGCGGTTGTCGAGCTGCTGCGGCAAGGAATCACCGCGCGACAGATCATGACCAAGGAGGCCTTCGAGAACGCCATCGCCGTCGTCATGGCCTTCGGCGGATCGACCAACGCGGTGTTGCACCTGCTCGCCATCGCGCACGAGGCCGACGTCGACCTCACCATCGACGACTTCCGGCGGGTTGGCGGTCGGGTGCCGCACCTCGCTGACGTCAAGCCGTTCGGCGCCTACGTCATGACCGACATCGACCGCGTCGGCGGCGTGCCGGTCGTCATGAAGGCGCTGCTCGACGCCGGCCTGCTCCACGGAGACTGCCTGACCGTGACCGGCAAGACCGTCGCGGAGAACCTCGCCGGCATCAACCCGCCCGACCCGGACGGCAAGGTGGTCCGCGCCCTCCAGGACCCGATCCACAAGACCGGCGGGATCACCATCCTCACCGGCTCGCTCGCACCGGAGGGCGCCGTTGTCAAGTCGGCGGGGTTCGACGAGGACGTGTTCACCGGTACGGCGCGCGTGTTCGACGGCGAGCGGGCGGCGATGGACGCGGTCGAGTCGGGCTCGCTGAAGCCGGGGGACGTCGTGGTGATCCGGTACGAAGGACCGAAGGGCGGGCCGGGGATGCGCGAGATGCTCGCCGTGACGGGGGCAATCAAAGGCGCGGGGCTGGGCAAGGACGTGCTGTTGCTGACCGACGGCCGGTTCTCCGGCGGGACCACCGGGCTCTGCGTCGGCCATGTCGCGCCGGAGGCGGTCGACGGTGGGCCGATCGCCTTCGTGCGGGACGGTGACACGATCACCCTGGATGTCGCCAAGGCGACGCTCGACGTCAACGTGCCCGCGGACGAGCTGGCCCGCCGCGGCGAGGGATTCATGCCTCCGCCGCCGAAGTACCCCCGCGGCGTCCTGGGCAAGTACCACCGGCTGGTCGGCAGCGCCAGCAAGGGCGCCGTCTGCGACTGACCGTCGGTTGCCGCCCGCTTCCTGACCGAACTCAGTTGTTGCCGTGTTCTGAGGCGCTCAGACCCAATTCCACGGAAGGAACTGAGCTCGGGTGCGGACCGGCCGGAAGGATCGGAGTCCGGTCGGATGGGCGGGTCACACGGCGATGGCGCGGTGCAGCCAGGTCTGGGTGATCTCCATGCCGACCCTTTCGTAGAGCCCGAGCGCCCCGGTGCGGGAGTCGGTCGACAGCTCGGCGCGGGCCATGCCGGCACCCCGCGACACCTCGAAGCAGTCGACGAGCAGCGCCCGCGCCAGGCCGCGCCCCCGCTGGTCCTTGCGCACGGCGAGCGACATGACGTACCCGCTGTCCCGGCTGGGCAGCACCCACCCGACGCCGACGACCTTACGCGACGGGTCGGCGACGACGCGAAGGTGCCACGGCTCGAATCCCGGCCGTCGTACCACCTCCGCCTCCCAGTCCTCGAAGGCATTCGGTGTCCGGTCCGGCCACTCGTTGAAGGCGTCCTCGACGACCTGGTAGACCGCCCGCTCCTCGCCCGGCTGGAAGGCCCGCACCGCATACCCGTCCGGCAATGGTTGCGGCTCGATTGCCGCGCGCGGGGGCAGCTCGAGCACCCACGCCGTCCACGCCACGTGGTACCCCAGTGACTCGAGCAGCCGGTCGCCGTCGCTCCCGCGAGGTACCGGCATACCGACGAGCGAACCGCCCTGACGACGCGCCTCGGCCTGGGTCCACGCCGCGAGCCACGTCCCGATGCCGCGACCGCGCCACGATGGCGCGACCGTCGCCTCCGCGTACCGGCCCTTCGACACCTCGCCGAAGGCGACCAGCTCGTCGCTGGAGACCACGCCGATCGCCTGCGCGGCGAGGTCGAAGCTCGGCCGCTGCCAGTGGCTGACGATGTCCTCGACGTCGATGGCCGCCTTGCCGACGTCATGCTCCTCTGAGGTAGCGAGGAGCTCGGAGACCGGCTCAGCGTCCTCAAGTCGAAGCGGTCTGGTCGTCACGCCGATCGGCAGGTCCATGCCGGAAGGCTACGCAGGCGTAACCTCAGGTCATGACGACGACCTGGTCCGAGACCGATCTGTTGCGCGAGCTGAACCAGGTCGTCGAGGGAGAGCTCAACCGGCACCTCGGCGTCGCCAAGGAGTGGTTCCCGCACGAGTACATCCC
>JBKPKI010000162.1:0-6458 GCA_046731055.1 Actinomycetota bacterium | reverse complement strand
AGCCACGAGTGGCGACTCGCGGCGCGCGGGCCGATTGCGTAGAAGACCCGGGCTCCGCGTGAGTCCGCGAGCGCCTCGATCTCGGAGCGGAGGACGAGGTCGTCCTCGGAGGAGGCGCGGTAGACGAGGGTGACGTCGCCGGCCTCCTGTGGCAGCGACTCGAGCAGCCCGCGGAGCGGGGTCACGCCGATGCCGCCGGCGAGGAGGAGGACCTTGCGACGGCTGCGGGCGCCGGCGTGGAGGCGGCCGTAGGGTCCCTCGATGGCGGCTCGGGTTCCGGGCCGGACGTGGGACAGTCCGCGGCTGGCGTCGCCCAGGTCCTTGACGGTGATCCGCAGCGTGTCGTGGGTCGGCGCCGCCGAGAGGGAGTACGGATGACCGCGGGTCCAGCCCGGCGCGTCGAGGAACCGCCAGATGAAGAACTGGCCGGCCGCGACCGGGAGCCGGTCGAGACGGCGCCCCGTCATGACGACCGAGACCGCCTCGTCGTTCTCTCGGACCACGTCAACGACGCGCAGCCGGTGCGAGAGGGTGCGGTAGAGCGGAAGGCCCAGGCGCCAGACGAGGACCGCTCCGGCTGCGGCCGCCCAGAGCGTCCACCAGTAGGCGGCGGCCAGCGTCGAGGACATGAACTCCTGGCCGGCCCACAGCTGGTGGGGCAGCGCGAGACCGACGCCGAGATAGGCGTACAGGTGCAACAGGTGCCACGACTCGTACCGCAGCCGGCGCCGGGCCTTCCGGATGCTGGTCACCGTGACGACCACGAGCAGCAGCGCGCCCGCAACGGCGAGAAGAATTCCCGGGTAGTCGACCACGAGGTCCCACGCCTCGGCGACGAGGTTGGTGCGCGCCTGAAGCGCATAGCCGAGAGTCACGACGACGATGTGCACCCACATGAGGTTGAACGACCAGAAGCCGACCAGCCGATGCCGGCGGGCGAGCTCGTCCTGGCCGTAGACCCGCTCGACCACGGGGATCCTCGCCATGAGCAAGACCTGGATCAGCAAGAGGTCGGAGGCGACCAGCCCGGTGAGTCGGCCGACGGCGGTGACGCCGGTGCCCCAGCCGGAGAGGTCCTGGAGATTGCCGCCGCCGACCCAGAGGGCGACGACGACGAGCATGGTCCCCCAGGTCATGACACCGACCAGGTCCCGCCACCAGGCTGGGACGCGCGGGGAGTATGCGATGACGGCGCGCCCGGTTGCTGTGGGTGGTCCGGCGATCGACGGTTCGGGCCGCTGGGCGACTGTGGTCATCTGCGCTCCTCGCGCTTCTCGGCGCTCTTCGGGGGTCGAGCGCCGATATGCCGCGCCCGGATGTCCCCAGCGTCGGACGCCCGCCCATGGGGAACCTGTGACCCGCCGATGGGCCGGCGCAGACACCACTGCCCACGCCGCCCCGGCTTAGCGGTGCGGCCTCTCGTCCTCCACGAGGACGTCCTCGCACTCGACCACCGCGCCCGTGGCGTCCGGAGCCGGCGCCTCCCGTCCCCAGGTCCCGAGGACGGACCCGATGATCACCAGCGGGAATCCGATGATCAGGCCAATGGTGATCGGCTCGTCGAGCACCAGTGCTCCCAAGAGAACGGCGACCGCCGGATTGACGTAGGTGATCAGGGTCATCCGCGCCGGGCCCGCCTCGGCGATGAGGGCGAACATCACGAGGAAGGCGATGGCCGTGCAGAAGACGGCCAGAACCACGACCGACGCCACGGCCGTCACCGTGAGGTTCGGCCGCCCGACGAGCGGCGTGAACGGCGCATACACCGCCGCGGCGAGGATCAACGACGCCGTCACCACCCCGATCGACGGCAGGTCGGACAGCTGCCTGCTGATGATGATCGGCCCGATTGCATACCCTAGGACGACGAGCAGCACCTGCCCGATCGCGACGGCGTCGTCGGCGTGCACGTCGAGCCCCAGCAGCACCGCGACGCCGAGCAGCCCGACGACCAGTCCCAGGATGCGTCGCCAGCCCAGCCGGTCGTGCCCCAGGACGGTGAGGATGACTGCCGCCACGATCGGCACCGCCGCGATGACCAGCCCGGTGGTCGAGCTGGTGAGCCGCGTCTCGGCGTGGCCCAACAGCAGCCACGGCCCGACGATCTCGACCATGGTGTAGACGGCGAGCACCTTCCACCGCCGCAGCACCGGCGTGAGGGCGCGAGCTCTCAGGGCCAGCGGCAGCAGGATCAGCGCGCCCAGGGCGGTCCGCCCGAACGCGACATGCAGCGGGTCGAGGTCGGTGACGGCGATGCGGATGAAGAGGTAGGGAATCCCCCAGCAAACGCTCAGCGTCGCGAAGAGCAGCCATCCCCGGCGCGTCACCCTGACCTCCTTGCGTGGATCGGCCAGGCCTACCGTATGCGTCCCCTCCGACTTCTCACCTCGCGCGGGTGATCAGTCCCGGTGCGGGCCGGGCCGCGCTGGCCGAGAACAGTGCTCCGCACGTCGTTGAGGAGGAGACGACTATGACCGAACGCTCGGCGGTGAAGTCCGCGTGGGCCGAAGACGTGACCTACTTCGCGGTCGCCTTGTTGATCACCGCCGTGGTCTTCCAAGTCCTTCAAGGGCTCGGCGCGGTCTTCAGCATCCAGTTCTACGTCGCCGCGGCGGGCCACGTCTTCTCCTTCAACGTGACCGCGTGGGGTTGAATCCATCTGATCATCGGGGTCGTCGCCGTCGCCGTCGGCGTCGGTGTCTTCTACGGCACGAGCTGGGCGCGCGGCGCCGGCATGGGAATCGCGATCGTCCAGGGCATTGCCCCGTTCATGTTTCTTCCCTACTACCCGGTGTGGTCGATCGCTCGCGACTTACCGGTCCGACAAGTTCCTGCAGCTCAGCCGCCGGTCAGGCCACCGGGCTGGTGCCGAGCGTCACCGTGGCCGAGTGGGAGCCGCCACTGGTGTCGGTCCAGCCCAGGGTCACCTGGTCGCCCGGATTGGCACCCACCAGGGCCGCGCTGACGTCCGAGGCCGAGGTGATCGGATGGCCGTTCAGGCTGGTGATGAGGTCGCCGGCCAGGAGGCCAGCCCCCGCCGCGGCGCTACCGGACACGACGCCGCCGACCGTGGCCCCGGCGACTCCGGCCTTCCGGGCGTAGTCGTAGCCGGAGCCGTATCTCGTTGCGCTGCTGCTCATCTCGACGCCGAGGAAGGCCGCCGGGCCGATGTGGACGGTGCCGGTCTCCGTGCCCGACCGGATCTGGTCGACGACCGCGAGCGCAGTGTCGATCGGGATGGCATAGCCGTCGATCTCCACGCCCGTGGACGCCGCGGTGTCGATGCCGACGACCTCGCCCTCGGCGTCGAACAGCGGCCCGCCGGAGTCCCCTGACACGACGTCGGCCGTCGTCTCGATCATCGTCGAGAGCGTCTCGTAACCCGACGACCCGTCGGACGCAGCGGTCACCGACGCGGAGAGCGACGAGATCGTGCCAGACGCGGCGCTGAGCGAACCCGTTCCGTTCGCGTTCCCGACCGCGGTCACGCTGTCACCGACCTGCGCCTGGTCGTCGTCGGCCTTCACGGTGGTGAGGCCGGCCGCGCCGGTCAGTTGGAGGAGCGCGACGTCGGCAGACTCGTCGGACCCGACCACCGTGGCCGAGTAGCTCTGTCCGGTGGTCGCGACGGTCACCGTGATCGTGCCGGCGCCCTCGACCACGTGGTAGTTCGTCAGGACCTGGCCAGAGGCGGTGAGCACCATGCCCGTGCCCGCCGCCTTCGCGTTCTCGTAGGGCAGCACGGTCTCGATGAGGACGACCCCCGCGGACTGCTGCGCGTTCGCCGGCTGGGAAACCGCCGTCGCATACCCGCCGGATGCCGGATACCCACCGAAACCGCCGGCCGGACCACCGCCCCGGACCAGCGTGGCGGTGGCGAGCGCCGGCGCCGCCGAGCAGGCCACGGTGCCGACCAGCAAGGCAGTGACGCCCGCTGCTCGAACTCGCCGGACGCCTCGCCGCCGGTGCGCGGTCGCCGCCTGCCTGTCCCGTGTCGCTGTCATCACCGTGGCCTCCTCGACCTGTCCCGAGCCCGGCCGGTTCGCCGCTCTCCGCTGCCGATTCCACGGGTCGCGTCCATGCGGCTTCCCTGAGCCAGCCATGTGGATTGTGTGAACCGGCGACCCAACCCACGTATCGCGAGGAGGATGCGGCAGCATGGCGGGACAGCAGAACAGAGCCCTTCCAGAGCAGGAGGAGAGTCACCCCGTGGCCGACGTGGAGGACGTGGACGTCCGGATCGACGAGCTCTCCGGAACGGTGGGTCAGCCGGTCGTCGACGGCGTCGCAGTGGACGGTCAGGCGGACGTCCAGGCTGAGGAGGTCAACTACGACGAGCAGTTCTATCCCGCCCGCCCCGCTCGGCTCCGACCGCGAGCTCGGCTGCGGATGTGGCCGTGGCAGCGGCGCAGTCCCGGCAACGGACCGGCGTCCGGTGACAACCAGGAGTACGTCGAGTGGCTCGTCGAGGAGTCGATGCTCGGCGACGCCAAGGCCTTCGCCAAGCAGTTCACCGGCCAGGGCAGCATGTGGCAGAACCCGTTCGCCGACCCCGACCCTCGCGCGGCCATCGAGAAGGCTCCGGTGTGGTTCACCGCATACCCGATCTCCTTGATCACCAAGCCCGGCCACTCGTTCCTCGGCACGATGGGCGACCAGGACCTCTGGGAGGCCTTCCAGACCATCGGGATCGCCGCGATCCACACCGGCCCGGTCAAGCGCGCCGGCGGGATCAGCGGCTGGGAGACCACACCCAGCGTGGACGGCCACTTCGACCGGATCAGCACCCAGTTCGACGAGGCGTTCGGCACCGAGGAGGAGTTCCGCACCATGTGCGAGGTCGCGGCCGCGCACGGCGGGATGATCATCGACGACATCGTTCCCGGGCACACCGGCAAGGGAGCTGACTTCCGGCTCGCCGAGATGGGGTACAAGGACTACCCCGGGATCTACCACATGGTCGAGATCCCGGAGCACGACTGGCACCTGCTCCCGAAGGTCTCGCGCGGCCGCGACTCGGTGAACCTCGACCACGAGACCGAGGACCGCCTGGCCAAGGGCGGCTACATCATCGGACAGCTGCAGCGGGTGATCTTCCACGAGCCAGGGATCAAGGACACCAACTGGTCGGCGACGGCCCCGGTGCTCGGAGCCGACGGCCGGCACCACCGCTGGGTCTACCTCCACTACTTCAAGGAGGGCCAGCCCTCGCTGAACTGGTTGGACCCGACCTTCGCCGGTATGCGACTCGTCATCGGCGACGCGCTGCACTCGATCGGCGACCTCGGCAGCGGAGCGTTGCGGCTCGACGCCAACGGGTTCCTCGGGGTGGAGAAGAGCTCGGAGGGCGGGCCGGCCTGGTCCGAGGGCCACCCGCTGTCGGAGGCGGCCAACCAGCTCATCGCGAGCATGGTCCGCAAGGTCGGTGGGTTCACCTTCCAGGAGCTCAACCTGACCATCGACGACATCAAGAACACCCAGGGGCGCGGGGCCGACCTGTCGTACGACTTCATCAACCGGCCGGCATACCAGCACGCGTTAGCCATGGAGGACACCGAGTTCCTCCGGCTGACGATGAACCTCGCCCGGGAGGCCCGGGTCGACACCGCGTCACTCGTCCACGCGTTGCAGAACCACGACGAGATGACCTACGAGCTGGTGCATTTCGCGACCCTGCACGCCGGCGACACCTTCACCTTCCGGCGGCGGCCGATCTCCGGAGCCGATCTGGCGACGACGATCCGAGGCGAGCTGGTGGAACGGCTGACCGGCGACCGCGGGCCCTATAACGCGGTCTTCACGACCAACGGCATCTCGTCGACGACGGCGTCCCTCATCGCGGCGGCGCTGGGCCTCCGCGACCTCACGAAGCTCGACGATGAGGACGTCGAGGCGATCAAGCGGGCCCACCTGCTCTTGGCGATGTACAACGCCTGGCAGCCAGGGGTTTTCGCGCTCTCCGGCTGGGACCTGGTCGGCGCGCTGACTCTGGACCGGAGGCAGGTGGGCGACCTCATCCGCGACGGTGACACCCGATGGATCCACCGGTCGGCCTACGACCTCATGGACTACCAGCCTGACGCGCGGCACTCGGCGTCCAAGATGCCGAAGGGCACGACGCTCTACGGACCGCTCCCGGCGCAGCTCGCCGACGAGACGTCGTTCATCAACGGGCTCCGGGACATCCTCGCCGTGCGCGCGCACTACGGCATCGCCACGGCCACCCAGCTCGACGTCCCCCCGGTCTCCAACAAGGCGATGCTCGTCATGGTCCACCGGCTCGAGAAGGGCGACCAGATCACGGTGCTCAACTTCTCGGCGTCACCGGTCGCGGGCACCGTGCTGTCTCGTCACCTCCGCCCTGGAAGCGCCCTCGTCGACATGATGACCGGCGAGCCCGCGGGCTACATCGACGACCTCTACGGCTGTTACGTGACGCTCGCGCCGCACGAGGGGCG
>JBKPKI010000161.1:0-13627 GCA_046731055.1 Actinomycetota bacterium | reverse complement strand
CGCGGTGGATTGGTCGCAGGTCTACGTCTGGTGGGGAGACGAGCGCTACCTGCCCGCTGGGGACTCGGACCGGAATGACACCCAGAACGACGAGGCGGGCCTGTCCCAGCTAGGGCTTGACCAGGGCAAGGTCTTCCGGGTCGAGGGGCCGGACGCCAGCGCATCGGCGGAAGCGAGCGCCGACGCATACGGAAGGACGATCCGGGAGTTCGGGCACGGTGAGTTCGACGTGGTCCTCCTCGGCGTTGGCCCGGACGGCCATGTGGCCTCGCTCTTCCCGCACCACCCGGCCCAGCGGATCGAGAACGCCGTCGCCGTGGCTGTGCACGAGTCGCCGAAACCCCCGCCGGACCGCGTGTCGCTGACCTTCGAGTGCCTGAACCGGACGCGCGAGGTGTGGTTCCTCGTGGCCGGGTCCGACAAGGCGGACGCGGTGGCCGCCGCGCTGGCCCCCGGTGCCGACCGGTGGGACGTGCCGGCCAGTGGGGTGCGCGGCTCGGAGGCGACGCGCTGGCTGGTCGACCAGGACGCCGCCGCGAATCTCGGCTAGGTCGGTCTCCGGACCCGTTGTGGTCCGGTTCCGGACGTCACCCTCGCGCCGCACCCTGCGACACGGTCCGGAACGCGACCAGAACCGCTGTCGTCGGAGCGGCGACCGGAGCTATTGGATGAGGCCGCGCTGCCGCAGAGTGGCGAGTGCCTCGTCGAGGATCGCCTTGCCGTCGGCGTCGCTGCGCCGCTCCTTCACGTAGGCGAGGTGCGTCTTGTACGGCTCCACCTTGTGCGGGGCGGGCGGATTCTCGTGGTCCTGGCCGGCCGGGAATCCGCAGCGCGGGCAGTCCCACGTGTCCGGGAGCACCAGACCCGGCTCCTCGGCGAAGCTCGGGCGCGTCTCGTGGCCATTGGCGCACCAGTAGGAGATGAAGATCCGCGGCGCCGCGTCGCCGCGCTCCGCCTCTCCCATGGGGCCGGCGCCGACCCTGCTGCCCCGGATGGCGTTACCGCTGGCCATGCACTCTCCCTTAGACGGTCAGCCGGAGAACCGAGCCAGCAGGCCCAGCCCGATGATGGTGACGAACCAGATGATGCCGATGGCGATGGTGAACCGGTCGAGGTTGCGCTCCGCGACCGTGGAGCCCCCGAGCGAGCTGGACATCCCGCCGCCGAACATGTCGGACAGGCCGCCGCCCTTCCCCTTGTGCATGAGGATGAGAAGGGTGAGGAAGAGGTTCGCCAGGACCAGCAGGACCTGCAGTCCGATCTTGACGGCGTTCACTAGAGCGGAAGTCCCATCTCATTGTGGCGGGCAACGACTCAGGATAACTCGGGTCGGGCGCTATCCCGTCACGTGCTCGCGGTAGCGGCAGATCGTCGCGAACTCCTCCGGGTCGATCGACGCCCCGCCGACCAGCGCGCCGTCGATGTCGTCCTCGGCCATGAGCGCCGCGATGTTGCGCGCCTTGACCGACCCGCCGTAGATCACCCGTGTCTCGTCCGCGACGGCGTCGTTGGAGATGTCGGCCACGAAGTACCGGATCGCCTTGCAGACCTGCTGCGCGTCTTCCGGCGTGGCCACCTCACCGGTGCCGATCGCCCAGATCGGCTCGTATGCGATGACGATCCGCGGCAGGTTCTCCCGCCGCACGTCGAACAGCCCGGCCCGCAGCTGCTCCAACACGAACGGCACCGCGCGGCCCTCCCGGCGGACCGCGAGGTTCTCGCCGATGCAGAGGATCGGGGTCAGCCCATGCTGGAACGCCGCGAGCACCTTGTTGTTGACGACCTTGTCGGACTCCCCCTGGTGCTCGCGCCGTTCGCTGTGCCCGACGACCGCATACGTGCACCCGAGCTTGGCGAGGAACTCACCGGAGATCTCCCCGGTGAACGGGCCGAAGGTATGCGTCGAGAGGTCCTGGGCGCCGTACTTGAGCCGGAGCTTGTCCGCCTCCACCAGGGTCTGCACCGAGCGCAGGTCGGTGAACGGCGGCAGCACCGCGACCTCGACCGCGTCGTAGTCGTGCTTGGCGTCGCGAAGGGTCCAGTCGAGCTTCTGGACGAAGTGGGTCGCCTGGAGGTGGTCGAGGTTCATCTTCCAGTTGCCAGCGATGAGCGGCGTCCGGGTCATGACGGGCTCTCCTCCAGCACGGTCAGGCCCGGCAGCTTCTTGCCCTCGAGGTACTCCAGGCTCGCTCCGCCACCGGTGGAAATGTGCCCGAACTGGTCGTCGGAGAACCCCAGCTGGCGCACCGCCGCTGCCGAGTCGCCGCCCCCGACGACGGTCAGTGCGCCGTCGGCGTTCCGCTCGACGAGGGCATCCGCCAGCGCCTGAGTGCCGGCGGCGAAGGGCGCCATCTCGAAGGCGCCCATCGGACCGTTCCAGAAGACGGTGTTCGCGTCGCTGAGCTTCTCCGCGAACAGCGCCGACGAGTCCGGTCCGATGTCGAGACCCATCCGGTCGGCCGGGATGGCGTCGGCAGGGACGACCTCGTAGTCGGCGTCCGCCGAGAAGGAGGTCGCCGCAACGATGTCGATCGGCAGCACGAACTCGACGCCCTTGGCCTCGGCCTCGTCGAGATATCCGCGGACGGTGTCGAGCTGGTCCTCCTCGAGGAGGCTGCCCCCGACCTCGAAGCCGAGCGCCTTGAGAAAGGTGAAGACCATCCCGCCGCCGATGAGGAGGAGGTCCGCGGTGCCGAGGAGGTTGCCGATGACCCCCAGCTTGTCGGAGACCTTCGCCCCCCCGAGCACGACGGCATAGGGGCGCTCGGGGTTCTCGGTGAGCCGCTTGAGCACGTCGACCTCTTCCGAGACCAGCCCCCCGACCACGCTGGGGAGGAGTCGCGCGATGTCGTAGACCGACGCCTGCTTGCGGTGCACGACGCCGAACCCGTCGGAGACGAAGACATCGGCCAAGGCGGCGAGCTGCTCTGCGAACGCCCGCCGCTCGGCCTCGTCCTTGCTCGTTTCCCCCGGGTTGAACCTGAGGTTTTCCAGGAGGACGACGTTGCCGGGATCGGCCCCGTTGACCGTCGCGGTGGCCGACTCACCCACGGTGTCGGTGGCGAAGGCGACCGGATGGTCGAGCAGCTCGCCGAGCCGCTTGGCGACCGGCGCCAGTGAGTACTTGTCCTCCGGGGCACCCTTGGGCCGGCCCAGGTGGGCGCACACGACGACGACGGCACCGGCGTCGGCGAGAGCGTGGATCGCCGGTACCGACGCCTTGATGCGGCCATCGTCGGTGATCGTCTGCCCGTCCAGCGGGACGTTGAGGTCGGACCGGACGAGTACCCGCTTGCCGCGGAGGTTTCCGTCCTCGAGCAGCTCGGCGAGTGTTCTCAACGGACTACAGGCCCGTCACAGATCGCGGCCGACCAGCTCGACGATGTCGATCAGCCGGTTCGAGTAGCCCCACTCGTTGTCGTACCAGCCGACCACCTTGACCTGGTTGCCGATGGCCTTGGTCAGGCCCGCGTCGAAGATGCACGACGCCGGGTCGGTGACGATGTCGCTGCTGACGATGGGGTCTTCGGTGTACCGGAGAATCCCCTTGAGCTCGCCCTCGGCAGCGGCCTTGACCGCGGCGTTCACCTCGTCGACCGACGTCTCCCGGCTGGCCTCGAAGGTGAGGTCGGTCGCCGACCCCGTCGGAACCGGGACGCGCAACGCATACCCGTCGAGCTTGCCCTTGAGCTGCGGGAGGACCAGTCCGATGGCTTTCGCGGCGCCGGTCGAGGTCGGCACGATGTTGAGGGCTGCGGCGCGGGCGCGACGCAGGTCCTTGTGCGGGCCGTCCTGGAGGTTCTGGTCCTGGGTGTAGGCGTGGATCGTCGTCATCAGCCCGGACACGATCGTGAATGCGTCGTCGAGCACCTTGGCCATGGGCGCCAGGCAGTTCGTCGTGCACGACGCATTGGAGATGATCGTGTGCGCGGCGGCGTCGTAGGCGGAGTCGTTGACGCCCATGACGATGGTGACGTCCTCGTTCTTCGCCGGCGCGGAGATGATCACTTTCTTGGCGCCGTTGTCGACGTGGGTCTTGGCCTTGGTCGCGTCGGTGAAGAGGCCGGTGGACTCGAGAACGACGTCCGCGCCGAGGTCGCCCCACTTGAGGTTCCCGGGGTCGCGCTCGGCGAAGGCTTTGAACGACTTGCCGTTGACGGAGATCTCATCGGCGCTGGAGGTGACGTCGCCCTCGAGGCGGCCGAGGATCGTGTCGTACTTGAGCAGGTGGGCCAACGTGGCGTTGTCGGTGAGGTCGTTGACGCCGACGATCTCGACGTCGGCGCCGGACGCCAGAGCGGCGCGGAAGAAGTTGCGGCCGATGCGGCCGAAGCCGTTGATACCTACGCGGACAGTCACGGGTGATCAAGCCTTCCAAGTGGACTGCGGGGTGCGCCTAGACCTTAGTCCAGCGCCCGTGACCCGGCTCGCGCACGTCCGCGCTACGGGCCGGTAACTCCAATGCGGGTGGAGAGTGGTGCGAGCGCTAGAGCGCTCGCATATACCTCCACCCGAAGGTTGCGGACTACTCGAGCATCTCGGCGGTGAGGTTGGCGTCGGTCCCGGGGATGCCGAGGTCCTGCGCCCGCTTGTCGGCCATGGCCAGGAGCCGGCGGATCCGGCCGGCGACGGCGTCCTTGGTCATCGGGGGGTCGGCCAGCTGGCCGAGCTCCTCGAGGGACGCCTGCTTGTGCTTCAACCGCAGCCGGCCAGCCTCGCTGAGGTGCTCGGGCACATCCTCACCGAGGATCTCCATTGCCCGCTCGACCCGGGACCCGGCGGCGACGGCCGCTCGAGCCGACCGGCGGAGGTTGGCGTCGTCGAAGTTGGCCAACCGGTTCGCGGTGGCCCGCACCTCGCGGCGCATCCGGCGTTCTTCCCACGCCAGGACGGCGTCGTGGGCGCCGAGGCGAGTGAGCATCGCGGCGATCGCGTCGCCGTCGCGGATGACGACCCGGTCGACACCACGGACCTCACGAGCCTTGGCTTGTATGCCCATCCGCCGTGCGGCGCCGACGAGGGCGAGCGCCGCCTCTGGTCCGGGGCAGGTCACCTCGAGCGCAGACGAGCGGCCCGGCTCGGTGAGCGAGCCGTGGGCCAGGAACGCGCCGCGCCAGGCGGCCTCGGAGTCGCAGGCGGAGGCGCTGACGACCTTGGGTGGCAGGCCACGGACCGGGCGGCCGCGGGAGTCGATGAGGCCGGTCTGGCGGGCGAGGGTCGCACCCTCCTCGACGATGCGGACGACGTAGCGGCTGCTCTTGCGCAGCCCGCTCGCCGACATCACGAGGACGTCGGACTTGTGGCCGTAGACCTCGGCGACGAACCGGCGCAACCGGCGGGCGGCGTTGGCCGTGTCGAGCTCCGCCTCGACGACGATCTGCCCCCCGACGATGTGCAGCCCCCCGGCGAACCGGAGGGTTGCGGCCACTTCGGCCTTTCGGCAACACGGCTTGGTCACCTCGAGCCGGGACAGCTCGTCCTTGACCTTCGCGGTCATTGCCATACCAGCCATCCTGCCACCCTGTCCCCCTCCGACCGCCCCGTAGACAGTCCCCCACCACGCCCCTTGCTGGTGTCTGCCGCATCACGGCGCACACCTGTTACATGCACCTCGGATTGAGCCAGTAGCAACCATTTTCGGCGTCGTCTGAGGGTGAAGGTCGCAGAGTATCCGATCCTCGGCAAAAGCCCAGGGCCTGGTCTCAGGAGATGACGTCCCGGTAGGCCGCGGCCAGGCGCAACGGGTCGTGCTGGCCCGGCTTTCCGATGGCGGAGACCGTAGCCACGACGAGCTCGGCTCCGACGAGGTCGACGGCCCGACGCAGCGCCTCGGCGTCGTCGACGCAGCTCGGGTCGGCGAGGACGACGTCGAAGCGCAGCTCCGGCGCGTGCTTCACCAGGCTGTCGATGTGGTCCTGGGCGCGGTATCCCTTGGTCTCGCCGGTGTGCACCTCGAGGTTGAGGTTGAGCACCCTCCGGGCCCTGGTCGAAACGATTGCGTCGCGCAGGCTCGGCACGAGGACGTGCGGCATGATCGACGTGAACCAGGACCCCGGACCGAGGAAGACCCAGTCCGCCTCGCGGACCGCGGCGAGCGTCTCGTCGGGACACCCCGGGTCCGGAGGCAGCAGGCGTACGCCCTGGACGCGGCCGCGGCTCGACGCCACCCGGTGCTGACCTCGCACGGTCGTGATGGCGTCGGGGTATTGGGAATCGTGCCCCACGATCTCGGCCTCGATTTCGAGCGGGACGCTGGCCATGGGCAGGACCCGGCCGCGGGAGTTGAGCAGTCGGCCGACGAGGTCGAGGCCGTCGACGGTGTCACCCAGCAGGTCCCACAAGGAGACGATCAGAAGATTGCCGAGCGCGTGGCCGGCCAGCGGCCCTTCCCCGGGAAACCGGTGCTGCAACACGTCGCGCCAGGTGTGACCCCACTCGGTGTCGTCACAGAGCGCCGCGAGCGCCATCCGCAGGTCTCCCGGGGGCAGTACTGAGAACTCGTCGCGGAGCCGACCCGAGGAGCCGCCGTCGTCGGCGACGGTGACCACGGCGGTCACGCGGTCGGTCAGCAGTTTCAGGGCGGAGAGCGACGAGGCCAGGCCGTGCCCACCGCCGAGCGCGACGGCACGGGGGTGACGCGCATACCCGCTGCGGGTGGTCATGCCCGCTCACTCCCGCCCGAGGTCGCGGTGGACGATAAAGGCCTCGACGGTGTCGCTGCGCAGCCGCGCGGCCAGCTGCTCGGCCATCGCCACCGAGCGGTGCTTGCCGCCGGTGCAGCCCAACGCGACGGTGACGTAGCGACGTCCCTCCCGGATGAAGCCCTGGACGACCGAGTCCATGAGAGTGACGACGTCGTCGACGAACTCCTTGGCGCCGGGCTGCGAGAGGACGAACTCCGCAACCGCTTCGTCGCGTCCGGTCAGCGGTCGTAGCTCGGGCACCCAGAAGGGGTTCGGGAGGAACCGAAGGTCGTGGACGAAGTCGGCGTCGAGCGGCACGCCGTACTTGAACCCGAACGACATCACCGCGAGCCGTAGCTGGGCCGCGCCGTCCCCGGCGAAGAGCGACATGGCCTTGGCCGCCAGCTGGTGCACGTTGAGGCCCGACGTGTCGAGGATGACGTCGGCCTCCGACCGCAGCTCACCTAACAGCACTCGCTCCCGCTGGATGCCGTCGAGCAGCCGTCCAGACCCCTGCAGCGGATGCGGCCGGCGGACGCTCTCGAACCGGCGCACCAGCGCCTCGTCCGTCGCGTCGAGAAAGACGACGGACGGGCGGTGGCCGGTCCGGGCCAGCTCCGCGACGATCTCGCCGAAGTCGGCGAAGACGCCGTGGCTGCGGACGTCGACGACGGCGGCGACGCGGTGGATCATCGGTTCCGGCGTCCGGGCGAGGTACTCCTCGTGGAGCTGCAGCAGCTGGGGAAGCATCTGCGGCGGGAGGTTGTCGACGACGTACCACCCGAGGTCCTCCAGGACGTTGGCCATCGTCGACCGGCCGGCGCCACTCATCCCCGTGAGGACGAGCATCGGCTCGTCGCGGCCGGGGGCGCCCCGGCTGGTGCGGAGCGGCCGTTGTCCAGGCTCCTCAGCCATCCGGTCGCCTCTCGTGTGTCGAGCTAGGTCAGTCGAGCACCTCGCCGGTCGTCACGTTAACCGCCGGGACCGTCTGAGACGAGCCGGTCGAGTCAGTGGCCAGCCGCATCGCAATGGTCTCGGCCAGCGCCGGCCCGATGCCCTGGACGGCCGCGATCTCCTCCGCCGACGCCAAGCGGAGCCGTTTGACCGAGCCGAACTGGCGCAGCAGCGCCTTGCGCCGCACCTCACCGAGTCCCGGGATGTTGTCGAGGGCGGAGGTCGTCATGGCCTTGGACCGGCGCTGCCGGTGGAAGGTGACGGCGAACCGGTGTGCCTCGTCACGGACCCGTTGCAGGAGGTAGAGGCCCTCGCTGGTCCGCGGCAGGATCAGCGGGAAGTTCTGGCCGGGGACCCACACCTCCTCGAGTCGCTTCGCCAGACCGGCCAGCGAGACGTCCTCGATCCCCAGCTCGTCGAGAACGGCCCTGGCCGCGTTGACTTGCGGCAGGCCGCCGTCAACGACGACGAGGTTCGGTGGGTAAGCGAACTTGCGCGGCCGGCCGGTGACCTCGTCGATCGGACCCCGAACCCGAGGCATACCGTCGGGGTCCTCGTCGTCCTCGATCGCCGGACCCATGTCGATCTCCGCGGAGTGCTCGCGCTCGTCGAGGTAGCGCTGGAACCGCCTGGTGAGGACCTCGTGCATGGCCGCGGTGTCGTCGATGGTCGCGGTGCCGTCCGCTCCGGTATGCGAGTAGTCGCCCCGCACGACGAACCGCCGGTACTCGGACTTGCGGGGCAGCCCGTCCTCGAAGACGACCATCGAGGCCACGACGTTGGTGCCCTGGACGTGGCTGACGTCGAAGCACTCGATGCGTAAGGGCGCGTCCGGCAGCTCGAGGACGTCCTGGAGCTCCTGGAGGGCCTGGCTGCGGGCGGTCAGGTCGCCGGCGCGGGCGACCTTGTGGCGGGCGAGGGACTGCTGGGCGTTGCGCCGGACCGTCTCCATAAGGGCGCGCTTGTCGCCGCGTTGCGGCACGCGGAGGTCGACCCGATGACCGCGGAGCGTGCCGAGCCACTGGGCCAGGGCGTCAGGCTCGGCGGGCAGGAGCGGGACGAGGACCTCGCGGGGCACCTCGTCGGGGCTGTCCTGCGCCTGGTCGCCGTAGACCTGCTGCAGCAGGTGGCCGACCAGCTCGGGGAGGTCCTCGCTCTTCTCGACGACCCAGCCGCGCTGGCCCCGGATCCGACCGCCGCGGACAAAAAACACCTGGACGGCGGCCTCCAGCTCGTCGTCGGCGAGCGCGAAGACGTCGGCGTCGGTTCGGTCGGCCAGGACGACGGCGTTCTTCTCGAGGGCCTTGTGGAGAGCGCCGAGGTCGTCTCGCAGCCGGGCCGCGA
This sequence comes from Actinomycetota bacterium, assembly GCA_046731055.1. Taxonomy (GTDB): domain Bacteria; phylum Actinomycetota; class Actinomycetes; order Actinomycetales; family Dermatophilaceae; genus Lapillicoccus. The sequence goes on along the minus strand of JBKPKI010000161.1, from coordinate 4,646 downwards.
GCTCGTACTCCATGGCGTTGGACGCCTCGCGCATCTGCCGCTCGACGCGCTTGGTGAACTTCGTCGTGTTGCCGGCCATGAAGTCGCAGAAGTCCTCCGCGATCTGCCGGTGGTCCTCCGGGCTGATCCGGCCCACGCAGGGCGCCGAGCACTTGTCGATGTAGCCGAGCAGGCAGGGCCGTCCGCTCTGGTGGGCGCGCTTGAAGACACCGGTGCTGCACGTGCGCATCGGGAAGACGCGTAGCAGCAGGTCGAGGGTCTCGCGGATGGCCCAGGCGTGGGAGAACGGGCCGAAGTAGCGAGTGCCCCGGCGCTTGGCGCCCCGCATGACCTGGGCGCGCGGGAACTCCTCGCCAAGGGTGACGGCGAGGAACGGGTAGGACTTGTCGTCGCGGTACTTGACGTTGAACCGGGGGTCGAACTCCTTGATCCAGGAGTACTCCAGCTGGAGCGCCTCGACCTCGGTGGCGACGACGGTCCACTCCACGCTGGCGCCGGTGCGGACCATCGTGGCGGTGCGGGGGTGCAGCGCGGCGATGTCCTGGAAATAGGACGACAGCCGCGAGCGAAGCGACTTGGCCTTGCCGACGTAGATGACCCGGCCGTCCTTGTCCCGGAACCGGTACACGCCCGGGTCGGTCGGGATCTCGCCCGGACGCGGGCGGTAGGAGGTGGGATCGGCCACGGATTCACTCTAGGATCCGGCTCGGACTCCCGTTCGAGCGGCCGGTCCGGCATGCGACGCGGGCTGCGCCGGGTGGTCGGCGCAACAACTGCAGCCGTCGGCAGTACCGGAGGCGATCCGGCCTGGACCGCCGCAACAACGACCGACGTAGTCAGTTGTGGTGAGGCCCTGGACGACCGGTCAGGCAATGCGGGCGACCGGTCAGGCGACGCGGTGAACCGGTCAGGCGATGTAGACGGAGTCCCCGCTCACCGTGGCGGTCTTGGCCGGCAGCGGGCTCTTGGCCTGGCTGTCTGCGGAGGGGGCTCCCGTGGAGATGTCGAAGTGGCTCATGTGGCAGGGGCAGACGATTTGTCCGTTCTCGACCCTGGTCACGGCGCAGCCCTGATGGGTGCACGTCGCGCTGAACGCCTTGAACTGGCCCGCCGACGGCTGCGTCACGACGAAGAGCGCCTGCGCATTGATGACCCCTCCGCCGACCGGTACGTCGGCGGTCTTGACCGGGGTCCCGCTCGGGGCGGCCGCACTGGACGACCCGGACGAGGTCTCCGAACTCGTTGCCGTCGATGAGCTCGACGTGGTCGACGACGTCGCGGACGCAGCGGTGGTGCTCGACGCGGCTCCTCCGGTGGTGGGCGGCGTGCTCGAACCGCCACACGCGGCAAGGGCGGCGGCTCCGGCAACGCCGGCACCGCCCACCCCGGCGGCGCGCAGCACGGTACGCCGTCGAACCGCGGTCGCCTTCGCTCCGGCCGAAGCGTCTGACGTCTGGGGAGACCCCGACGTGGTGCTCTCTGGCTGTTCTGACATCGCCGCGTCCTGCCTCGCTGGTCGGTCGGTGGCATCGAGTTCTGGTCTGGCACACGGGCCGAGACTGGTTGCTGGTTCAACGAACCGTGAGTAGCCCATGCTGCCCACAGCCGCTGTCAACCACCTGTGGTGACGCCATGACCCGGAGCCCGGTTCACTGGACTTCCAGCTCAATCTCAGGACGCGGACTCCGGGCAGTCCGCCGAAACGCATCCTTCACACATCACAAGACGGACACGGACCCGGACTCGGCGGGTTCGGTCTGTGCTGCGGGGAACTACGCTGCGTCTCGCTCGCGGTTGTCGCGACGGGGCCGGGGGGCTCCCCCGCGCCCGAAACTCCCAGGAGGATTTGTGCACCAGCGTTCCATCGTCCGGATCGGGGTTCCGCTCGCCGTCGCGGCGCTCGCCCTGTCCGCCTGCGGCTCCCGCGGCGACTCCGGCACGTCCAGCGGCGGCGGCACCGGAGGCGGCGGCGCCACCAAGACCGCCAAGATCGGCATCATCGCACCGCTCTCCGGCGACCTCTCAGCCCTCGGCAAGGGCATCCAGCACTCCGTCGAGCTCGCGGTCAAGCAGGCGAACGACACCAACGCGGTCCCGGGCTGGAAGCTCGAGGCGTCCTCGGTCGACGACGAGGGCAAGGCCGACGTCGGCAAGAACGCCGCGACCAAGCTCGCCGCGGACGACCAGCTCATCGGCGTGGTCGGTAACCTCAACTCGAGCGTGAGCCAGCAGACCCAGCCGATCTTCGCGGCCGCAAAGATCACCCAGATCTCCCCCGCGAACACCAACCCGACCCTGACCATCGGCGCGGACCCGGCCAACCCAAAGCGGGCGTACCCGACCTACTTCCGCACCTGCACCACCGACGCCATCCAGGGTCCGTTCGCCGCGCGTTACCTGCTCGGGCAGGGCATCAAGAACGTCGCGACGATTCACGACAAGAAGGCGTACGGCCAGGGTCTGGTGGACGCGTTCACGACGGAGTTCAAGAAGGGCGGCGGCACGGTGGTCGCGGCCGAGACGATCAACCCCGACGAGTCGAACTACCAGGCCGTCGTGTCCAAGGTCGCTCCGGCGAGCCCGCAGGCGGTCTACTACGGCGGCGAGTACCCGCAGGGTGGCCCCCTCTCGCAGCAGATGCACGCGGCCGGCCTCAATGTTCCTCTGATGGGCGGCGACGGCATCTACGACCCGAAGTACGTCCAGCTCGCCGGCGCGACCAGCAACGGTGACCTGGCGACCTCGGTCGGCGCCCCCACCGACTCCACCGAGGCTGGCAAGAAGTTCCTGTCCGACTACCAGGCGGCTGGCTACGCCGAGCCGTCCGCGGCCTACGGCGGCTACTCCTACGACGCGGCCAACGCGATCATTACGGCCCTGAAGACCTCGCTGGCCAGCGCCAGTGACGTCAAGTCGGCCCGGGAGGCGACCACCGCGGCGGTCGGCAAGGTGTCGTTCGACGGGGTCACCGGAAAGGTCGCCTTCGACCAGTACGGGGACTCCACGAGCAAGGTGCTGACCGTGTACAAGGTCGACGGCGGCAAGTGGGTCGCCGCGAAGACGGACACCTTCAAGTAGGTCGCTCGGGCTCATCGGAACCGACCGAAGCCGAGAGACACGGGGGCGGGCTTGCCGACAAGCCCGCCCTCGTGCTGTCTGCGGGTGCACAATGCCCCCGGGCAGGCAGTATGCGTGAGCAGCGGTTAGATGTGGCGCGGACGGCCGGTACCGGCCAGTGAGGAAGCTTCGGGTGAAGGCTCTGGTGACTCTGGCTGCCAAGGTGGTGGCGCAATGACGGAAGTACTCCAACAGCTGGTCAATGGGCTGACCCTGGGCTCGCTGTATGCATTGATCGCCGTCGGGTACACGGTGGTCTACGGGATCGTCCAGCTCATCAACTTCGCTCACGGCGAGGTTTTCATGATCGGCGCCTTCGGGGCACTGGCGACCTGGACTGTGCTGTTCCAAGGCACCCTGGCCCTCTGGGTGCTGCCGATCATGATGATCGGCGCCGTTATCGCTTCTGTCGCGGTGGCCGTCATCATGGAGCGGTTCGCCTACCGGCCGCTGCGGCACGCCCCGCGCCTGGCTCCGCTTATCACTGCCATCGGTGTCTCGGTCTTCCTCCAGGAGGCGGTGCGACTCTTCTACCCCGGCGCCAAGAGCAAGCTGCCGTTCCCATCGATCGACGTGGTCACCGGCCCGGCCTTCCAGATCGGGGGGCTGACCATCCAGCGGGCCGCGATCTTCACCGTGGCCGCCCTCGCCATCTGCGCGGCCCTTCTGTGGTACTTCGTCAACCAGACAAAGCTCGGCCGTGGCATGCAGGCAGTTTCACAGGACCCGGACACGGCCCGGCTCATGGGCATCAACGTCGACCGGATCATCGTGGTCGCCTTCGTCATGGGCGCGATCCTCGCGGCCGTCGCCGGCGTGGCCCAGGGCCTGCAGAACCAGAACATCGACTTCCGCATCGGCTTCCTCGCCGGCCTCAAGGCCTTCACGGCCGCCGTCCTCGGCGGCATCGGCAACATCCAGGGCGCCGTCCTCGGCGGTCTGGTGCTCGGCGTCGTCGAGTCGCTGGCGACGCAGTTCATCCCGGGCCAGTTCGGCGGGTCGGCCTGGAAGGACGTGTGGGCGTTCGTCCTGCTCATCATCGTCCTGGTCTTCCGACCGCAGGGCCTCCTCGGTGCGAGGGTGGTGGACCGGGCATGAACGAGCGACTCGACGCACTGCGCGACCGGTACGGACGTCTCGGCTGGCCACTCGCCCTCACCGGCGCGATCGTCCTCGCCCTGGGCACCTTCACGTCCTGGAGCTACGTCGCGACGATCCTGGGCAACCTCTCGGTGTACGTCTACCCGGGCAGCGTCCAACTCTTCGCACTGGTCCTGGCCGTCATCGCCATCCTGTTCCTGCTCATGTACCGCGGTCCATTGCACCGGCTGGGTGACTGGTTCAAGTCCTCCCTGGCCGTGCGCTCGCTCGGACTCGGCTCGGCCGTATTCATGACGTTGGTGCTGCTGCTGATCGCCGTACAGAGCGGTGGCCTCATCAACATCGACCCGGGCGGCTGGGTCTCCTGGGTGGGCAGCCTCATCCTGGCCGTCGGCGGCCAGCTGATGGAGGTGCGCGCGATCAAGGAC
>JBKPKI010000160.1:0-3027 GCA_046731055.1 Actinomycetota bacterium | reverse complement strand
TGGCCAACGGTGACACATTGACCGCCGATGGCGCGATCCTGCGGCTCATCCGGACCGCCACCGCGATCGGGCTGGGCCTGGCCACGCTCGACGTTCGCGAGCACAGCGAGCGGCACCACGTCGCCGTCGGGGCCCTCGTCGACCGGGTCGGCGCGCTCGACCGACGGTATGCGGACCTGGACCGGCCTGAGCGCATCGCCTACCTGTCGACGGAGATGGCCAGCCGGCGCCCGCTCATCGGGGCGGTTCGCGGCGAGCTCGACGGCGTCACCACGGAGGTGCTCGGCGCGTTCGACGCGATCCGGACCTCCCTGGACACCTACGGGCCCGGCGTAGTCGAGACCTACATCGTCTCGATGACCCACGACGTCGACGACCTCTACGCCGTCGTCGTCCTCGCTCGCGAGGCCGGGCTGCTGGACCCGGGAACGCCCGATTCGCCGGCGGTTGCGCGAATCGGCTTTGCCCCGCTGTTCGAGACGGTGGCCGAGCTCGAGGCGGCCGGACCCCTGCTCGACACCCTGCTGCGGGACCCGGCATACCGCCGCATCGTCGCGGCCCGCGGCGACGTCCAGGAGATCATGCTCGGCTACTCCGACTCGTCGAAGGACGCCGGCATCGCGGCCTCGCAGTGGCAGATCCACCGCGCCCAGAGAGCACTGCGCGACGTCGCCCGCGACCATGGCGTGGTGCTGCGGCTCTTCCACGGTCGCGGTGGCTCGGTGGGGCGCGGCGGTGGTCCCACCGCCGAGGCGATCCTGTCCCAGCCCGACGGCACCCTCGACGGTCCCATCAAGATCACCGAGCAGGGCGAGGTGATCTCCGACAAGTACACCCTGCCCGAGCTGGGCCGCTGGAACCTCGAGGGCGCGCTCGCCGCGGTGGTCGAGGCGTCGGTCCTCCATCGCGCGCCGATCCTGGACCGTGGGGTGCTCAATGACTGGGACCGGGCCATGGACCTGGTCGCGGAGGCGGGCGAGGCGGCATACCGATCCCTGGTGCGCGATCCCGCGCTCGTGCCCTTCTTCGTCGCGGCGACTCCCGTCGACGAGCTCGGCAAGCTGAACATCGGCTCGCGTCCGGCGAAGCGACCCGGCGGCGCCGGGGGCCTCGACGACCTGCGGGCCATCCCCTGGGTCTTCGGGTGGACCCAGTCGCGGATCATCCTGCCCGGCTGGTACGGCGTCGGCAGCGGCCTGGCCGCGGCGCGCGAGGCAGGCCACGGCGAGGCGCTCGCCGAGATGTACCGGACCTGGCCGTTCTTCCGAACCTTCGTCTCCAACGTCCAGATGACGGTGGCCAAGACCGACCTGATCATCGCCGGCCGATACGTCCGCACCCTGGTGCCCGACGACTCCGCCGGGTTGTTCGACCGCATCCGCGAGGAGCACCAGCGCACGGTCGACGAGGTACTCGCGGTCACCGGCCAGTCCAGTCTGTTGGAGACGGCGCCGGTGCTGCGCCGCACCCTTGAGCTGCGCGACTCTTATCTCGCTCCTCTGCACGCCCTGCAGTCCAGCCTGCTCGCTCGAGTCCGCCAGGTTCCCGACGGCGAGGAGCCGGACGGCAACCTGCAGCGCGCCTTGCTCCTCACCATCAACGGGATCGCGGCCGGATTGCGGAATACCGGCTGAGCGGGTCCCTACACTCGGAAGGGATGACCGCGACCACCCCGGATCTCTTTGCCGCACAACGGCACACTGTCCGCACGCTCGTCACGACTCAGGCCATCGGTGGCCTCGGCCTCGGGGCCGCCATCGCCGTCGGTGCGTTGCTGGCCAAGGACGTGACGGGCTCGGACGGGCTCTCCGGCCTCGCACAGACCGCCCAGACGCTCGGCGCGGCCGTCGTCGCGGCGGTACTGGCCGCGTACATGTCCCGTCACGGCCGCCGGCCCGGCCTCACGATGGGGTACCTGGCCGGTGCGCTCGGGGGCGGGCTGTGCCTCGCCTCTGGTGTCGTGCGGTCGTTCCCGTTGCTGCTGGTGGGCATGGTGCTGCTGGGTGCGGTCACCGCCACCAACCTCCAGAGCCGGTATGCGGCGACAGACCTCGCGGACCCGGCCCACCGCGGGCGCGACCTGAGCACGGTGGTGTGGGCGACGACGATCGGGTCGGTGCTCGGGCCTAACCTCAGCGGCCCCGGAGGCGTCGTCGCCCAGTGGCTCGGGCTTCCGGAGCTGGCCGGACCGTTCGTCTTCACCATCGTGGCGCTCCTCGCCGCCGCGGCGGTCATGGCGGTGCTGTTGCGTCCGGATCCGCTGCTCCTTGCCCGCTCGGTCGCACCCCACGACGATCCGGCTGGCGCGGGTACCGAGACGGTGCCCGACCGGCCGTGGTCGGTGATCCTGCACACGCCTCTTGTCCTGGCCGCCGCCCTCGCCATGGCGCTCAGCCACGCGGTGATGGTGTCCGTCATGGTCATGACCCCGATCCACATGGACCACGGGGGCGCCAGCCTCGAGGTCATCGGCCTGGTCATCAGCGGGCACGTGCTGGGCATGTTCGCGTTCTCGCCGCTGGTGGGTTTGATGGCGGACCGCGTGGGCAGCCCGCTCGTCATCGGCTTGGGCGGGCTGATCCTCCTCGCCTCGCTCGTCCTCGCCGGACTGTCCGCACCCGGCGCCACTCCGGGTCTCGGGCTGGGGCTGTTCCTCCTCGGCCTGGGCTGGTCCTTCGGGTCCGTCGGCGCGTCCACGCTTCTCGTCGCGGCGACACCGGTGCGGCACCGGCCGCGGGTTCAGGGCACGGTAGACATGCTGACCGGGTTCACCGCCGCCGCCGGAGGGGCGGTTGCGGGTGTCGTCGTGGGGACCTTGGGATTCGGGTGGTTGAGCGCCGGCGCGGCGGTGCTCGCCTTCGGCGTCGTGGTCGTCAGCGTCGTCGCCGGCCGGTATGCCGCGCGCGGCCAGTCCGACGAGCCGGCGACCACTCCGTCGGCGGATGCGGCCGGCGGCCCGGTCGCGGACGCGAGCGGCTCTCCGGCCCGTTAGGGCACCGTGGGGCGCCGAGGCGCGGACGCAACAAC
>JBKPKI010000159.1:0-3184 GCA_046731055.1 Actinomycetota bacterium | reverse complement strand
CCGGCCACGGGCACGTGGCCTGACTGGATGGATGAGTGGGAGATCCCGTTCGCCGAAACCATCGACCGGACGAAGAAGTACGTCGTGTCGAGCACGCTGAGCGGGGTCGATTGGAATGCCGAGCTGGTGCGAGGCGACTTGGGGCAAGCGGTTCAGCGGCTCAAGCAGGAGCCAGGCGAGGGCCTGTTCGTGGGTGGCGTGACGCTCCCCCTGGCGTTGGCAGATCTGGGACTGATCGACGAGTACGTGTTCCTTGTGCAGCCGGTCCTCGCCGGACACGGACCGACGTTGCTCGCCGGTCTGCGCGAGCGCATCCAGCTCGAGCTCGTGGACCGCCATGAGTTCCGGTCGGGGGCGGTCGCCCTGCGATACCGGCCCACGCGAGTAACGGCTTGACGTGATTTGTCCTGGCACGTTGACCGCTGCCTCGCGACGGAAAGACGGTTCTCGCGCCTGATGGCAGGGTTCGGACCGTCCCAAACGTGCGGACAGAACGGCGCAACCTGCATCCCCGAGGTGCCTGTCGACAACGCCTGAAAACTGATCAGGTATCGGCGGGTGAATGTTGCCCGATCTCCATTAGCGCTGGTGACTGGGGACCACGCCGCGCCGTCCCCCATCAGACCTTCTTCACACCCCGCTCCACTCTGTGTCAAGCGGCGGGCTGGAGTGGCTTCGAAGTCGGAGTTCTTCTCGCCGGGGCGCGCGCGGGTAGCGTCGTGGGTGCGGGTCCGGGAAGTGGCTGATCCGAAGTGTCGGTGTGCGGGTGTGAGCCGGCCGCGCTGGATTCTTGAGACGCCCCGCAGTGCCCTCCGGACCCGCGTCGGCATCGACTTCAAGGCTCGCGTCCGCGGGCGGCTTTGTCGTCGGCGACGAGCTGGCGATAGAGGGCGTCGGAGATGCGTCGCTTGAGGCAGCGCATCGCCTCCAGCGGCTTCTTGCCGGCAGCCAGCTTGCGCCGGTAATACGCCCGGCCTGGGGTGTCCAGGCGGATCTGGTGCCGGCGATGCGGATGACGTGGTTGGCCTTGCGGTTCCCGGCCCGGGAGAGCCGGTGCCGAAGCTCGGTAATGCCGGGGAGTTGTCCTACGGTTCACATGGATAGAGCAGCCCTGCTCGTCCCACAACTCCTCTGGCGGGGCAGTCGACGACGAAGGACCATTGCCGTCGCCATTCTCGGGACTCGGGCCCGTTGACTGCAGCCCAGTTCGGCGATGAGCGCTGAGGATTATGAACTGAACTGGACCACGTCCCGGTCTAGCGGGAGCTCGTTCGTCCGCGCTAACGACGAGTTAGCCGCCTCAAACGGCAGCGCACCGGTCGGCTGCAGCCCCAGGTTGTCGTCCCACAGCCGCGCCGTGATCCGCCCGAGCAGGGTGAAGGTGTCGAACGCATAGGGCTTGCTGTCGGCCGGGAAATACGTCGGCGTCGAGAGGATCTGAAAGTGCAGGTGCGGGGTAGTCGAGATCCCGCTGCTGCCGATCAGGCCTAGCTGCTGACCACGGGTCACCCGGTCCCCGACCCGAACCGCCACCGATCCCGGGTCCATGTGCGCGTACAGCACGTAGACGCCCTCGGAGAGCCGCACGATGACGTGGTTGCCGACGGTCTCCTTGATCGACGCCAGATTCGTCGGGTGAGGGATTTCCGTGTTGTTGGCGAGCCCGTCCTGAGCGGCCACGACAATGCCCGCCGCAGCCGACAGAATGGGCTGCCGGTACGACAGGTAGCTGTCGAGCTTGGACGGGTCGCCGACCCACGTCCGGTGCTGGTCGTCGAGCTTGAACAAGTCGATCGCGTACCGCTGTGGCACCTCCAGCACCCCGTTGACCGGTTCGACGCCGCGGCGATGGTGCGTGTCGTCGGCGCAGCAGCCCTCACTCATGTACCAGGTTCCCGCCGACACCGGCGCACCCACGACCACCGGGCCGTCGATGGCCGGGTCCGTGCGACCGAGCCGCATCTGGATCGGAGTGGGCGGTGCGGTTGGGGGCAGGACCGCACCGCTGACGACGTGCTCGATCGTCGCCGGCACTGCGGAACGCTGCGGGAACACGACATCGACCCAGGCGATGTACGTCGTGGTCGGCGCGATGGTCACCGAGGTGTTGCCGGCACCCGGGTCGCTGACCCCTTCGGCCTCGGTCCCGACCCGCAGCGGCGTGAGGTCTGCTCGTCCGGTGGTTCCCGGCACCGGCGTCGAGGTGGCGGCGTCCTGCAGCTCGATCCGATCGACGCGGACGGGCGCGGGGGCCACGTTTGTCAGGACGAGCTCGTATGTCAAATGCACCTTCCCGTCGGTCATCTCGACCGGTCCCGGTGTCGTTAGGAACGAGGCGGAAAGTTGGGTGACCTTCGCTCGGCTGTCGATGCCGCTCTTGAACGTACCCGCCGCAGAGGCCGTCGCAGTCTGGCTGCCGGCGCTCGGATCGGGACCGCCGCCCGTCTCGGTACACGAGGCACACCCCAGGGTGACCACGGCAGCCACCCCAGGCACCAGCGCAGGGAAGAAGCGACGCTTCCTCACGAAGGATCAGGTTAAAGCCCGACCACGGCGCGATGTCGACGAACCGTCCCGATCTGCCGGTAGTCGATGGTTCCTGAGCCACCCATTCGGCGCGTCATTTCGGCGCGTGGGTGTAACGGGCTGCGGCCAGGAGGGACGAGGCCGGGCCAGCGGTCGAGGCCTGGATTTGCGCTCCTTCCGGCTCCCTCCAGCCCGAACGTTCCGGGCCGCGGGCTGCCTCGTCCTCTGGGTCGTCCTGTTCTCGTTCTACCTAGCGCGCGCCTGCTGACGCCTTGTCGGCGGGCGTGCGCAGCGAGCCGGCTCGTTCGGGTAGGGAGGCCTACTCAGGAGGCTGGCATCCCCGATCTCTTCTCACCGTGGCTGCGCTCACGACCGCGTTGCTCGTTCTGCTCCTCCACGGATCCACCCTGGCCGCTTCCGCGGACCGGGTGACCGCGGCGGCCGGACGATGCGCTTCACGGTGTCATTCAGTCCCTTCAACCACACCGACCTCGGGCAGTCCGGACCGTCGGCGACCGGTCTGTCGAACTGCACCGGCGTCATCCGCCTCGAGGGTCGCGGCACGCTGGCCTTTGCCTTCCTCAACGCTCCGCCGCCACACAAGGAGCCCGCGATCACCGAAGGCTCGGCCAGTTCCGATCCGTCCGCGGTGACGGGA
>JBKPKI010000158.1:0-10953 GCA_046731055.1 Actinomycetota bacterium | reverse complement strand
GATCACCGTCGCTCTCGCTGCCGCCGGTGAGCTGCGCCGCTCTGCGCTGTCGGCGGAGCAGGCCGGACACGTCGATGCGGTGAAACGCGCCGCCGACCGGCTCAACCGGCTGGTGGACACCCTCCTGGACTTTGCCCGGGCTGAGGCCGGCGCGCTCACCCCTGTCCTGGAGTCGGTCGATCTGGCCGAGACGACGCGGGATGTCGTCAGCATGTTCCGCAGCGCGATCGAGTCGGCTGGGCTGCGCCTCACCGTCGACGTCGACGACGTCGGACCGGCGGTTGCCGACCGGGAGGCGTGGATCAAGGTCGTCGCCAACCTCGTCTCCAACGCGTACAAGTTCACGGAGCACGGCTGCATCGGGGTCACGTTGCGGCGCGACGGCGATGTGGTCACGCTCACGGTTGCCGACACCGGGACGGGGATCCCCGCTGACCAGGCGGAGCAGGTGTTCGACCGGTTCCACTTGGTGACCGGCCAACCGGCGCGGGGGATCCCGGGCACGGGCATCGGACTCGCCCTGGTCAAGGACCTGGTCGAGGCCCAGGCCGGTCGGGTCCGCTTGGAGAGCGCTCCTGGCGTGGGCACCACGGTCACCGTGTCCCTACCGGTCGCGGAACCCTCGCGTCCCGAAGGCCCGATCGCCTGCGCCGACGTTGCCGAGACGATCGGCGGGTTGACCGCGCAGATCGACCTGCCTGCCGACGGGGTTGAGCCAGCGCCGAGCCGCGCCGACGACCATGCCGCGCATGTTCTGGTCGTGGAGGACAACGCGGACCTGCGCCGGTACCTGACCCGGCTGCTGATCTCGGACGGCTGGAGTGTGACGGCCGCGGCTGACGTCAGCAGCGCCCTGCGCGTCGAGCGGCTCCCGGACATCATCCTGTCCGATGTGATGCTGCCGGGCCGAAGCGGGCTGGACCTGGTGCGCCTCATCCGCTCCCAGGAGCTGTGGGCGCCGATCCCCGTGGTGCTGCTGACCGCGCGAACCGGCGCCGGTGAGGCGGCCGAAGGCCTGTCCGCCGGAGCGGACGACTACGTGCGCAAGCCGTTCGAGCCGGTCGAGCTGTTGTCCCGGTTGCGAACCCACTATGAGCTTGCCCAGGAGCACAGCCGCCGCTTGGTCAGGGCTCAACAGACGTCGACGCAGCTGCAGATGGCCCTGACGAGCAACCGTCAGATCGGGGTGGCCGTCGGGGTGCTGATGGCCCGCGAGAAGGTCACGAGCGAGCGCGCCTTCGACCTGCTGCGCCGAAGCAGCAACAACACCAACCGCAAGCTGCGCGACGTCGCCGAAGAGGTCGCCTTGACCGGGCAGCTGTCCCAGGCGCCCAGCACCTCCGCGGGCGCCTCAAGCTGAGGCGCCCAGCCGAAGGGATCGTTGGCCCCGTCTGGTCATGGTGTCGTTGAACCGCGTTCAGCGGCTTCCCTCGATAGACGGGGGTCGTTCTGGTCGTACTCGAACGTGGGACGTGGCGAGGCAGCGTGCAGGCGCTGGCGGTCGTACCGGTGGACCCGCGACATTCTGGCGGCCGTCAAGTCACTTGCACGCAGCCTTCCGCAGCCCGATGGCGACCGACTCGGCGAGGGCGTTCTTCAGGAGTCATCGATTCGCCGCGCGGATGCATGGTCGAACCGCGCACTGACCCAGTCGCCCGACACCTCGACGACCACCAGCTCGGCACGTTCGTGGATCGCGTCTTCGCCCTCGCCTGAGCGCGTCTCCGGCCAAGGCAAGCCTCCAGGACCCCCGGGTCCGGGCGGCTTCCCGCTGCTGTATCAGCATCGGACGCCCCCCAAATGCCCCGGAGACGCCAAGGGCAACGGTCAACAGGCGACTACCCGGGTGAGGGCGCTCCAGGACCCAACCCGGTGGACGATGTGCCCTGCCTCGATCTGGCTCAACCTGGCCCGAGCTCCATCACGACCCACTCCTGTCCGATCCCTGAGCAGACTTTGCGTTTACGGCCACCAACAACTGGCGATTTGGACGAACGGCCCCGCCAGCCCCTTCCTGGACTGGCGGGACCTCCAACACACGAGGCTGCGCAACCTCGTGTGCTCGTGTCTGGGGTCTACCCCAACAGCATGGCCGCCAGTCTCAAACGCGTACTTGCACGGCCGATCGTGGCTGGCACAGACCATGACTGGATGCGCCTCCGCCAAGGATCGGACGGGGCACGGCTCCCGGACGTACAGCGCCGAGGAGTTCGTAGGCGGTCTGCTGCTCTGCCCACGCCCTCTGGTTGTGCCAGGCGCAAGCACGCCTGCCGCCGCGGGCGCGGGCGACCTTGACCAGCTCGCGCACCGCGGCCCGCTCGGCCTCACCCGGCGGGATTCTCTTCCCAGCAGCCTTCTTGGCAGGGCTCACGCCTACCAGTGTCTCGGTCATCGCTGACCAGCCTTCCTAGCCGACCCTCCCAGGTCAGCCCATCAGGCCAAAACCACCGTTCAGCGGATCATGGTCCCGGTCAGAGGCTGTCGAGCAGCACCTGGTCGACACGGCACCACACCCAGTCCATGCCGCGTTCGTGCAACGGCCGCCACAGCGGGTGGCCGGTGGCCTCGAAGTGGCCCGCGGCGTGACGGTTCTTTGCCTTGTCGCAGCAGCCCACGTAGCCGCATGTCAGACACCACCGGAGCGCCGGCCAGGTATCGCCGAGCTCGAGGCATTCGCGGCATACCTGCGACTGCGGCTGCACGCCGGGCGTCGCCTCATCGAGGTGGGAGCAGGGCGAAGGACGCCACGTTCCAGTCCACGCCCGGCGCAGAACCATGTTCTTTAGCCGCGTTCTCAACAGTTTCCCGCCAGGTAGTCGTGGACGAGGCGGACGGCGATCGACCCCTCACCGACCGCGCTGGCCACCCGTTTGACGCTGCCGGCGCGGACGTCGCCGACCGCGAACACGCCCGACATCGTGGTCTCGAGCAGGGCGCGGCCCTCGGTTCCTGTGATCACGTAGCCCCACACGTCTCGTTCGACCGCACCCTCGAGCCAATCGGTGTGCGGCGCCGCGCCGATCAGCACGAACAGCGCATCGGCGTCGAAGGTCTCCGTGAGGCCCGTGGCATTGTCCCGTAGGAGAAGGCTCTCGAGTCGTCCCCGACCGACGGCGTCGACGACCTCAGTGTTGAGCCGTACCGTCACCCTGGGCGACGCGTCGATCTCCCGAATGAGGTAATCCGACATCGTGGCGGCTAGCGACGGTCCGCGGATCGCGATGGTGACGCCCTTGGCGCGGGTGGCGAGGTGAATTGCCGCCTGGCCGGCTGAGTTGCCGCCGCCCACGACGACGACCTGACGGCCGGCCATCGCCTCCGCCTCCGACAGCGCCGCGCCGTAGAACACGCCTACCCCGAAGAACGACTCGAGGTTCGGGACCTCGAGGCGGCGCCAGTCGACGCCAGTCGCGATGACGACCGCCCGAGCGCGAAGATGCCCCCGCCGAGTCGTCAATACACGGTGGTCACCCTCGGCCGCGATCCCTACGACCTCGTCGGCCAGGACCATCTGAGTGCCGAACAGCCAGGCCTGCTCGACTGCCCGGTTGGTCAGTTCCGCACCGGGCAGGCCGCGCGGAAAGCCCAGATAATTACGGATCATCGAGCTGGTCCCCGCCTGGCCGCCCGGCACCCCAGGGTTGACTAGCACCGTGCTTAGCCCCTCGGACGTCGCATACACCGCCGCGGACATGCCGCTCGGGCCGGCGCCGATGACCGCGACATCGCAGACACCGTCCGGGGGCGCACTGGCGAAGCCCATCTGCTCTACCAGCTGCACGTCGTCGGGATTCCGCAGCACCGCGCCCGGGTGCATCAGGAGCAAGGGCAGCTCGCTCCTGGCTGTGTCGTACTGGGCGAGGACCGCGGCGCCCTCGGCCGACTGCACGTCCAGGAACGCAAACGGCATATTGGCCCGGCTGAATATGTCGCGCAGCTCATACGACCGTCGCGACTCCGGCTCACCCACCACGGTTACCGCGACCTGCTCGGCCGGGCGGCCCCGCTCCCAGTCGGCCAGAGTCTCAGTCACCGGCAGGTAAAGCCACGCCTCGCGGGGCACCCAGGGCACGAACACGTAGGAGTCGACGTGCCCGAGGATCATCGCGTCGCGGACCGGGTGACCGCCCCACTGGCCCCGTTCGACCAGGAGCTGTCGACGGGCCTGCGGATGCCGCCGACGAACCCTCGACAGCAGCTCGACCCCGCCCATGCCCACGTCCGGCAGGTCGGTGGCCGCCATCACCAACGCCACATCACGGCCATCCTCGGCCAAGACGTCCAGGTACTCCACCGCCCACGGCGACGAGCCGCCGGCGACCTCATAGTCCGGCGCGTACCGACGCGCCAGATCTGCCACCAGCGCCTCCCGGACCGGCTCGTCGTCCACCGCGACCACGATCACCGGGATGCCCATGAAACCCCACCCTAAGGACCCGCGGGTCTCCCCGGGCCTGCCGCGCACTCCGGACCCCGCCGGCTCTCCAAGCGCCAAGGCACGCCCACCCCGCCTCATGCCCACCGACGGGACCTACCGAGGCCCGGCCGGCCGACCAAGACTGAGCCCGAAGCACGCACCTCTCCTGCACACTCGACCAAAGGCTCAAGTTCACGCCGGCAGATAAAGACGTTTCACCGCGGCGGTGACCGCGGTGGGCCTGGTCTTCGCCCCTAGGGAGCTGGCCCCGACGTTCGCGGCGGGGCGGTGATCGTCTTCACCAGCCCGTCCGAGCCGGACACCACCGCAGTGCGACTCCGCACACCCATCGCTCGCATCGGGCCCCGTGTGTTTGCGATCTCTTGTTGAAGGGTTTGTTGAGCCACCGGCCGACCGACCATTCGTTCCCACATCGGTGCCCTCCGTCCGACGATGACACGCGACTCCTCACACCCGTGTCCACGCCCCAATGAGCGGTGGGAGCAATTGGATTCCGTCCCGATCGACCACTTCGGCACGGAGCCGGTCCTCAAGTGTTTCGATGCCGAGCTGTTCGGGCGTTATGCCGGCACCCTTGGCCAGAAATGGCAGCAGATTGCGAACGGTGGTGGTGAGGTAACGGAAGCCTGGCCAGTTCGGGCCGCCGCCGATCGGTGTGTCGTGCCGCAGTTGCGGCGCCGGCAGGCCGGCTGCGATGAAGGTTTGAAACAGCTTTGGTCCCATGTCGACGTCCGGGCCGGGCGCGCCCGGCGGCGGCGTGACCAGGCGGGCGAGCTGTTCGTGCAACGGTGCCGACGGAAAGGTGCGGGCCGATTGCCGGATGTCACCCTCCTGGAACGCCACAACTCCACCGACACGTAGCAGCGTTCGAGCCTGCCGGAGCAACGCGGCTGGGTCCGGCAAGTACATGAGAATCCAGCGGCCGACTACCGCGTCGAAGTCCCGCTCCAGGTCGAGATCGCCAATCGAGCCGGCCGCAAATGACACCGTCGTCCAGCCGGCCACTCGTGCCCGGTCGCTGGCGACTGAAACAATGTCCGGATCAGGGTCAACGCCAACGACCTGTCCCTGTGGACCTACGAGGTCGGCCAGCAACAGTGCAACGTCTCCAGCGCCGCTTCCTACATCGAGCACCTTCATGCCCGACGTGATGCCCGCGCCAATCAGGAACTGCCTAGTGAATGGGCCGTACAGGTGATGCTGGACGATCAGCCGGTCCGTCTCAGCTGCGGATCGTCCGAGCACGTAGCCATCGGCGCCCACTTCTGGCGTACTTTCTGGAACCGCCATAGTGGCAGCCTACGGCGAAGAAGAAGTGGCCCCAGCAGCCTGGACCCCAGAAGAGGCACACCGCTTCCCCCTACAGCGGCCCGTCAACGCCGTCCTAGGCTGGATGGAGGGCGCGGTGTATGACCTCGACGAGTTAAAACGGAATGCACCCGGCTCGGCCTGAGCGGTTTGGCCCACGGGGTGTACAACGCGCCGCTCCCCTACGCGATGTGGCTGGGAGGGACTCGACGGGCACGCCGGGTGATCGGGATCGCGAGTCGGTCCCAGCTATTGATGTACATGAAGAACAGCCCCGCGTGATCCCGTATCAGCCGCGGAGGCCGCTACGAACTCAGGATCGTTGGCCTGTAGGGCACGAGGTCGTCGTCGTCGAAGACCCCATAGAACCCCGGCTCGTAGCCGCAGTAATGCCATCCGTCCGCACCGATGCCCTCGTCCACTAGGTGGTAGATCCCGTAGCGCGTTGAGATGTGCTGAGCGCATCCGCCCCCAGCACGGTCTGCCCTTACCGGATCGGGTGCCGGCAGGTCACTGGGCCGCCGTCCGCCGAAATTTACGGGATCCTCGACCGGGCGTCTCGCGATTATCCGCGCCGGGCGCCGGACGCCGCCGAGGACAGACCGGGCACCCGGGACGAGCGTCGCCTTGCAGTGCTTGCAGCGGATCGCATCCGCGTTGATCTCCTCACGGCACAGCGGGCACACACCGCCGTGATCGGGTCTGGTCGGCGCGATGTCGGCCAGGCAGTGTTTGCATCGCAGGGCGACGGCCTTCACCTCCTCCTTGCAGTACGGACACAGCCGTGTCTCCGACTCCGCATCAGGCATTTGATCTCCTCCCCGTGTTGCACCTTTCAGGAACTTTTGGTCGTGCACTTTATCCGGCCTTATTTGAACCATGCTGATCTGCAGATCGCGCTTTGGCCCGAGCGTAAGGAGCCTCGAATCCCATGCGTCGCTCCCTCAATCCGCGCTACCGACACTCGCGTACGCGCGGGCAGTCAAACCCTCCCTAGGGCTATCTGAGAACCTCCTGGGCCAACAGCGAGGCGCCCGCAGCACCAGCGACGCCACCAAGAATGCCGCAAGGTAGTCCACACAATTCGTCTCCAACGAAAACTCCGGCAATCCCACCAACTACATCGGCGGCAGTTACTGCCACATCCGATCCGCTGACCTCGGCCAGGTCTCCTTCCTCAAGTCGCTTGGCCTGGCCACGGCTGCTGTCCGCCGCAATCGAGGCGATCACTAGTGCGGCTGGACTTACGAGGGACGTCTTCATCTGCTGAAGAGTCTGATCAACTTGTTCAAATTTCTCCCGTGGTGATGCGTCGGTGCGGATCACGCGAAGGACATCGAGCAACTGCTCCATCTCGCCATCCGTCAGACGTTCCCGACTACGTAACTTCGCGAGATCCGCTGTCGCTCTCTCCATGAGTGCGTCCTCTGAAAGCTTCGAGAGCTGCGGCACCACGCGCATGACCTCCGCATGAACCTGGCCGCAGAGAAGCGCCAACTCGCGGAGCGGGATACTAGCCTCGCCACCGCTCGTCCCATAGTTATCAGTCATGAACATCCCATCCTTCTCGGCTGAAGAGCGTTATCCCGTGCGTCGATAGAGCCAAACCGACATTTACCGCTGCGAATCCCGCCAATCACTCGCTGCGCCTCACATTATCCGGTGTTCGACGGCCCGACACGCTCGGCATCAGCGCGTGGCAGGCGAGGAATACGGACCACGAGGGGGCAGACTGCACATGCTTCGCGACCCCGTTGGCTGAACCATCGACACTGGCTTCGGATACCACACCTCGGAAGATCTGAGTCCTCTGGGTCCGACTCATTGGCTACGCTGGCGCACATTCGCCCAATCAGTCCGCATTCGTGATCGACCCAGTGTTCGCAGGCTTGACCCAGGCAAGGTTCAGTGAAGCGGAATCGAGATTCCGGGTCCCTTCCACGCTTCGAGAGCTCAACAAAGTTGGCATCGACGTCCAACGGCGGCGTGACATATCCCAGCCGCCCATCGGCGCCAACTATGCCTATAAGCCGAGACCCGACGGCGCAGCGACCGCTCGGGCAAAGGAGCTCTTCGGAAGGCTCCGCGGTCACGACAATGGGCCCAACACGTCCCCGGGCAACCTCATAACCGCCCCGTCTGGAACAATCGGCTCTGGTCGCTCACCGAATGGGTCACTCTTACTATCACCGAAGACACCCTTGCTGTCAGCGGAGACATGACCTCGATCTCCGGGCCCGACAAGGCGCACTGAGTAGTCGCTTGCCATATCGAATTCCGCGACGGCCGCCAACACAGCAGACTGGATAGCTTTAGTCACTCGATCGTGTTGCTCTTGATCGAGTCGCAAATCGAGCCGAACTCTCCATTCCTTGCCCGGGGACGTGGACTTGGGTTCGGTCATGTGGGCCTCCTTCGGCGAGTGTGGTGGTACACATATCAGCCGACGGCTGTTCAAGCTCAGCGTCCGCCCCGAGCCCAGGCCGTAGTCAGGACGTCTAAGCCAGACCTTTTGGGCGGTTGCGTGCGGTGGTCGTCGACTAGGCGCGACCGACCGCCCCTCGGCGCTCGAAGAAGGCCGCCCGCGCTGAACCGTGAGATCTCCAGTCTCCACCAGCGGTCTCCGGCTCGCAGCCAAAACCGTAATTCCGCATGGCCGCTGCGGCAGTCCGCCACGCGACCCACACATCCGGGACAGCCGCACCGCCACCGCCGTCGCACATCCGCTAACAGGGACCCGTCTACCCTGCCGGGCTAGCTCCCCAGCCGCCGCGTGAATTAGACGGTTAGACCTGTCAATAGATCACCGGCATCGGCTCAGCAGCCGCGCGGGCGAACCAGAACGCACCCGTGACCGCATGCAACGGCGCCGCATCATTCGGCGACCGCCTGCGGTCCCACAGAAACGCGCCCGCTTCGAGCATCCGCGGCACCGCGGTAGCGGCGGCAAGGTCGAGGGCCGGCCAGGGCCCATGCCGCACGGAACGGTCACGGACCGCGTCATAGAAGGCCCCGGTCGCCGCGGTCAGGTCCGAACCCTTCCACTCGGTGACTTCGATACCGGCCTCACGGAACTGCGGGATCAGCGACGACTCCGGGGCACCGGACGCCTGTACCACCACCGGCGCCTTCCGCACCGGCGGCTGTCGGCCGGAGCTGGTCAACCACGGAATCACCCAATCGGTGCCTGCTCTCGAGGCAACCACCTCAACCCTCCAGGCACTCGGATTGGAGCTCCCGGGCGTGCGGCGGGATCCGTAGGGCGAGGGGCGTCATCAGCCACATGGGTAACCGTCGCCCGTCACGCAGGGGCTCGTGACGGACGACGGCGTCTCCTGCAGATTAGACCTCGCCAGGCGAGGCGCACCACGAAGCCGCATGATGATTCAGCAGCGTCCCCGCTGGACAGGGGCTAAGAGCGGGGGCGCTGTTCCTTTGCGAGGCGGCGCCATTGTCGGAATGCGTGAGCGGCATGCGTGCGATATACCGGGTCTCGGTCGTGGCATTCACTGACTCCCCGAGCAGTAAGCGTCACGACCCGTCGCCCCAGTGCAGTTACGAATCAGAGAAGCGATGCTGCGAGGTCGGCGAGTTCCCGAATACGGGTCTGCGGCTCCTTCATGTGACCTGCCTGCTGCGTCACCAACACGGTCGCGTTCGGCACGTTGGCGGCCAGCCAGCGCCCGTGCGCCGCCGGCACCATGACGTCCTGCTCGCCGTAGCGAACCACCACAGGAGTCGAGATCTGCGACAGCTCGAACCCCCACAGTCCGAGTACGGCCAGGTCGTCGTCCACCCATCCCCACACGCCGTTGCGGAACGCTTCCTGCCACGCCTCGCCGAGCATCTGCTGCACGTCTGTGCGGGCCAGCACCGCGCGGTCCGCCTCCTCAAACTGCCAGTCCTCGGAGAAGACCTTGCTAGGGTCGGCGGCCATCCGGGCTAGGTCTGCCTCTGCCTGCCGGCTCAGCTCACGATGCAGCGTCTGCTCTCCTTGCAGAGCCCAGGCGAACTCGCGGACGTTCTCGTCGTCCATTCCCGCCGTCCACTGCCCACCGAACGCCGCGACAGGAGCGGGCCCGACCGAACACTCCGCGGTTACCACCCGGTCGCCCAGCAAGGCGGCGACGGCCAACGCGTGGGGGCCACCCCCGGATACCCCACTGACCACAAATTGCCCAATCCCTAACGCGTCCGAGACCGCCTCGACGTCCGGGACGCAATCCACGACCCGGCGATTCGGCTGGCGGTCGGATGCGCCGTATCCCGGGCGGTCGTAAGTGACCAGGCGCAACTCGGCCTTTCGCAAGGCGGCCTCGTCCGGGGGCCGGTTCAGCCGACTCCCCGGCGTGCCGTGCAGCGCTAGGACCGGTCGTCCGGCGGGATCACCCCATTCCGCGACGCCGAGGACACGCCCATCCTGGGCCCCGACTTCCCGCAGTTCGTTAGCCACGCCCTGAGATTACGGCCACGCCAGGGCCTAGCCGAGCACCGGCCTTGCCCCTTCCACTCCAACGGCGGGCCTTGACGGTGCCAGGTGAACACAGAAAAGAAAGGCGTGTTGGCCTGGGTGCCTCAACAAACGCTTAGCGAATATCCGACTGTCGGCAGGAACGAAAGTGACGGCCGACCTCCGGTGTCCGGCACGCGGCGGTAGGACGCAGCCGGGGACGGTCCTCCAACGCCCGTCGCCGGCACACTTCGGAGACCCGCATCACTGACGGCTTGGACGGTGCAACCGAAGCACCGTCGTCGTATGCGGGAACGGGTCGTGCGCCTGGTCCAAGATTGGACCATGTCGCCGTGTGCACAGATTCGATCCGGACTGGGACGACGAGCGGTTGGCGGCAGCCAAGTATGAGGCCGAGATGCGCTCAAACATGACGCTTTTTGGGGCCTGGGCGTGATGGCTGCGTTTTCGGCCTGTCGATTTACGGCCTTGCGCGCGGTGAAGCCACGTCCCTGATCGGGCTTGTCACTGCTCTGATAGGACTGAACCGCCCTGGGTCTCCCGGAGGGTGCTGATCTAGCACGGGAGACTGCATCTCATGTCAGCACCAAGGAGATTCGACCAGGAGTTCCGGGATCGGGCGGTGCGCCTGTACCGGGAGCGTCTGCAGCACGATGACTCCAAGCTGGCGGCGCGCCGTCAGGTGGGCGTGCTGTTGGACCTGAACCCGGCGACGTTGCGTAACTGGGTCGAGGAG
>JBKPKI010000157.1:0-15362 GCA_046731055.1 Actinomycetota bacterium | reverse complement strand
TCAGCCTTTCACCGGCGACGTTCCGTTCCGCGAACCGGCTGTCGCGGGTTCTCCTTCCGTCGCCTAACGGATCCACGATCTGCGCGGACCTCGCGGAGGCCGGCGCGACCGTCGTCGTGGGCTGTCTGCGGAACCGCCAGGCCGTGGCGCGGTTTCTGGCCGAGCGCGGCGGACGCGTCCTGCTGGTACCGGCGGGTGAGCGGTGGCCGGACGACTCCCTGCGCCCGGCGATCGAGGACCTCTGGGGCGCAGGCGGAATCGCCGCGGCGCTCCTCGACGGGAGGACACCGGAGGTCGCCGTGAGCGACGAGGCGCTGGCCGCAGCCGCTGCATACGCGATCGTCGAGAGCCGGATCGGCGAGGCGCTCACCGCGTGCCCGAGCGGGCAGGAGCTTCTCGACATCGGGTATGCGTCGGACGTCGCCGTGGCCGCGGAGCTCGACGCCAGCCCCGCGGTCCCGGTCCTCACGGACGGCTGGCTGCTCCCCGGTTGACTGCGGCGCCCGAACGACAGGCAGTGACCTTGTCCGCACGGCGTGTCGTGGCCATTTGGTTGGCGTGTCGCGCTGGGTGGCGCGGCACTGCCTTTTTGACGGGCGCTGCTGAGCGCTCAGGTCGTGGAGTACAGGCGGGCGGAATAGGCCGCGCCGTAGTAGCGCTCGAGCTCCGCGATCGTCTCGTTCGGGCGCTCGAGCTGCTGGGCGATGCGAGCCCGCGAGGGAACGGCGTCCGCGTTCCACGTCTCCGGCAGCCAAAGCTGGCTGCGGAGGAACGCTTTGCCGCAGTGAAAGAACACCTCCTCGACATGGACCTCGAGCGCGAGCACCGGCCGGTGCCCCTTGACCACGAGGTCGTCGAACCACGGCGCGTCGCCGACCACACGCGCTCCGCCGTTGACGCGGAGGGTGTCGGGGCGGCCTGGGATGACGAACAGGAGGGCGACATGGGGGTTCGCCAGAATGTTCACGTAGCCGTCGGCGCGCCTGTTGCCGGGACGCTCGGGGATGACGAGGGTGTGCTCGTCGAGCACGTGAGCCAGGCCCGCCGGATCGCCTTTCGGAGAGGCGTCGACGGTGCCGTCGGCGTTCGAGGTGGCGACGACGCAGAACGGCGACGCCGCGATCCACTGCCGGTGCAGGGGCAGCAGGCTCGGCGTGACCTTGTCGACCGCCCGCTGGATGGGATACCCGATGACCGCGCGGAGCTGGTCCTCGTCGGTGAGATACGACGTCTCGGTCGCGGTGGTGGTCGTCATGGCGCCGACAGTAGGCGAGAGCCTGCGCGCCCCTCGCCTAGATTTGTCACGTGAGCACCGACACGTCTGTCGACGTCGCGACCGCCAGGGCTCGGTTGCTCGACCTCATCAAGGCCAAGGCCATCGTCCACGGCAGGGTGACGCTGTCGTCCGGGCGCGAGGCCGACTACTACGTCGACCTGCGGCGGATCTCACTCGACGGTGAGGCGGCACCCCTGGTCGGGGTGGTCATGCGCGACCTCACCAGGGATCTGGATTACGAAGCGGTCGGGGGACTCACGCTCGGCGCCGACCCCGTGGCGACGTCGATGCTGCACGCGGCGGCAGCGGCCGGGGAGCGGTGCGATGCCTTCGTCGTACGCAAGGAGGGCAAGGCACACGGGCTGCAGCAACGGATCGAGGGTCCCTCCGTGGCGGGCCGCCGGGTGCTTGTCGTCGAGGACACGACGACGACCGGCGCGTCGCCCATCGCGGCGGTGCAGGCGGTGCGCGAGGCGGGTGGCGAGGTGGTCGCGGTGGCGACCATCGCGGACCGGGCTACCGGTGCCGACGCGAAGATCGAGGCGGAGGGCGCCGCGTACCGGTTCGTCTACAGCCTCGAGGACCTCGGTCTGGCCTGATCCACCCCCTACGCTGTCGACCATGACCGCCGTCATCGTCATTGTCGTTCTCGTCGTGGTGCTCGGGATCATCCTTGCCCTGCTCTACAACGGGCTGGTCAAGCTCCGCAACGTCGTGCAGGAGTCGTGGGCCCAGATCGACGTCGAGCTCAAACGCCGGCACGACCTCATCGGCAACCTCGTCGAGACCGTCAAGGGCTACGCCTCGCACGAGCGCGGGACGCTCGATGAGGTCACCCGCGCTCGCGCCGCCGCCATGACGCCCAACCAGACCCCGGCGCAGGCGGCGCAGACCGAGGGCGAGCTGACCCGCGCGCTGGTCAACCTGCAGGCGGTATCCGAGGCCTACCCGGACCTCAAGGCGAACCAGAACTTCATGGCCCTGCAGAACGAGCTCAGTTCGACGGAGGACCGGATCGCCAGCGCCCGGCGCTACTACAACGCCAACGTCCGCGCCCTCAACACCAAGGTCGAGACGCTGCCGACGAACTTGATCGCCGGCATGGCCGGAGTGACCAAGGCGGAGTACTTCGAGACCGAGGGCATCGCGCGCGAGGCCCCGCAGGTCAGCTTCGGGACGAACGGGCCCGCCACGCCGTCGGTCGGCCAGGGTCCGGCCGCCGGTGGCCAGCTGCCGCCCGGCCCGCAGGACTCGCCGCCGCCTGCGCAGGGGTGACGGCGCCGGCGGGGTCGCGTTCCGTGCTCCGGCGGCTCACCGGGTTCACGGTCCTGCCGCTGCTGTCGCTGGTCACGCCGTTCCTGTTGATGCCGGTCGTGGCACGCGTGGCCGGGCCGCCAGGCTGGTCGAGCTTCGTCGCCGGACAGGCGGTCGGAACCGTCGGGGCGACCGTCGTCTTCTGGGGCTGGAACGTCGGCGGGCCGGTGCTCGTCGCGCAGGCGACGTCGGCGCCTGCGCGGGCCGAGGTGTATGCGGCGAGCCTGCGGACGCGGTACCTGCTGCTTCTCGTGGTGGTCCCTGCCGTGGCCGTGGTGAGCGGGCTGGTCGCCCAGCCGAATCACCGCCTGGACGCAGCGGCCATGGCGGTGGCTACGGCGCTGCTGGGGATGTCGCCGTCCTGGTTCGGGATCGGCGTGGGGAACCCCTGGCTGCTGTTCTGGTACGACACCCTGCCCCGGGTCGTGGCGGCGGGCCTCGGGGCTTTCGTCGTGTGGGTCAGCGGGCTGGTGTGGACGTATCCGGTGCTGTTGGCGCTGTCCGTCGTCGTGTCGCTGACGGCGTTCCGGCGGAGAGTGGCTGGACCGTCGGTCGGCGGCGGGTCGCCGTTCCCGGTGTCGCGGTCGGCGGGGGAGCTGCGCTCGCACCTCGGCACGGCCGGGATCAACCTCGCCGCAACGGCGTATGCGTCGACGCCGGTTCCGGTCGTGACGGTCGCGTTCCGGCCGGACGTGTCCTCGCCGTTTGCGTCGGCGGACGCCGCGTACCGGCTGGGGTTGTTCTCGGTGACGGCGTTGGGGAACGCGTTCCAAGGGTGGACGCTCGAGGCCGATCTTGGGGACAGTGAGCGGCGGTCACGGCACCGTTCGGCGTTTCTCGCGCACCTGCTGCTGGGGGTGGTCGGCGGGGCGCTGTTCGCCGCGCTCGGGCCCTGGGTCACGGGGTTGGTGTTCGGGGCCGCCGTGGCCGCGCCGCGGGACGTATGCGTCTGGTACGGGCTGGCGTTCCTCTTCCTCAGTGCCAGCACCCCGCCGATCCGGAACCTGCTGGTGCCGGCCGGTCGGATCCGGCTGGTGCTGGGTTGGACGGTGGGTTCGGCCGTTGTCGGGCTCGCCCTGATGGTCGCGGCGGCGCAGGCCGGCTGGAGCGCCGGTGTCGCGGCCGGGATGGCGGTCAGCGAGGCGGTCCTCCTCGCCGGCCTGCTCCGTCCGGCTCTCCACGTCCGGACGGCACACACCCCATGACCCTTCCATCTTCCAGGCTCACGTTGTCGGCACTTGGACCGTTTCAAACGCGCCCGCACTCACAACAACGTGAGCCTGGAAGATGGACAAAGCCGGGGGTGGTTGCGGTCGTCACGGCACACGACCCGGACGAGCGGCTCGCCACTCTCGTCGAGCAGGTGACGCCGCAGGTCGCCGGCGTGGTCGTCGTCGACGACGGCTCCACCTCCGGCCTTGATCTCATCGACGCGCTCGCCGACCGGCCCAGCGTCCGGCTCGTCCGCCAGCCGAACGCCGGCGTGGCCGCTGCCCTGAACGCCGGCGTGAACGCTGCCCTCAACCCCGGCGCCCACGCCGCACTCGCCGACGCGGTCCTGACCCTCGACCAGGACTCCGCGCTCCCCGGAAACTACGTCGCCACCGCCGTCCAGGCCTGGCAGGACGCGGGAAGCCGACGCATCCCCGTTGCCTTCGTCTGCGCGGAGACCTACAGCGGCCGCCGCACACCCACCCGGGGAACCGTCCACGGGTTTGCCCGGGCGTTCGACCCCATGCAGTCCGGATCGTTGGTACCGGCGAGCACCTACCGCGACGTCGGCTGCTACGACGAGAGCCTCGTCATCGACGCCGTCGACTCGGAGTTCACGGTGCGGTGTCTCGCCGCCGGCCTGGAACCGCTCGTCGCCCCGGGCTGCCACCTCGATCACGGTATGGGCGAGCGCACGAGACGACGGCTCCTCGGACGAGACATCCCGTACAACCGCCACTCGCCGAACCGGGTCTACTACATGGCGCGCAACGGCACCCTGCTAGCCCGGCGCTACGCCAGGAGCAAGCCCGGCTGGGTCCTGCGCCGGCTCGCCGAGGAGGTCAAGGCGCATACCCTCCGCCTGACCCTCGACCCCGAACGCCCTCAACTGGCTCGCGCCGCGCTCGACGGACTGCGCGACGGCCTGCGCGGACGCACCGGTCCGCGCCCGAGCTCCTAGAACTGGTCGCGGCTACGCGCCTGAAGCTCCTCCGGCGTGTCGACGTGCTGCTCGACGACGGGATTCTCGGAGACCCGCTTTCGATGCCGCCGCCACTCGATGCCGGCCGGGATGAGCGACACGAGGACGATCAGAACGATGGCGACATCGAGCTTGTCCTGCAGCACCGGGAAGGCCTGGCCCATGAAGTACCCGAGGAGCGTAATCGAGACGACCCAGAGCGCCGCTCCGACCGCCGACCAGGTGAGGAACCGGCGCCGATCCATTCGCCCGATGCCCGCCACGACGGTGACGAAGGTGCGCACGATTGGCACGAACCGCCCGATGACCAGCGCCTTGTTGCCGTGCCGCTCGAAGAAGTCGTGGGTCTGGTCCCAGTACTTCCGCCGGATGATCCGCCCGTCGTGCCGGTACAACGCCGGCCCGACCGCGCGGCCGATCTCGTACCCCACCACGTTGCCGAGGAACGCCGCGACGAACAGCAGCACCAGCGCGAGCCACAGGCTGATCGGGAGCTTGTCGGTGGCGATGAAGAGCCCGATCGCGAAGAGCAGCGAGTCGCCCGGCAGGATGGGGAACAGCAGGCCGCACTCGATGAAGATGATCGCCAGGCTGACCCAGATCAGAGCGGTTCCGTACTGCGCGAGCAGGTAGTTGGGGTCCATCCAATCCGGGCCCAGCGCGTGCATCACAGGGAGAACGGTATGCGCCGGAGCCCGGATCCGTCGCATCGTGCGTGTGCCGGCCACGCGCATACGGTGTCCGGGTGAGCGAGGTGGGCGTCGGGCCCTGGGCCGGCGAGTGGCCCGCTGGCGACCAGTGGGATCCCGACCTGCTGACCCACGGCGACCGCCGCAACGTCGAGGACCGGTACCGCTACTGGCGGCACGACGCGATCGTCGCGGACCTCGACATCCGCCGGCATCCGCTCCACGTCGCCGTCGAGAACTGGGGCCACGACTTCAACATCGGCTCAGTGATCCGCACGGCCAACGCCTTCAACGTCGCGGCGTTCCATATCGTCGGGCGGCGCCGCTGGAACCGCCGCGGCGCGATGGTCACCGACCGGTACCAGCACGAGATCCACCACCCGACGGTCGCCGACCTCGTCGCTTGGGCCGCGACGGAACAGCTCCCCCTCGTGGGCATCGACAATCTCCCGGGGTCGGAGCCGATCGAGGGGTATGCGTTGCCGCTCGCCTGCGTGCTCGTGTTCGGTCAGGAGGGCCCGGGACTCACGCCGCAGATGCGGGAGGCATGCGCGGCGGTGCTGCACATCACCCAGTACGGATCGACGAGGTCGATCAACGCCGGTGCCGCAGCGGCGATCGCCATGTATGCGTGGACCCGGCAGCACGCCGGCGAGGCTCAGAGGCCGTAGATCCGAGCGGCATTGTCGCGGGCCACCAGCGCGGCCAGGCGGTCGGCGTCGTCCTCGCCGAGCTCCCCGGCGGCCAGGAGCTCGTCGACCACCTGGCCGAGGCCGCGGCGGAAGAGGAGCGCGCCGAGGAGGTAGAGCTCGGCCACCCCGTACGCGTCGGTCGAGAACAGCATCTTGCCGAACGGCACCAGCTCCAGGGCCTCGCGGATCAGGCCAGCCGACAGTGCGCCGGTGTTGTGCACGGCCAGCCCGAGATCCAGAAACGCGTGGTCGAACACTTGGGCGAGATACGCCGCGTGTCGGTGGAAGGGGTAGGTGTGCAGCAGCAGGACGGGCGCGCCCAGGTCCTGGGTCGCTCGGAGGAACGGCGTGAGACGCAGCGGATCCGCGGCGAGGAGGTCGAGGTCCGGGTCGCCGTAGCCGGTGTGGAACTGCAGCGGCAGGCCGGACTCGAGGGCGGTGTGGGCGAGCCAGCCGCTGACCGTCCGGTCGACGACGCGTGCGGGGTCGACGTCGGCCACCGCGCGGGCCAGCTCGTCGGTGGTCGGTTTCACGGCGGGCAGGTCGAGCCCGACTCGGTATGCGGCGATGCTCTTCGCGGCGACGGCACCGCTGCCGGCGAGCCGGTCCACGACCGCCTCGGGGACGTCGTCGGTGCCCTCGCCGAGGACCTCCTCGACGAGCCGTTCCAGTCGGACGACCTGGTATGCGTCGCCGCCGGCCAGCCCGGCGAGCTCCGCGGGGGTGGTGAGGGCCGTGCCGCCCGGACCGTCGATGCCGGTGTCGACGAGGAACGTCCCGATGCCGCCCGCGGTGAGCAGCCTACGGTTGACCTCGGTGGCTCCGAGCTCCCGTCGTCGAGCGAGGTAGGCGTCGGCCGGTACCAGCGGGTCGAGGTCGAGGACCGGCGCGCAGTAGCGGCGGATCGCCAGTCCGAGCATGGAGTCGAAGAGCGACGTCCCCAGGGGCGAGGGGTGCGGCGCCTCGTTCATCAACGCCTCGAACCCGGCGCGGTCGAGATCGGTCGTGACCAGACCGTGGCAGTGCTGGTCAGTCAGTGTTCCGAGGCGCCCGAGCCGGTCACGGTCCCCGCTCACGGCGCCGCGTCGTCGATCTGGACGAACGCCGCCGACATCCGGTGGGCCAAACCGGGAACCACCAGCACGACCACGGTGACGAACAGGAGCCAGCCGAAGGCGACGACCGGGAACCAGCGCGGCGGCCCCTCCTCGGGGTAGGGAAAGACGTTGCGGTAGAGCGTGTACACGAGCATGACGAGGGCGGCGATCGGGATGACCACCTGCCAGCCGGGTACGGACATCTTCTTGTCGATCCAGATCAGCTTGATGCAGCCGACGGTCGCGAGGACGTAGGCGACCAGGAGGATCAGCGTCCCGATCGTCCCGCTCCAGAGAAAGGTGTCGAACGGCTTCGCCCCAAAGGCCAGGGCACAGACCAGCGCGATGAGGGCGACGACCGCGGCGACGACGCCGGCCGCGGCGGCCGGCGTGGAGCTCGAACCGGTCCGCGCCAGGGCGCTGCCGGGAGCCAGGTCGCGGCTGATGGCGAAGAGCAGCCGGGAGGCGCCGACCACGCAGGCCAGGCAGCATCCGAATGCCGACACGGCGGCGCCGAGGGTGATCAGACCGCCCACCCAGGGGCCGATGTACGACGTGCCCAGGTCGCCCATCAGCGCCGGCGACGCGATAAAGGCCTTGACGCCCTCCTCGGTCGGGGTGAACGCCATCATCTCGATGGCCGTGACGACGGTGAAGTAGACGCCGCCGAAGATCGCCGTGCCGAGGATCGCCCGGGGGATGTCACGGCGGGGGTTTCGGGCCTCCTCCCCCAACGTCGCCGCGGCTTCGAAGCCGGCGAACGACAGCAGCCCGAAGATGATGCCAAGGAACAGCGTCGACACGTCGGTGCCCGGCTCGACCGAGAACACGACGAGCGTGAACGTTGCCCCGTTCGGCGCCGTCCCCGCGACCAGGCGCACCAGGACCACCACGGCGATGACCAGGATGAGCGCTACCGTTGCGCCCTCGACGGTCAGGAGCACGGCACCCGCTCGCCGAGCGGGCACGATGGCCAAGATCAACGCCACCAGGAGGGCCACGCCGCCGACGAGGAACCCGGCCCACTCGGGCTGGTCCGTCCAGATGCCAAGTGTGTCCAAGAACGCCGCGCCGAAGATGCCCGCAGCCGAGGACGTGACCAGGGCGTAGAAGACGTACGTGCCCAGAAGGCCGAACCCCGCAACTGCACCAGCCCGCGCTCCCAGGGTGGCGCCGGCGAAGACGTAGACCGACCCGGCGTGACGGTAGTGCTGGCAGAGCCGGACGAAGACGTAGGCGATGAGCAGCACCGCGACCGCCGCGAGGAAGAACGCCAGCGGTGTCGCCCGACCGACCTGGCCTGCTGTGCCTTGCGGATTGATGTTCGCGGCCATGCTCGGCGCCATCAGGGCGACCGAGATGCCGACCGCCTGCCAGACCGACAGGCTCCGGCGAAGGGTGGTGCGCTCCTGCGGTTGAGCCCCCATGCGCGCTCCTCGAGGGTGCGGAGAACGACCTCGCCGTCGAGTCTCACGGCGCGCCCTATCCTTTGTCCACCACCGCCGCCGCACGCATACCCAACCGCGAGGGGACTCCGTGGACCAGGCCGACCGCGACCGCCGTCATGCCCGTGCCACCGAGATGGCGCCCGTCCTCGCCGACCAGGGGGTGGTCGCGGTGGCGACGAGCTTCGTCGACAACGCAGGGATCTCGCGCGCCAAGTCGGTGCCGGTGGCGCTGCTGCCCGACCTCGCCGCGTGGGGCGCGGGGTTCTCGACGGCGTTCGACTATTTCCGCGGCGACGACTGGGTGGCCGCGCCGCCGAGCGGCGAGGGACCGGTCGGCGACCAGCGGATCTATCCCGACCTCGACCGGATCGTCGTCCTCGCAGCGCAGCCGGGCTGGGCCTGGGCTCCGGGGGACCGCTACGAGCAGGACGGCCGGCCGCACGCCCACGACAGTCGGCTGCTGCTGAAGCGGCTGGTCGAGGCGTGGAGCGACGAGGGGGTGACGTTTCGGTCCGCCTTCGAGGTCGAGTGGGTGGTGTCAGCCGGGGGCGGTGGCGACTTCACCCCGGCGGCGGCGGGACCGGCATACGGGCTGGGCCGCCTGACAACGGTTTCCGACTACGCCCGCGATCTCTTCGAAACGCTTGCGGCACAATCGGTTCGGCTCGAGCAGTTCCACCCCGAGTACGCGCCGGGCCAGTTCGAGGTGTCTGTCGCGTCCGAGTCGCCGGTCGAGGCCGCCGACACGTCGGTCCTCGTACGGGCGACGATCCGGGCGGTGGGGCTACGCCACGGGTTCAGGACGTCGTTCTCCCCGAAGGTCGACGCGGCCGGCGTCGGCAACGGCGGTCACGTCCACGTCAGTGCATGGCGGGACGGCGCGAACCTCATGGCCGGCGGCTCCGGGCGGTACGGCCTCACCCCGGAGGGCGAGGCGTTCGCCGGCGGCGTTCTGGCCCATCTGCCGGCCCTGCTGGCGATCGGCGCACCGAGCGTCGCGTCCTACCTTCGGCTGGTGCCGCAGCACTGGGCCGGTGCGTATGCGTGCTGGGGGCTGGAGAACCGGGAGGCCGCACTGCGGCTGGTCACCGGGTCGACGGGCAGCGAGGCGTGGGCCGCCAACCTCGAGGTCAAGTGCGTCGACCTGCACGCCAACCCGTACCTGCTCCTGGTCGCGATCCTGTCGGCCGGATCCGACGGCGCGCCACTGCCCGACCCGGTCGAGGTCGACCCGGCCGTCCTGGGTGACACCGAGCTGTCGCGTCGGGGCGTGGTCCGGCTGCCGACGACGCTGCGGCAGTCGTTGGACGCATTCGTCGCAGACTCCGTGCTCGCAGAGGCGTTCGGGCAGCCGTTGGTCGACGCGATCACCGCGGTGCGCCAGTCGGAGCTCGACGCGCTGGGGTCCGCCACCCCCGAGGAGGTGGCGGACGCGTCACGCTGGTCGCACTGACCGCTCAGCGGTCCCAGACCTGGACGGCGGTCTGGTCGGTGATGTGGCCGTCCCGGACCGTCGCCACGGCGATGCAGAGGACCTCCTCGCCGCCGGGGTAGCGGCAGTGCTGGGTGAACGCGATTCGGTCGGGATCCGCCACCCGGTCCGTGACCCGGTGGTCCATGTTGCGGCCACAGATGTCCCGGAAGTACGCCTCGATCTGGGTGGTCCCCGCGTAGACGGACGGGGAGGCCGGCGGGTGGTCGCGGTCGAGGAGGCTGAACGTCGCGTCGGGCGCGTAGTGCGCCGCGACGGCGGCGGCGTCCTTGGCCTCGATGGCCGCGGCGAGGGTCTCGAGCAGTCCCGCGGTGTCGGTGGTGACGGAGGCGGTGCTGGTGCTGGTCATGGTTCTTCTCCTTGTGTATTCGAGTGACGCTCGGGTCAGTCCCGGGCTTCGTAGACGTGGTTGACGGGGGTTTCGGCGGCGATGCGGACCGATTGGAAGCCGGCCTCGTGGAGGACGGCGGTGATGCGGGCCGGTCCGGCTTGGGTGCCGATGGCGGCTTGACCGGGCTGCGCGAGCGAGCTGGGCGTGCAGATGAGGGTCGACGCGCCGTAGAAGACACGGCCCAGCGGGTTGAGGTTGTCCTCGACGTGGTCGCCGGCACGCGGCTCGACGAGCATGAACACGCCGCCCGGAGCCAGCGATGACCGGATGTGGCGGGCCGCCGCGACCGGGTCGCCCATGTCGTGCAGGCAGTCGAACATCGTCACGAGGTCGTAGCCGTCACCGGCCAGCTCGAGGGCGTCGACGGTGACGAACGTGGTGTTGCCGGTGACGCCGGCCTCCTCGGCCCGGCGCCGGGCCACGACGATGGACGCCTCGTGGTAGTCGGCGCCGACGAAGGTCGACCGCGGGTAGGCCGCGGCCATCAGGACGGTCGACGCGGCGTGCCCGCAGCCGACGTCGGCGACCCGGGCGCCGGCCTGCAGCTTCGGGACGACGCCCTGCAGGGCGGGCAGCCAGCCGTCGACGAGGTTGACGACATAGCCGGGTTTGAAGAACCGTTCGGTGCCGACGAACAGGTTGGCGTCGTGCTCGTGCCAGCCGAAGCCGGCGCCGGTGCGGAACCGGTCGGCGATGGCGTCGACGTCGCGCAGGGCGCCGACCGCGACCTGCATGCTCGGGGCGAAGTAGGCCGGGCTGTCCGGGTCGGCGAGGGCGGCGGCCTGCTCGGGGCTCAACGCATACGTGTCGGTGCCGTCGCCGGCGTCGTGGATGACGTACCCGGCGGCCGCCTGATTGGCCAGCCACGGTCGCAGGTACGTCACAGAGAGTCCGGTGCGCTCGGCGAGCGACTCGGCGGTGACGGACGTGCCGTCGGCCATGGCGCGGTAGATCCCGAGCTGGTCGCCGAGAAGGACCAGACCCGCCGAGAGAGTGGCCCCGAGGTCGCCGATCATCTGACCGAGAAATGCGTTGAGCCGGTCGGCGTCGGGCTCACGGGTGCGGGTTGAGGCGGTGGTGATGGTCACGGGTTTCCTCCGGTGTGGTGGACGGGTTGGTGTGCCGACCACGGTCCGCAGGGCTCGTCAGCGCAGCGTCAACGAAGCGTCAACGCCGCTCGGGGCCGGTCTACGCTCGTTGTGTGCTCCGACTGTTCCTGGTGGGGCGCGTGGCAGTGGAGGTCGATGGGACCCCGCTGCCCGAGCCCGCGGCAGATCGGGCCCGCGCCCTCGTCGGGTGGCTCGGGCTCCATTCCGGGCTGCAGCCGCGGGCCCGGGTGGCCGCGGCGCTCTGGCCGGATGCGGACCAGACCCAGGCTCGGGCCCGGCTCCGGACGACGGTGTGGGCGCTTCGCCAGGCGTGGGGCGACGCGGCCGACCGCGTGCTGGGCGGGGGGCGGGACACGATCGGGATTTCAGGGCCCGTCTGGGTCGACGCCCGGGACGCCGCCGACCCGGCACTGCCGGACGGTGAGCTGCTCCCGGGCATCGACGACGAATGGGCCGACGCGGAGCGGGAGGAGTACCGCGGCCGGCAGGGAGCGCGGTACCGGGGTCTCTGCGACGAGGCTATCGCCGACGGCCGCACCCACGATGCCGTCGTGTGGGCCCGGCGCCGCTGCGGCGTAGCGCGCTGGGACGAGTCGGCCCACCGAGCCTTGGTCCGGGCCCTCCTGGCCGACGGCGACCGGGCCGGAGCGGCCGACGCCGCGCAGCGGTTCACCGAGCGGCTCAGGTCGGAGCTCGGGGTCTCGCCCAGCCCGACCACCCGATCGCTACACGCGGACGTCGCCTCCGGGTCGACGCCGCCCGCGACCGTGTCGATCTTCGGCCGCACCCACGAGCTGGGCCTTCTCGAGGCGACCTGGCGGGTCGTGACCCGGGGTAGCGGGCGCGTCCTCGTCGTCACCGGAGAGCCGGGAATCGGCAAGACCACCCTGCTCGAGGAGATGTCCCGGCGGGTCTCGTCTCGCGGCGCTCGGACCTCCCGGGCCGTCGGCGTCGACGTGGGAGGATCCATGCCGTTCGGCGTGTGGCTCGAGCTGGCGCGTGGGCTCGTAGCCCAGGTGCCGCCTCCGGCGGCGAGTGCGCTGTGGCCCCGTGAGCTGACCCGCCTGTCCGAGGACCTCGGCGCGGCGCTGGGTCGCTCCGGGGTGGCGCCGCCGGTTGCGACACCGGAGCTTGAGCGGCTCCGCGTCTTCGAGGCGTCACTACGGCTGGTCGAGTGGGCGGCGGCCGACCGACCGGTCCTCCTCGTGGTGGACGACGCGCACCACGCGGACCGGGCCAGCCTGCGCTTGCTCGCCCACCTGGCCCGTCGGATCGGAGGGCTGCCGGTGGCCATCGCGCTCGCTTCTCCGGACCGGCCGACGCCGGAGATGGACGTCCTCGCCGACGTGGCCACCAGGTCCGGGGTTGGCGTCGCGCGGGTCGCTGTCGGTCCCATCGCGGCGGAAGCGGTGGCGGCGCTGGTGACGTCACTGGGCCTGAGCGGGCCGGGCGAGGTCGACCGGGTGGTCGCGGCGGCCGAAGGCAACGCTCTTCTCGCCACCGAGAGCGCCCGGGCCCTGGTGGCCGGAGACAGCGGACCACCGCCGAACCTGCGCGCCGCCGTGCGCGCCTCCGCCGGTCGGCTGAGCCGACCCGCCCGGCGCCTCCTCGATCTCGTGTCCGCCGCGGAACGCCCGCTCACCGGCTCCGAGCTGGTCCGGCTGGGTGACGTCGCGGCGGACGAGACCGTCGCCGAGGTCCTGGCCGGCGGCTTGCTGACTCGTACCGAGGGTCGGCTGGGGTTCCGGCACGGCCTGCTGCGGGAGGCGGCCTACGTCGACGTGGCCGACCCGGTGCCCGTCCACGCGACGCTGGCCGAGGTGGTCGATCCGGCCCAGAGCGCCGAGATCGCGGGTCACTGGGAGCGCGCCGGACGGCCGGACCGGGCCGCGACAGCGTGGGTGGACGTGGCCGCCTACGCCCGGTCTGTCGGCGCGCTCGCCGAAGCGGCTGACGCCCTAGCCCGCGCGGTCGAGCACATGCCCGAGCGCGGCGACCTCTGGATCCAGCTTCAAGAGGTCCATGCCCTGTTGGGCCGGCGCGATGAGTCCGACCGCGCGTGGGACATCGGGATCACCCGACTGGCTCCTGCCGCCCTCCCCGAGGCGTGGTGCCGCCGGGGTGACCAGCTGCGCAGCGTGAGCTGCGACCCACCGCGGTCGTGGGCCGCCTATCGGGAGGCCCGGTCGGCGTACCGCCGCTCCGATCGCGCCGAGGCCGACCGGCTCCGGTTCCGGATCGACATCGGGCTGGCCTGGAACGAGGCCGTCGCCGGCGACCCCGCTCGGGCGCTGACCGCGCTCACCGAGCTGGGCAACACGTTGCCGGTGGACGCCGACCCCGAGGACCGCCTCGACCTCATCGACATCCGCATGCAGGGGCTGATCCGGCAAGCCCGGTTCTCGGAGGCGGCGGATCTGGTCCGGACCGCTCGAGTGATCCTCGCCCTCGACGACAGCGCCGGCAAGGGTTGGCGGATCACGATCAACGCCGTGGCGGCGCTGGTCTGCGAAGGGGACGACGAGGGGGCGTTGGCCTTCGCGGAACGGTCCGTCGAGGATGCCCGGGACGCCCCCGCGTTGCTGGCGGGCTCGCTCGGCTCGTTGGCTCACCTCCAGGCGCGAACCGGCCGCCCGGCGGAGGCTCGAGCGACGTTGGCCGAGCAGCAGCGGGTGGTGGACCGCCTGGCCGCACCCGAGTTCGCGGTGTCCGCTGCGGCCGACGCCGGCCTCGTCGCGATGGCGCTCGGCGAGGCGAGCGAGGCCGCCGACCGCCTCG
Source organism: Actinomycetota bacterium (assembly GCA_046731055.1). GTDB lineage: Bacteria > Actinomycetota > Actinomycetes > Actinomycetales > Dermatophilaceae > Lapillicoccus. The sequence goes on along the minus strand of JBKPKI010000157.1, from coordinate 882 downwards.
GCGAGGCGCTGGACGGCGGTCTCGCGTCATGGCGGCCATCCACCTCGCTGGCGCGAGCCGAGGCGCTCGCTCTCGCTGGGAATCCCGAAGCAGCGCTCGCCCAGCTGCGGTCCGCGCTGGAAGAACCAACCTGCCCGGCCGACCAGCCGTGGTCACTGCTACCACGAGTTTCCTTCGTCCAAGCGGTCATCGCGGTAGCCCGCGACGACCCAGACGAAGCGATGCGCCGGCTCGACGAGGCGCGCTCGGCCTGGAAGCGCGTTCTGCCGCAGGTCGGGACGCTCACCAGCGAGGGGTACCTGGCCAACCTGCTCGACCTCGGCCGCCCGCCGGTCCTCGGCCTGGTCGAGCCGCAGCGTGAGCTGGATCGCATCCAGGCGTTGCGCGACAGCCTGGCCGCCCGGCCCGGCGAGCCGGTGCCGGTGGCGTGATGCCGTCCTTCGACAACCACATCCTGGTCCGGGCGCCGCTGGAGGACGTGTGGAAGCTGGTCCACGACCCGACCCGCTACCCCGAGTGGTGGACGGGCATCGGCTCCGTCGACGAGGCGGCCCCGGACGGGTACACGCTGTACCCGGATGGCTGGCCGGACTACCCGATGCCTCAGCGGCTGCGCACCTCGTCGGCCGACGGGCGGGTCACCATCTCGTGTCTCGTGTCCGACCTCGAGTACCGCTGGCACCTCACCGCCGACGGGGAGCGAACCCGCGTGGAGGTCCACGTCGACATCCCGGAGGCGGAGGCACACCGGTTGGAGGTGCAGACCGCCGCGATAGCCTCGGCGCTCGCCCGGCTCGCCGACCTGGCCGGCGCCTCGGCTCATTGAGGAAGGCTGTCGAATCCGGCGCTGCCCGCCCGTCATCCGGTTGTCAGGCTCGCCAC
>JBKPKI010000156.1:0-8555 GCA_046731055.1 Actinomycetota bacterium | reverse complement strand
GATCTCACCGTTGGTGCGGCCCTGCGCGACGAGGGCGAGGATCTCCTGTTCGCGAGCCGTGAGGGCAACCAGCGTCGTGGCGTGTTCCTCGCGACCCCCCGTCGAGCGGCCCGCGACGGTACGCAGCTCGGCCAGCAGCGGCTCCGCCCCCAGCCGGCGGGCGGTCTCGCGGGCCGCAGTCACCAGGCGGCGGGCTTCCGCCGGCTCGCCGGCCGCGTGGAGAGCTGCGGCCAGCCGGGCCTGCGAACGCGCCGTCTCGAAGGCGTGACCCATCTCCGCGAACGCGGCGACACTCGCCCGCCAGGCCTCGACCAGCTCCTCGGACGTGGGCGGGTCGACGTCGGCGAGCCAGCGCAACCGGAGACCCTCGGCTTCGCCTCGTCGGAACCAGGCGCGTCCTTCCACGTGGGAGGCGCCGTCGAGGGAGTGTGCGGCCGCGAACTCCCGTATGCCGAGCACGTGCTGCTCGCCGATGGCGGCCCAGTCGGCCCGCTCGGCCCGGGAGCGGGTCGAGGCGTTTGACGCGAGCTGCCCGACCAGGACCGCGCTGAGCCGCAGCCGCAACCACATGATGCTCGCCGGCCACAGCTGGTGCAGCGTGGCGATCGCGTCGTCGTGGAACCGGATCGCCGCCTCGACGTCACCGTGAAAGCCGAGGTGGTCGATCGCCGCCGTCGTGCAGTAGAGCACCATGGCGCCGTCTCGCTCCCAGTACGGCCGTATGTCCTGCACGTGGTCGAGGACCTCGACGATCCCGCGGCCGGCCTCGACGTCTAGGGCCACGGAGTGCAGGTAGGCCTCGGCGAGTGGCGGTGGAGTCTCGTCGGACGTGTCGGTGATGGCCAGCACGTCGTCCCACTCGCCCAGGATGTAGGCGCTCAGCGCGGCGACCGCCCGGGCGTCGATCCCCCACGGTGACCAGGGCCGTCCGCTGGCCTTTGAGCGGTCCGCACCCTCGAGGTAGAGGCGTCTCGCCTCGGCGAACTTGCCGATCCCGAAGTAGACCGTCGCCAGCTGGTGAAGCGCCCGGATCTCGACGTCGACATCGTCGCCGGCCTCGCCGAGGACCTTCTGGAGCCGCGCGATGGCGTCGTCGGGCTGCCCGGCCAGGTCGGCCACCTTGGCGAGAACCAGCGAGGCCGAGCGGGCCAGGCCCGGATAACCCAGCTTGGTCGCCATCTGTACGGACTCGGACGCCGCAGCGGTCGCTCCTTCGCTGTTGTGGTGCCAGCGCTGTGCCTGGGCGTGGACCCGGAGCGCCCGGGCCCGCAGCTTCGACGGCGTCTCGGGGATGAGGGCGAGCGCCTGGGTGGTCAGCTCGCGTGGGTCGAAGTCGACCTCCGTCGTGAAGGCCGACTCCGCCTTGGCCAGCAGGAGCCGGGCCCGGGCCTCGTCGGGAGCCGTGTCGGGCAGCATCGCGAGGTGGGCGGCCACCAGCTTGGTTGCTCGGTAGGCGTCGCCAGCGTCGCTGAGCGCGTCGGCGGCGCTGGCCACGAGACCGACCTCGACGGCGGCGCGCGGACCCAGCATTTCCAACGCGGACTGGTAGTGCCGCGCTGCTTCCTCAGGGGCGCCGACGCGCATGGCCTCGTCGCCGGCCTCGGTGCTCGCGGCGATGGCGGTCTCGATGTCGTTCGCGGCCCTGGCATGCATCGCGAGCTCAGCGGAGGTGCCCGGGACACTCCCGTCGCGCAGGGCGCTGACGTAGGCGTTGTGGAGCCGGGAGCGCTCGCCGGGGAGGAGGTCGTCGTAGACCGCCTCCGAGAGCAGGGCGTGCCGGAACGCATACACCGCCTGGCCGCCCGTCTGGCGTGGTTCGAGGATCAGCGCGTCGACGGCCTGGCGGAGAGCGAGGTCGAGGTCCTGGCCGTCGGAGCCCGAGGCCGCGAGCACCCGACTGAGCAGCTCGTGCGACACCCGGCGTCCGGCCACCGAGGCGGCACCGACCACACTGCGCGACCGCTCGTCGAGCCGGTCCAACCGGACCAGGAGCAAGTCGGCGAGGTCGACCGGCAGGGCGGACCCGCGGGAGAGCCCCTCCAGGCCGGTCAGCTCCTCGACGAAGAAGGCGTTGCCGTCGGCCCGCGAGATGATCGCGCGCATCTGCTCGTCGCTGAGCGGGTGTGGGTGCAGCGCGTGGACGAGGGCCCGGACCGACGCCTCGGACAGGGGGCCGACCTGCAGCCGATGGAGCGTCGGCAGCCGGGACCACTCGGCGAGAGTCGGGCGGAGCGGGTGTCGGCGGTGGACGTCGTCGCTGCGGTAGGAGACGACGAGGGAGACCGGCGCGTCGAGCTGCCGGGCGAAGAGGTAGCTGAGCAGCTCGCGGGACGACTGGTCGGCCCAGTGGGCGTCCTCGACGACGACGAGCAGCGGCTGTACGCGAGCAACCTCCTCGAACAGGGCGTGGATGCCCGCGAAGAGGTCGGAGCGACTGGACCGGTCGTCGCCGCCGGACGCGCGGTCGGCCGAATCGCCACCCTCGGCCACGCGAACTCGTTGCCGCGGCAGCAGCCGCTCGATGGCTGGAAACGTCTCGGAAACGGACGCGACCACGGCCGGCTGCTCGTCCTGAAGCCGGCCGAGGATCTCCGTGAAGGGCAGGTAGGGAAGGGCGCTGTCACCGAAATCGAGGCTGTGGCCGACGACGACGAGGCGGCCGGCCGCGACGGCGAGGTCGCGCAGCGCCAACAGGAGCCGGGTCTTGCCAACGCCGGCGTCGCCGCCGAGGAGAACGGAGCCGCTGCCGTGGGGGTCGTCGACGGCGGATAGGGTGACCAGCTCCGCGAGCAGCTCGTCCCGTCCGACCAGAGGCGTGCGCCGGTCCAGAGTCGACATGGCGACCATTGTCGTGCCTGGGTCGGACAGCCCGGGCCCCAAGCCGGCGCCCGACTCGGTGGCCGACGGCGAACGCGACGAACCCCGCGACATCTCCTGGTCGGAGGTCGCGGGGTTCGTGCTGTGCTCCTTGCCGCCCGTCCCGGGTGGTGCTTCGGTATGCGGCGAGCTGCCCTTGCGGGCCATGGGCTCAGTGTCCGAACGCGGGCCGAAGCACCGGACGGTGCCCCTCGAGCGGGCGGGCCGAGTCGTCGGCGTCGGGGCCGGCGGACTGGTGGCGGCGGCGCGACCAACCGCGGTAGCCCTCGAGCCGGCGGCTGCGGTCCGCGGAGACGATCTCGACTGTGGTGATGGGGAACATCGCAGCACTCCTTGGTTGGGATCTGTCGGGCTGAGTTGCTCCGACGCCCACGAGAGTGCGCTGCTGAGGTACCCCGGGACATGGGGAGGACGACCTATCTTCGGACGGCCCGACTACCTCAGAGAAATGTCGTCACCCAGCTACCTCAGATGACGGGTACGCCGCCAGCTGGACGAGCTCGACGAGCACGCCACCGGCGTCCTTGGGGTGGACGAAGTTCACCCGGCTCCCGGCCGTGCCACGGCGGGGTGCGTCATAGAGCAGTCGCAGTCCCCGCTCGCGCAGCAGGGTGCTGGCCTCCTCGACGTCCTCGACCCGGTAGGCGACCTGCTGGACGCCGGGGCCGCTGCGGTCCAGGAACTTGGCGATCGTCGACTCGGGGCCGATGGGGGCCAGCAGCTGCACGCAGGAGCCGGAGTCGCCGATCGACATCATCGCCTCGCGCACGCCCTGCTCCTCGTTGACCTCCTCGTGGACCAGCCGCATACCGAATGTGCGCTCGTAGAAGAGCTTGGCCTCGTCGAGGTCCGCGACGGCGACGCCGACGTGGTCGATCGCCGTGAACAGGTGCGGGAACTCGCTCATGCGGTGAGGGTATGCCCCGCGGAACGGCTCGGGTCAGGCCACCGGTGCGGCGGTGGTGACCGTCACGGTCACCGGCTGGGTCGGCTCCCCGAACCAGTGCACCGACTCGCGCAGCATCTGCAGCTGCAGGGTCGGCGAGCCGGTCAGTGGAGCACGAACGGACACGGCCTGGGTCGAGACCCGGCCCGGGTCCACGCTCTCGGACAGCTCGAACCGGGCCGTTCCCCAGTCGGTGTTGTCGGGCGGAGACCGCGTGCCGAGACGGTATCCGCGGCCCGCATCGAACGTCGTCGAGCCGGTGTTGTCGATGGTCACCGACAGGTTGAGGGTCTCGCCCGGCGTGACGGACGTCGGCACGGTGCCGGCGAACGTGACCTGGCCGTCGTCGACGTAGGCGGGGCTGGGGTCCTTGCGCTGGTAGGGCAGGACGAACAAGCCGCGGATGTGCCCTGAGCGACCCGGCATCGACGTGCCGTTGGTGAGGATCGGCCGCGCCGGCGCGGACGAGCCGACGTCGAGAGTGATCGTGACGTTGTCGCTGCCCTCGTAGTTGCTGTCGTACACATGCAGGGTCAGCTCGGTGTCGACGAGGTCGTACCCGTAGACCAGCTCGACATGGTTCTGGAAGACGTCCCACGGCCAGGCGCTCTGGGCGAGGACCACCCCGATGGGCACCAGCCCCCCGGCGTCGACGTAGCGCCTCACCTGCCGCGCGGCGTCGACCGTCTCCGCGTAGAGACCCTTGCCCCAGAACCACGTCCCGTGGTCGAGCTCCTGCGTCGCGTGGATCCAGTAAGGGATGACGCCGGGCCCGACGAAGCTGTCGAGCAGCCGCGTGAGGATGTGCCGACCGAGCGGGAGAGGGATGCTCCGCGAGCTGGTCGATCGGAGCTGCGGCGTTCCGCTCTCGTGGATGTCGCGGGCCAGGAAGGACATGCCGCCGCACAATCCCATCTGCGTGACGTCGATGGACGCGGCCGGAAGCCCGGCGAGCGAGATCCGCAGGTCGAGCCCGGGCGGCCACGGGCCGTTGTGGAACAGCGGGGCCGACTGGCTCGGAAGGAACCCGCTCACGTACGGCATGACGACCTCCTGGGACAGACCACACGCTGGCGAGGCTCACGATTGGAGAAGTCCAATGTCCCCCCTGATACCCATCCCTGAACAGAGCCGCCGCCGCGAGTCAGCGGGAGCGGCACGTGTGTGGGGAGCGCCACCCTGCGCCGGATCCGACCGGAACGCGGCGCGAGACTAGAATCGAGGTTCGTCCACCGACGTCGTTGACCGCCGCAGGAGGCTCCACATGAGCGCAGATCCCACCGTCATCGTCGGGGGTGCCCGCACCGGGATGGGCCGCCTCCTCGGGTCGCTGAAGGACTTCTCCGCCACCGATCTGGGCGGGTTCGCCATTCGCGGCGCCCTGGAGAAGTCCGGCGTCTCCCCGGACCAGGTGGACTACGTGATCATGGGCCAGGTGCTGCAGGCCGGGGCCGGCCAGATGCCGGCCCGCCAGGCCGCTGTCAACGCCGGCATCCCTATGAGCATTCCGTCGATCACCATCAACAAGGTCTGCCTCTCCGGGCTCGACGCGATCGCGTTGGCCGACCAGCTGATCCGAGCCGGCGAGGTCGAGATCGTCGTGGCCGGCGGCGAGGAGTCGATGACCAACGCGCCGCACCTGCTCCTGAAGTCGCGCGAGGGCTACAAGTACGGCGACGTGACGGTGCGTGACCATATGGCCTATGACGGCCTCTGGGACGTCTTCACGGAGCAGGCCATGGGTGCCCTCACCGACCAGGCGAACACGGGTGAGTATGCGTTCAGTCGGGAAGAGCAGGACGCGTTCGCCGCGCGCTCGCACGAGCTCGCGGCCAAGGCGTGGAAGGATGGCGTCTTCGACGACGAGGTGGTCTCGGTGTCGATCCCGCAGCGCAAGGGCGACCCGATCGAGTACAAGGCCGACGAGGGCGTCCGGGCCGACACATCCGTCGAGGTGCTGGGGCGGCTGAAGCCGGCGTTCGCCAGGGACGGCACCATCACGGCCGGCTCCTCGTCACCGATCTCCGACGGAGCCGCCGCCGTCGTCGTCATGCGCAGGTCCAAGGCCGAAGAGCTGGGCCTGTCATGGCTGGCCGAGATCGGCGCGCACGGCATCGTCGCCGGACCCGACTCGACGCTGCAGGCGCAGCCGGCGAACGCGATCCGCAAGGCCTGCGCCAAGGAGGGCATCGACCCCGCCACTCTCGACCTCGTCGAGATCAACGAGGCGTTCGCGTCGGTCGCGCTCGCGTCGATCAAGGACCTGGATATCGACGCGGACAAGGTGAACGTCAACGGCGGCGCCATCGCGACCGGCCATCCGATCGGGATGTCGGGCGCCCGGCTGGTCCTCCACCTCGCGCTCGAGCTCAAGCGGCGCGGCGGCGGAGTCGGTGCGGCAGCGCTCTGCGGTGGCGGCGGACAGGGCGATGCCCTCGTCCTGCGCGTCCCGCCCGCCGCGTGATCGGCGCCCGCGGGACACACGTCCTTCGCTAACGTCCGTCGGGTGGCTGCGCGATCCGTTGATGTCCCGGCGCTGGTCACATCCGCCCGGGACGGGTCGCCGCGCGCCGTCGCCCGACTGATCTCGCTGGTCGAGGATGAGCATCCGGCACTGCGGGAGGTCATGGCCGCGCTCGCCGAGCACGCCGGCAACGCGCACGTCATCGGCATCACCGGGAGTCCTGGCGTCGGGAAGTCCACGTCGACGAACGCCCTCGTCGCCGCATACCGGAAGCGGGGCAATCGGGTCGGGATCCTCGCCGTAGACCCGTCCTCCCCCTTCTCCGGCGGCGCGCTGCTCGGCGACCGGGTCCGGATGCAGGACCATGCGCTCGACCCGGAGGTCTACATCCGGTCGATGGCCTCGCGCGGTCACCTCGGTGGGCTGGCGTGGTCGACACCGCAGGCGCTCCGGGTCCTCGACGCGGCCGGTTGCGACGTGGTGATCCTCGAGACGGTGGGGGTCGGGCAGTCGGAGGTCGAGGTGGCCGGCTTGGCAGACACGACCGTGGTGCTGCTGGCGCCCGGCATGGGCGACGGCATCCAGGCCGCCAAGGCCGGGATTCTCGAGATCGGGGACGTGTTTGTCGTCAACAAGGCCGACCGGGAAGGGGCCGACGCAACGGTTCGCGATCTGCGACACATGATTTCACTCGGGGACCGGAAGCAGCCGGGCCTGTGGCGGCCACCCGTGGTCAAGACCGTAGCCGCCCGCAACGAAGGCGTCGACGAGGTCGTCGAGGCGATCGACAAGCACACCGAGTGGCTGGCGCGAACCGGCACCCTGCGGGAGCGGCGCGTCGCCCGCGCTGGCGACGAGATCGAGGCGCTCGTCGTCACGGCGCTCCGGCGCCGGATGGGCGGCCTCCGTCACGACGACAGCGTGGACCGGCTCGCTGCCGAGGTGGTCGACGGAAGCACCGACCCGTATGCGGCGGCGGACCAGGTGATCGACGCCCTCACCTGAATCGGCTCTGACCGACGACGCGCTCGAAGAGCTCGAGGTAGTCGTCGACCATCCGGTGCTGGTCGAACCGCTCGACGGCGTCGGCCCGGCAGACGGCCCGGTCGAGGCGAGGGAGCGCGCTCACCGCGGCCACCGCCGCGTCGAGATCGTCGACCAGGAACCCGGTCCGGCCGTGCTGCACGAGTTCCGGCATCGACCCACGCGGACGGGCGATGACCGGCGTCCCGGTGGCCAGCGCTTCCACCACGGACAGCCCGAACGGCTCGGCGAACTCGACCAGGTGCAGGAGGCCAAGCGCCCCGCCGAGGAGCGCGTCGCGCTCCTTCGGACCGACCGACCCGACGTACTGGACCAGCCGGCCGTCGATGTGCGGCCGGACTGCTTCGAGGAAGTAGTCCTCGTCGTGGACGATCCCGGCGATGACGAGGGGGACGCCGGTCCGCCGGGCGACCTCGACCGCCAGGTGGGTGCCCTTGTCGGGGTGGATGCGGCCGAGGAACAGCAGGTGCGCGCCGGGGTCGGCGCGGAACGTGAACGCGGACGTGTCGATCCCGTGGTGGATGGTCGCGGCGTACGGGAGGTCGGGGTGCCGGTCGGCCGCGCTGATGGCGACGTAGTGCGCGATGTCGGCGTAGGCCTGGAAGACGGGGACGATCCGCTGGGAGGAGAAGCCGTGGATCGTCGTCACGACGGGGGTGCGCACGAGACGGCTGTAGGTGAGCGGCAGGAAGTCGAAGTGGTTGGCCAGCACGTCGAGGCGGTCTGCCTGCTCGAACGTCGTGGCGACGTGCAAGGCGGACCAGACGCCGGGGTCGACGTCCGGGTCCTCCTCGTAGCCGTGGGGTGCGGTCCCGCACAGCGTCCCGCTGGTCCACGAGTCGGCGGTCGCGAACAGCGTCACGTCGTGACCGCGGTCGACGAAGCCCTCAGCCAGCGTGGACGCCACGAGCTCCCAGGGTCCGTAGTGGAACGGCGGGGTGCGATGGGCGACCGAGGCGAGCACGCCGATCCTCACGGAACCGCCCTTCGTCGAGTGGTGAGGCACGCGCATACCCCGTATGCGCCATCTCACACCGTGGCTGAACACGTTAACCAACCCGGATATGGGGTAGACGTGAGGTCGCCCCCACCAATCGTTAACCGAGCGCCCCACGCCGGCTGCCGAGGAGACAAGGCCCCAACGTGACGACATTCGGGTTTCTCAGCACGTATCCGCCCACGCAGTGCGGACTGGCGACGTTCACCGCCGCGCTCGCCAGCCAG
>JBKPKI010000155.1:0-3267 GCA_046731055.1 Actinomycetota bacterium | reverse complement strand
CGGCTCCCTCGACGCTGCTCTTCGCCGGCCAACCTCAACGGGTGTCGGACCCAGCAGCCCAGGAGTTCCTCAGGGACGTCGCCGTCGTGCAGGACCAGGCACGGGCTCAGTTCGCCGCCAGCATTCCCGGTGCCACGACCTCGGTAGTCTCCGACGCGACCCACTACATCCATGTCGAGCGGCCGGACGCGGTCATCGAGGCGGTCCGGGCGGTGGCGGACAAGGTTCAATGACCTGGCTCCCGCGGGGTCTGGCGTGGGTCGGCGCGGCCGGACCGATCAGGCCAAATCGCGGGAGAGGGCCAGGGCGGCGTCGCACAAGATCGGTACTGCCCGCTCGAGACGGCCGGCGTCATATGGGTAGCCGGCCCACTGACCGAACACCCGAACTGGGTCCAGGGCGTCGAGAACGGCGACGGCGACGCACCGCACACCCGTTCCTGCTCCTGGTCGTCGATGGCGTACCCCCGCTCGCCAACCCACAGCAGCGCTGTAGCGAAGGCGTCGCGGGCGGGGTGGCACGGGGCCCGATAGCGACGGCAAGCCCCAGTGCATGCACCTCATCGACGTACCAGGCCTCGCCGCTGCCACAGCTCTCATGCCGATGAGCAGATGCGTCCTACCGCCCAGAAAGCGCGTGTCCGACTCCGCCCGAAGGAGGCGGACGTCGTCCGCACGGGCGGCGGCCCGGTGGGCGTCCGCCGCGTGCCGGTATCCGAGCAAGGCCAGAAACGCCGCCTGATGCGCGGCTGACCGCGCCAGATCCACGGCCGAATGGTCGACGGCGCTCGGACCGGCTCCGGAAGCAAGTACTGCCGCCCTTTCTCCAGCTTGACGAGCCCGCTCGCCCGCCTCAGCCGCGCGAGCGTTCGCGCGTCGAGAGGCCTCGTCAGTCATCTCCCCATACTGATGCGTCAACCTCCTCGGGCGCACCGGATTGCAGACCGAGAAGGCGACCGCCGCCCACCTAGCAGGGGATCAGTGGGCGGCGGCTTGCCCTGTGGTGGCCGCGTCCGCCCTGCAAGTGCCGGTTGGTCATGACCGAGGGCATTTCCACGGTAGCCCGCCACCGAGCCGCGCGCGTGAGAACTCGACAGCGCCCCCGCTCAGGAGTAAGTGGGGCGCCGTCCTCCGGTGCTCAGGGCCGCGTTTCGAACGGTGAGCCCACCGGCACCCCGAGCGCTTTTGCCACGTCGGCGAGCTCGTCGACCTGCCATTGTTGACGGCCGGTTGAGCCGCCACTGCAGCGTGGTGGGGACATGCCGGAGCCCACTTCGGCTACCCGGCGGACCGATCGCGGGGACCAAGGTCCTCTGCCGCACAAGCGGGATCGGACCCTGGCTTTTGGAGCGCCAAAAGCCACGTACGGCCGAAGTCGCGATAATGCAGCGGCACGATTCCCCCGGCACCGGACACGTTTTGGCTGACAGCTAAACCGCGCTAATCCGGTCGCCGCACTCCACCCGTGCGACTGCGGCGTCAGCGACTCGGCGTACCTACTCGGAAGACAGCCACCGGTGGAAGTCGTCCTTCAGGGTTGCCATCCGCTGATCATATTCTGCGGTGTGCACAAGCCCGCGTTTGCGCTCCGCATCGTAGACCTCGAGCGGCTTGAACTGCTTGGGTAGCTTGCGGACCCGGCCGTATGGGCTGTCGGTGTTAGGCATCCATCAAGTGTCCTCCTGCCGTATGGGGAACCGATAGGGAACTGGAGGACCAAATTGCACCCCCCCGAGCCGACCGACTCACTCGGCCGTCGCTCATCCCGTATCGCGCGATCGGGGCCCAGCGGCGGAGCACACCGGTGAGTGCAGTAAGCCCAAGAGCAGCTGGCCTTCGCACGACGCAGTGCCATGCCACTTGGGGTGCAGGAGGTCAACGTGGGATGGTAGATGCGTTCGGATCGTCGTCGCGCCGGTCCGGCGTACGGTTGAAGTCAAAGGTGCCGATCCGCCGTCCCTGGGCGCTGACTGAGTGATGACATGGGGATCCTTACTTGCCATCCACGCGTATGAACGCGTAAGGGCTCCGGACGCTAGTGTGGGACGTTCCATTGCCTCGTTTGCGGATGGGAATGCGCGGTCTGACGGATCACTGTCGGCGGCAATGATCCGCCAGTGTGTGGGAGCCGAAGAACGCGATCGTGGTAGCCCCGTCGAGGAGTGCATCCGCTCAGATCGCCGCAAATGATCCCTGCGGGGGCTGCACCGGGACTCCTATCGGAGCTGGGCAGGAACCTCCTTCCAAGATGCCTGATCCTTCTTGACTCCGCCGTGAGCCGACCGGGCTGCTGGTGCTGAGGGCACTACTCAAATACAGCCTTTCCGCGTGAGAGGCAGCTATTTATAGATCATGATGCTCGGCGACATGTCGATGAGCCCCCCGTCAGATCAACGGCTGCGATTATGTGGTGTATAAGCAGCTTAGGAGGCGAATTGGCCCGATGGACGTAATTGTTTGGGTTCATGACTTCGGGCTTTAAGTATGTGCCAGTGCGTCAATTAAAGGGGTTGATAGGAGTGTAGCGAGTGCAGCCATAGGCACGCCAAGTCCTGGCGAGGTGTTCAGCGAGGCCCGTAACGGATTGGTCCCGGTCGACAGGGACGCCATGAGGACGGGAACCACTGACACTGACGGAATGCGAGGCCCGCTTCATTCTGCAGCCGTGGCCTGGAGCGGGAGGCCAGGACCATGGCCGACCTATTCGAGTGCTCGGCGGGCTCACCGCCGAGGTCGCCGCCTTCAAGAACGCGCTCGGCGAGAGGGTCAATGCGCTCAGGGCGATCCCTTAGGGCTGCTCCCTTGTGGGGACAGCTTTGCGTCTGACGCCTCTGTCGTCACGGTCTGCGAGGCTGGATGGCGGGTGGAACCCAGCGACCGTCGAGCGCGGTCGGTTCTGGGCCGTATAGGCGCATGATCACCCGTAAAGGCCCCGATGCGGAGGGCAGCCAGTTCGCGATCTTGTCGGGACCGGGGTTCCCTTTCTGTAGATACAGGTCGAGTGAGCCGTCCGGGTTGTAAGCCAGGGGGTCTCGGTCGCCGAGGGCGAAGCGGTTGATCTCGTTGGCAACCTGGAAGCTGTTCTCGTCGTACATCGTGACGGACCAGAATGCCGAGACCGGCGGAAATTCGCCCTTGTCGAAGTGCAAGACATAGTCTTTCTCGCCGACTAACGGGTTGCCGTCGGCATCGGCGACCGCGATCGGATAGATGGCATCTTCAGGCGGGTTGGCACCGAGGCCGATCATCGCCATGATGGCCCGCTTGA
>JBKPKI010000154.1:0-7713 GCA_046731055.1 Actinomycetota bacterium | reverse complement strand
GTTGACCGTCCGTCTCGTCTCGCCATCGCACGGCACCACCTCGTGCGACAGGCCGCGCGCGGTGAGGTCATCGGCCAGGGCACGCCCGGTCGACCCACCGGCGAGGACGAGCGCCACGGAAGGGACGCCCATCCGGTGGAGCACCGAGGCGACGTTGACGCCTTTGCCACCGGCCCGTTCCGTGACCGATCGGACTCGGTGGCTGCCGTGCGGCACCAGCGCATCAACCGTGTACGAGACGTCGAGGGCCGGATTCAGCGTCACGGTCAGGATCACGAGGCGTCCCACGACAGGCACGCCGCCCCGAGGCACCCGGCCCAGTCGGCCAAGGCCGGCGACACGATCCGAGCGGGTCGCTGGAACGTGCGGAGCACCTCGACCTTCTCCCGCAGCGGCGCCAGGAGGGTCTCGCCGCTCTGAGCGAGGCCGCCGCCGACCAGGACCAGATCGATGCCGGTCAAGGTGACCGTCGCCACGATGGCTCGGGCCAGGGCGGTCACCGCCCGGTCCCAGACGGCCACTGCCAGGGCGTCGCCGTCGCCCACGCGCTGGGCGACGACCCGCGCGTCGACGAGCTCACCGGAACGGTTGGCATACTCACGGCCCACCGCCGACGCCGAGGCGACTACCTCCAGGCAGCCAGTGCCGCCACACGGACAGCGCGGCCCGTCCGGTTCGACGCTGACGTGACCGAGCTCGCCGGCCCAGCCATCACCGCTCAGGACGTGCCCGTCGACCATCAGAGCCGCCGCGATCCCGGTACCCACCGGCAGGAAGAGCGCGTTCCGGGCGCCGGTGGCCGCGCCGATCCGTGCCTCTGCCACCAGACCGGCGCGGACGTCGTGTCCCACGATCGTCGGCACTCCGACCGCCTCGAGGACGCGCGATCGAATCGGGAGGTCACGCCAGCCGTGGTTCACCGAGACGACACCGACTCCGGTCGCCTCGTCGATGACCCCCGGGACGACCACACCACACCCGACGACTCGCACATCCGAGGACAAGGCCGCGAGCCGCGACACGACCGACGCAACCGTCCCTCCGACGTCGAGCGCGAGGTCGGGCGGGGTGGGTTCCATGAGGCGGACGACGACACTGAGCTCGCGGTCGACCAGAGCGGCCTTTGTCCGCGTGCCGCCAAGGTCGACGGCCGCGACGACCTCACGGAGGGCCGGTCGGGTCACGATGGACCGAGCACCACCGACCGAGAGAGGTGCCGAGGGCGGTCAGGGTCGACGTCGGCCTGCCGCGCCTTGACCAGGCAGAGCCGGTGCACGCGGACCAGCTCGGCGAGCGGGTCGAGGTCACGGTGTTCGAACCGGGCACCCGTCGCGGCCACCTGCTCCGCCAGTCCGTCAGGAACCGGTCCCAACGCCCAGATCGCGCGGCCTGCCGCCGCGATGGCGATGGGGCCGTGGCGGTATTCCATGGCCGGATAGGACTCGGTCCAGAACTGCGCGGACTCCCGCAGCTTCAGGGCGGCCTCCTCGGCCAGGCCGACCGTCCAGCCGGTTCCGACGAACGTCACCTGTTCGACGTCGGCCAGTCCGGCCAGGGCCGTCTCTTCCGGCTCGGCGAGAACGGCGCGGGCGTCGACTACCGCGGGAGTGAGGTCCTCGCCGAGGGCGGCGCGAAGCAGCGCCAGCATCGTTGTCGCGAACCGGGTCTGCACCACCGACTGCTCGTCGACCTCCGGGAGCAGGACGACCTGGTCAGCGAGACCGGCCGCCGGACTGTCGGGCACGGCAGTCACGACCGTCGTCGGCACGCCGCGCTCGCGCAGGCCTCGCAGGACGTCGATGACCTCCGTGGTGGTGCCGGAACGGGTGAGGGCGAGGACGTGGTCGTATGCGCGTTTCAGACGGTTCTCGCTCGCGGCGAAGGCGTCGGTCTCCCCATGTCCCGAGAACTCACGCAGCCACGCGTAGGACTGCGCCATGAAGTACGACGTGCCGCATCCGAGGACCGCGAGCCGGCTGCCGTGCGGCGGCAGGGCCGGCGCCAGATCCGCCAATCGGCGCACGACTGCGGCCCAGTCGTCGGCCTGGCCGGCCACCTCGCGGTCCAGGTGGCTGTCGGCCGCACAGGCCATCGGCGTTCTCCTTCGGACGGCGGCAGAGCGCGACCACCTTATGGCTGAGGCTCGACCGGCTTTCCAGCGGACATCCGGAAGTCGTATGCGTAGGGCAACGGTGCCTCACGCCGCACCTCCTCGAGCAACGCGTCGTCGACGACCACGCCACGGGCTTGCCCGACGCGGACGGCCTCCAGCCGGAACCAGAGGTCGTCGAGCGAGCGCGACCCCTCCCGGATCCACGGCAGCGTGACTTCCTCGAGGATCCGCTCCGCGCGCCCGGCGTCACCGGTGGCGACCGCCGCGCGAGCCTCGAGGAACCGCACCAGCGGGTCCCTGGCGACGTCGGCCCGTGTCGCATCGAGCACCGCCAGCGCGGCCGTCGGTCGGTCGTCGTCGAGGAGGGCCTCGACCAGCTCGGCGAGCAGCGCCGGCTGGCGCGGAGCCAACCGAAACGCCTTTTCCAGCAACGTGATCGACGCCTCACGGTCAGGTGTTGCGACCGCCAGGTTGCGCAGCGCCCACGCGTTGGGGGTCGCGTCGTTCGATCGCCTCCATGCGGTTATCGCGCCGTCGACGTCGCCGGCATGGTGGCGGGCCACACCCCGGTGGAGCAAGCTCGCCCAGTCGTCTGCGCCAGACCGCTCGAGGCGCTCGGCCCACGCCCGGCCGACCTGATACGAGAGCGGTGGCTCGGTCGGGTCGGCGGCCGGCAGGCGACCGGAGTCCAGAAGACTCAACCAGGGTGCCTGTTCGGGACCGAGACTGTCGGCCGGGAATGGCGTGGCCGGGCGGTCCAACCCGCCGCCACCGCGCAGCCGCTGCTCGAGCGCACCCCAACCGGAGCCGGTGTGCAGCGGCTCGGTCGGTGCCTGCCCGGCCAGCCGCGAGGCCTCGTCACGCCGGTCGGCCAGCCACTCGTCCGGGACCGAGGCGGTCAGTGCTCTTTCCACCGCGTGCCGGGCCGCGGTCCAGTCGGCGCCGTGCGCCACGGCCGGATCGACGCCGATCGGTCCGTAGGTCTCCACCCACGCCCACTCGGCTCGCGTGGGCATCGCCACGTGCTCGAGCTGGGTCCGTAACAGCCCAGCCTGGATCTCGAAGTACCGGCCGCCGAGCGGCGAGAGCCATTCCTGCCAGTGCCGGCCGCCAGTGCCGCTCCCCCAGACGAAGAGCTTTCGCCCGCGCAAATGCGTCGTTGACGACTGCGCCAGCCCGTACCCGGTCCCGTCGACCGCCGCCACCCAGGGGCGGCGTCCCTCGTCGAGCCGGACGAAGCAGTCGGCCGCCGCCATCGCCCGCGCGGGGTACGTCCGGTCCTCGAAGCCGTCGATCGGCAGACGTACCAGGCGTACCGAAGCCGTCTCATCGAAGCGCCACGCCGCATCCCCCGGCGCGAGCACCCTGACGTCCGACGACTCGGGCACCGCGATGTTCGACCACCAGTACATCGGCACCGCGTGGTCGCTCGGGTTGAGAATCCGCACGGCGACCACCAGCACCGGCGAGCTCTCCGGCAGCCAGCAGTCGATCTGGTAGACGACCTCCCTGATCCGCTCGTACTCCCACATCCGCAGCACCGGCACCCCGCCCGGACCGTCGACGCGGGCCGCGAACACCGGTGCGCAGGTCAGCGGTGTATGCCCGCGGATCCCGATGTTCCACTCCACGCCGCCGGCGAACCAGGCCTCGCGCAGCGCCAGGTTCGCGGGCTGGAATGCCGCGTTCGCATACAGCAGCTCGCGTCTGCTCGTGACGTCGACGAGCGAGCGGAGCCGTCCGCCGAGGTCGAGGAGGAACTCGGCGCGGAGCCGGTCGTTCTCGAGGACGGCCACCCGGTGGTCACGCGGCACCAGGGTCCGGTCGTACCGGTCCTGGAGCAGGTACGGCAGCAGGCTGGTCACGCGGCCGTGCTCGAGATTCGCCCGCATCTCGTCGTCGAGGTCGGCGGCGGTGACGTTGGCGTGCAGCTGCGGAGCGCCGGTGAGTGGCGGAAGCGGGTTGACCGGGCCGAGCGCCGCACTCGGCAGCGTGACGGTGCCGACGCGTAGGCGGCTCATCCGGGAGCCGGGACCTCAGCCAGACGGGTCCAGACGCGCTCCTCCAGCAGCGGGGCGACCTGCGCCTCGACGAGATCCCGGAAGTGCGGCGTCCGCCGGTGCGCCTCGAACGCCTCCTCATCGGTGTACCGCTCGTAAAGCAGGATCCGCCGCGGGTCGTCGACGTCCTGATAGACCGAGAACTCCAGGCAGTCCGGCTCCTGGCGGCTGGCCTCGGCGTTGGAGCGCATCAGCCGCACCACCGAGTCCTCCCGGCCCTCCTTCACGACGTACCGCGCGACGACGATCAGCATGGGCCCTTTCTATCGGTCGCCGAGCAGGGCGACGGCCCGTCTCTGGGCCTCGTCGGAGTCGGGATGTGTGTAGAAGGCGAGGTGGGTGCCGGACTCCAGGCTCAGAAGCTCGGCGCCGGGGATCTGGGAGGCCGCGAACGTGCCGTGCTCGTAGGGGACGTCCGAATCGGCGGTGCCGTGGATCACGAGCGTCGGTGCCGCGATCCGGTCCAGCTCCAGCGACGTGATCGCCGCGAACTCGCGGAGATCGTTGTCGTAGCCGATGCGCCGCTCCGCGGTCTCCTCGGCGGTCAGGCCGAGTCCCACGACGAAGTCCAGCTTCTCGGGGTTCGCCATGACGTGCGCGACTCGCTCCTTGAGCACTGGCCGGCTGAGCGAACCCTCGGCGGCGAGCACGCCGGTCACGAACTGCTGTGGCTGCTTCGCGGCGAGATAGCCGAGCAGCTTGTTGCCCGCGCGCGTCTGGAACAGCAGCCGGTCGACGAGCTTGAGCCTTGGCGTGGGATACGCCTGGCTCACCGCGGCGAAGGCGACGATGGACCGCACCCGCCCCGGGTGACGGACCGCCAGCCGGTATGCGGCCGGTCCCCCGCCGGACCAGCAGTGCACTCCGACGCGGTCGAGCCCCAGCCGGTCCAGAAGCGCGGCCAGGAGGTCGGCCTCGCCGTCGACCGACGGATCCGGGCCGAGGGGCGTGTCCATGTATCCCGGCCGGGAGACGAGCACCGCGGCGAACTCCTCCTTGGGGAGGAACCGCGCCATGAGGCCCGCCGCGTCGATGCCGCCGGGGCTGCCGTGGAGAACCAGCACCGGAGCACCGACGCCCACCACTGCATACTCGATCCGTCCGAGCGCCGTGGTGGTGACGGACGACGACACTCCGAGCGGCATGCGGACCTCCTCGTCGTCGTGGCCGACTGTAACCCCACTCGCTCCGGCGACTACGAGGTCGGCGCGAACGTCTCCTGGATGGTCTGGAGATCCCTCCGCAGCTGCCGCATCCGGCTGGCGCCGATGACCTCGACGAGGCGTTGCTCCATCTCGGGGACCATCTCTCGCACGACGGCGTAGACCCGCCGGCCCTTGGCGGTCGGCCGGACCAGCTTGGCCCGGCGGTCCGCCGGGTCGGGGACCCGATGGACGTATCCACGCTCTTCGAGATGGGCCACCAGCTCGGCCATTGCCTGCTTGGTCATCTCGGCGCGTTCGGCCAGCGTGCTCACCGTCGTGCCCGTGGCGTCGAGGTACTGGAAGACGGCGTTGTGCGCCGGCCGGACGTCGGGAAAACCCTGTTCGACGAGTCGGGGCACCACCTGACCGTTGAGTGCGACGAACGCTTCGCGCAGCAGCACCGCGGTGTTGGTCGCGTAGTTCGCGTCCTCGCGTTCCGGTATCGACCTTGCCAATCGACAGGCCTCCTGTCTATTCTGGAGATATGGACATGCTACCTGTCGAATCTGACCACGCCGAGCCCTGGATGCTCGGCACCGACGAGATCACCGTGCTCGCCACGGGCGACCAGACGGGCGGGGACATCTTCGCCGTGGCGATCCGGATGCCACCGGGAGGCGGACCGCCGGTTATGCACCGCCACCAACCATCCGAGATCTACCACGTGACCGGCGGCCAGTTCGCCTTCTATGTAGGCAATCCCGATGGCTCCGTGCGCCGTGTGGTCGCGGGCCGAGGCGACGTCGTGCCCCTGCGGGGCGGTACGCCTCACACCATCCGCAACGAGGGCGACGTGGACGCCACGGCCTTCGTCGTGCACTCGCCGGCGGCGGTCATGGAGGGGTTCTCCCGGGCCGTCGTGGCCCTCACGGTTTCCTCACCGAACACTCCCCCGAGCATGGCGGAGGTCCTCGAGGTGGCCCAGCGCAACGGCGTCGAGCTGATCGGCCCCGTCCCGGCAATCGCATGAACCGCGTCGCCGTCGTCACCGGCGCCACCGCGGGGATCGGGCGGGCGGTTGCGGTTCGACTCGCCGGGCAGGGGTTCCGGGTGATCGCGGTCGGCAGGGACGAGGAGCGTGGTGCGGCAGTCGTCCGCTCCCTTCAGGAAGCGGCGCCCACAAGCAGGGATACCCCGGAGCACCGCTTCCTCCCGGCCGACCTCGCGTCGATGGACGGCACTGCCGCCGTCGCCGACGCGGTGAGCCGCCACACCGACCGGGTCGATGCGATGGTCTGCTGCGCGGGCGTCTTGGCGCTCCGCCCGGAGTGGACGGACGAGGGACAGGAGCGCACCTTCGCCCTGAACTACCTCAGCCGGTTCCTCCTCGTCCGGCGCCTCGGTCCACAGCTGCTCCGGTCCCCGGCAGGACGCGTGGTGCTCGTGGCGAACGCCGGTCGCTACCGCGACTGCCTGTACCTCGATGACCCGTACTTCCGGGACAACCGCCGAGGCATCCGGGTTTCCGCGCGGACCCAGTTCGCCAACGACCTGCTGGCGGTGGAGCTCGCCGACCGATTCCGCGGCACGTCGGTCGCGGCGACGTGCGTCTTCCCCGGCGTAACGCAGACCGACGTCTTCCGCAACGGGACCGGCGTCCCGCGACCGCTCGCCCGGCTGCTGACGGCCGTCGCTCGTCGAACCGGCCTGACCCCCGACGAGGCGGCCGACACTCCGACCTGGCTGGCCGGTGAGGCGGACGCGGCCGTCGTGTCGGCCTCGTTCTTCGGGCCTCACCGCAGCATCCGACGCATACCGGACCGCGCTCGTCGCCCGGACCGGCGGCAGGCGCTGTGGGACCTGAGTGAGGAACTGGTCGCCCCCTGGGCGGCCGCGATGCCCGCAGGGCTCAAGCCGGAAGGGTGACCGTCATCCGGGTGCCGCGCGGCTCGCTGCGGGAGGCCACGAGGCGGCCCCCGGCAGCCTCGACCCGGAGCCGCTGCGAGGCCAGCCCGATGTGGCCCGCGGCCAGCTGCCGGGCGGCGCTCTCCTCGTCGAAGCCGGCACCGTCGTCGGTCACCGCGGCGACGAGCTGACCGTCGTCCTGCCTGACGTCGAGGACGACCGACCGGGCGCCGGAATGCCTGACCACGTTGGCGACCAGCTCCCGAACCGCGCCGAAGACCACCCGGTCGGCGTCGGTGGCCGGGCGCACCGGCATACCCTCCACGCGGACCTCGACCGTGTACCCGCGGTCGCGCAGTGCCGCGCCGAGGTCCTCGACGGCCCGGACCAGTCCGGCCTGGTCGAGGACCGCCGGGTGCAGCTCGCTGACCGTGCGGCGGAGCAGGCCCGCGGTCTGGGTGAGGGCGTGGTCGACGCGGTCGACGGCCTC
>JBKPKI010000153.1:0-2203 GCA_046731055.1 Actinomycetota bacterium | reverse complement strand
CGCCTCGGCCCATAGCACCGGGAGACCCTCGGCGGCTCGCTCCGTCAGCGAGAGCGCGGCCAGCTTGACCGCCGACCGGGCGGAGGCGGAGGGCGCTGGGATTGACGACCGGCCGACGACCTCGCGCACGTCCAGGGGCTCGACCTTCTCCAGGACCTGCGACGGGACGCGATCCAGTCGCAGCCGGCGCAGCGGGTCGGGCCGGAGCTTGCGGCCCCACCGAGTGAAGATCCAGCCCGTGCGGCCCAGCGCCTCACGCCGGTAGTCCTCGTCCACCGCGTCGAGGACCACCGGGACACCTGACGCCCGGGACAACGCGTCGACGACCTGCGCGTCGGCGCCCGCGTCGAGCGTGACCTCGCGGTCGGCGACCCCGCGGCGCAGACGCTTCGCGACCGCCGTGAGGTCGGCCGAAAGCCGCTGGCGCGCCGCCTCGTGGCCCGCGACCGCGTTGGCCAGCCGCTGGCGCAGCTCCGGGATGCCCTGGCCCGTCACCACCGAGGTGGTCAGGACCTGGACGCCGGAGACCCCATCCGCCCGCAGCAGCCGCACGAGGTCCTCACGGCACGCCTCGACGGCACCATCCGAGAGCCGGTCGGTCTGGTTCAGGACGGCGAGCATGACCGCGGAGTGGCCGGCCAGCTGCTGGACGTACTCGTCGTGGAGCAGCGCGTCGGCATACTTCTGCGGGTCGGTGACCCAGACGAAGACGTCGCAGAGCGCCAGGACCCGCTCCGCCTCGACGCGGTGTGAGGTGACCCGGGAGTCGAAGTCCGGAAGGTCGAGGAGCACGAGCCCGTCGAGCGACCCGAGGGAGTCGACCGGCTCCGTGGATCCGTCGTCGGACGGCTCTGCCGACACCCCAAACCGTCGTTGCACGGCCAGCCAGTCGAGCAGCTCCCCGGCGGGGTCGTCGCCCCACACGGCGGCCGACGGGGAGGAGGTCGTCGGTCGGGTGGCGCTGATCCGCGCCAGCTGTCCACCCGCGAGCGCGTTGAACAGTGATGACTTGCCGCTCCCGGTAGCGCCGGCCAAGGCGATCACCGTGTGGTTGCCGGCCAGCGCGCTCCGCTCGCCGACCTTGGCGATGATCTGTCGCGCGACGGCGACGGTGCCGGGATCGAGCTGGTCGCCCCCTACGTCCAGGGCGGTTTGGAGTGCTTCCGCCTGGGCCCGGACCACGGCCTCGGCGGGAACGGTCACTTTCGCCCGGCCCATGAGCAAGGGACTCACCGGGCCGCCCTCACGGCGGCCGCCGCCGCGCCAAGGGTGCGGGCCTGGTCGGCACGGAGGTCGACGTCGTCGAGGACGGCGGTGAACCGATCCCGCTCCACGTGGAACGCGGCCTCGATGCGGTCGAGCAGCGCCTCCTTGGCCTTCGCCGCCATGGAGCGCACCGCCTGGTCGCCGAAGATGGCCTCGAGCAGCTTCTGCCCGAGGATGGCGGTGCCTCCGGCGATGCCGACCTCCGCCCCGGTGAGCCCACCGGTGTAGGCGAAGGTCACGAGCATCAGCACGGTGCCTACGGCGTTGACGCCGTATGCGGTGACCTTCGCCGACGTCCGGCGGTCGCGGCCCTCGTCGCGAACGAGGTCAAGGACATCGCCCTGCCAGTCGTGCACGAGAGACGTGACCGAGCGGTCGAAGTCGGGCGACACCCGGGTCAGCTCGGGATGCGCCTGCAGCAAGGCGGACCCACCCGCGAGAGCGCGCCAGGATCGCGACGTCGTGATCGCGGCGCCCTGGCCCTCGGCACGGATCAGCTCGGCCACGCCGCTGTGCAGGGCTTCGTCGAGCTGTACCGACGGCGCCGGCTCTCCCTTGACGGCGGCCACGATCCGGTCGCGGACCCGGGCCACGGTTGACTCCACCTGCCGGAAGAACTCCCCGGTGCCGACGAACTCCTGCCACCGCGCGAGAACCTCGCCGCGCAGCAGGGAGCCGTCGGTCATACCGGTCTCGACTCCGGCAATGGCCGCGGCGTACGCCGACTGCGCGGCCTTGTCCAAGGCCTTGCGCGCGGTGACCTGCGCGGCGGAGGCGTCGACGAGGCCCTGGATGCGCGGCCCGAGCGAGTCGAGCGCACCGGTCAGGGTCTGACGGACGACGAGAGCGCGGGCCCGAGCGTCCTTCGCCAGAGCGGACAGCCACGAGCGCAGCCTGGCCACCTCCTCCGGCTTGAGGATCCCGTCCCCGTCGAGCT
>JBKPKI010000152.1:0-3487 GCA_046731055.1 Actinomycetota bacterium | reverse complement strand
GGAGGGCGATCTCGGCGCGCCGCTCCGTGCCACCGCCTGGTGTCTCCAGCACGACCGGCGCGTCGGAGGCGTTCAAGACGTCGAGCATGACGTCGAGTGGGATGGTCCCGTCCAGCAGGCCCGCGTGCCGGTCGCGTCCCGAGCCGGCCTCGTCTCGCGAGTTGTTGCCGTGGACCAGCGACAGCCCACCGGTGATCGCGGTGAGGTCCTCGACGACCGTGTGGAGGTCGAGCCCGCCGGCCCACGCATGGCACAGGTCCAGCACGAACCCGGGCTGGAACTCGCCAATCGCGTCCCACAACCGCGCGATCGCGTCGAGGTGGCGGGCCATGGCGTGGTTGCCACCGGCGGTGTTCTCGATGAGGACCGGCAGACCGAAGCCGCCCTCGTCGGCCTGACGCGCGAACGTCTTGCGCCAGTTGTCTACGCCGGTCGCCTCGTCGCCCTCGGACAGGACGTGCCCACCATGGACGATGAGTGCGGCCGCACCCAGCGAGGCGGCCATCGCCGCGTGCGCCGCCAGGAGCTTGCGGCTGGGAATCCGGATGCGGTTGTTGGTCGTCGCCACGTTGATGGTGTAGGGCGCGTGGACGAAGACCGTCAGCGGCGTCGCCGCGATCTCGGCGGCGCGAGGATGAGGCTTGGGCATCTTCCAGTCCTGCGGGTCCGCCAAGAACAGCTGCACCGCGTCCGCACCGGACTCGGCCGCCTCGGCCAGCGGATTGGCGTCGTCGTGCCGGGCACCGACATGGACTCCGAGCACGCGACCACCCACGGTGCCGATGCTAGACATCCGCACTGACGGCGCCTCCGGCGGTCGCTCAGCGCACCCGGATCTCCACAGTGAACCCGCCGGCGCGAGCCAGTCGTGCGTCTCGCGTCACCAAGGGACAGTCCAGCGCGTCGGCCAGCGCGACATAGGCCGCGTCGTAGGCGGTCAAGGTGTCGCGGAGGCTGAACGCACGTAGGCGCAGCGGAGCGCTGCAGGGCCATCGGTGCACGGGCAGGTCCTCGAAGTCGTTGAGGGCGTCCTGCGCCCGAGCCGCCGTGAGATGCCGGCCGAGCGTCAGGCCGCGCAGCGCGGACACCACCTCGTAGTCCAGCAATGCGGGGGCGTGCAGATCCTCGGTCGCCAGGGCGGCCCGCAGTTCGTCGGTGCCTTCAGCACCCGTGAGCGCGTCGACGACCGCGGCGCTGTCGACGACGATCACCGGGCCGCGCGACCCGTCAGCCGTTCGTCACGCGCGGCCCGACCGACGTCGATGATCTGGCTCGCCGACACCGTTGCCCGTTCGGCACGGCTAGCCGCGCGCTGGAGCACCTCGGCGACCGTGGGCCGGGCGACGTCCTCCTCGACGAGGTCGAGCAGGTATGCGTTGAGCGACTGGCCTCGCTCAGCCGCTCGGGCCTTGAGCGCCCGGCGCGTTTCCTCCGGCACATCGCGGATCTGCAAGAGTGAACCCATGTATCCAGTATAGCTGTAGATACATACATTATGTATACACCCAAGGTTCACCCCACGTAAGCCGCAAGATGCTCCCCCGTGAGCGTCGACCGGCCGGCGACAAGGTCCGCCGGTGTGCCTTCGAAGACGACCCGCCCGCCGTCGTGACCGGGGCCGGGGCCGAGGTCGATGATCCAGTCCGCGTGCGCCATCACGGCTTGGTGGTGCTCGATGACGACGACCGACTTCCCGCCGTCGACCAGCCGGTCCAACAGTCCGAGAAGCTGGTCCACGTCGGCGAGATGCAGGCCGGAGGTCGGCTCGTCCAGGACGTAGATCTCGCCCTTCTCGCCCATGTGCGTCGCCAGCTTGAGGCGCTGACGCTCGCCGCCGGACAGGGTCGTCAACGGCTGGCCGAGCGTGACGTAGCCCAGGCCGACGTCCTGGAGCCATCTCAGGATCTTGGCTGCGGCGGGCACCTTCGTCTCCTCGCGATTGGGAGAGCCGAACAGCTCAGCCGCCTCGTCCACCGACATGGCGAGGACCTGGCTGATGTCTTTCCCGCCGAAGGTGTACTCCAGGACCTCGGCCATGAACCGCTTGCCGCCGCATTCCTCACAGGTCGACTCGACGGTGGCCATGACCCCGAGGTCGGTGAAGATGACGCCGGCGCCGTTGCAGGTCGGGCAGGCGCCCTCGGAGTTGGCGCTGAACAGCGCCGGCTTCACCCCGTTCGCCTTGGCGAACGCGCTGCGGATGGGATCGAGCAGACCGGTGTAGGTCGCCGGGTTGCTTCGCCGTGATCCGCGGATGGCGCCCTGGTCGATGACCACGACTCCGTCACGCCCGGCCACGGAGCCCTGTATCAAGGAGCTCTTACCGGAGCCCGCCACTCCCGTGAGGACGACGAGCGCGCCGAGCGGAATGTCGACGTCGACCTTCTGGAGGTTGTGAGTGGAGGCACCACGAACCTCCAACACTCCCGACGGCCGCCGCACCGTGTCCTTGAGGGAGGCCCGGTCGTCGAAGTGGTGGCCGGTGATCGTGTCGCTCCACCGGAGCTCCTCGACGGTTCCCTCGAACACCACCTCTCCCCCGGCGGTCCCGGCGCCCGGGCCGAGATCGACGACGTGGTCGGCGATCTCGATCGCTTCCGGCTTGTGCTCGACGACGAGCACGGTGTTGCCCTTGTCCCGCAGTCGCCGAAGCAGGTCGTTCATCCGCTGGATGTCGTGTGGGTGCAGGCCGACCGTCGGCTCGTCGAAGACGTACGTCACGTCGGTGAGCGCCGACCCCAGATGGCGGATCATCTTGGTCCGCTGGGCCTCTCCCCCGGACAAGGTGCCGGACGGACGATCCAGGCTCAAGTACCCGAGCCCGATCTCGACGAACGAGTCGAGGGTCTCCCCCAGCGAGGCCAGCAGCGGCGCCACCGACGCCTCCTCGAGCCTCCGGACCCACTCGGCGAGGTCGTTGATCTGCATCGCGCAGACGTCGGCGATGCTCTTGCCCTCGATGGTCGAGGACCTGGCCTCCTTGGTCAGCCGGGTGCCCTCACACTCGGGGCAGGTCTGGAAGGTCACCGCCCGCTCGACGAACGAGCGGATGTGCGGCTGTAGTGCGTCGACGTCCTTGGACAGCATCGACTTCTGGATTCGCGGGATCAGCCCCTCGTAGGTGAGGTTGATGCCGTCGATCTTGACCTTGGTCGGCTCCTTGTACAGCAGGTCGTGGCGCTCGCGCTTGGTGTACTTGCGGATCGGCTTGTCCGGGTCGAAGAACCCGCAGCCTCGGAAGATCCGGCCGTACCAGCCGTCCATGCTGTAGCCCGGGATCGTGAGAGCGCCATCGTTCAGGGACAGTTGGTCGTCGAACAGCGCCGTCAGGTCGAAGTCGTTGACAGAGCCCATCCCCTCACAGCGGGGGCACATGCCGCCGAGCCGCGTGAAGGTCGCCTTCTCGGTCTTGGTGCGGTTCCCGCGTTCGACGGTGATGGCGCCGCTGGCGCTGACCGATGGCGTGTTGAAGGAGTATGCGTTGGGT
>JBKPKI010000151.1:0-5108 GCA_046731055.1 Actinomycetota bacterium | reverse complement strand
GTGAGGCCGTCGTCGCCGGAGCGCAGGTATCCCTGCCGCTCCAGCTCTCGCTCGAGCTCGCGGAGAGCCCGGAAGTCGCGGACCGAGGAGCCGGGCAGCTGTCGTTCGAGCCGGTCCACGTCGACGTCGTCCAGCCCGCTTCCGGCGAAGGACGCCTGCGCCAGCTGGTTCTCGAGCGCTTCAAGGTCCGCCAGATCAGACACCGCCCCGACCGCGTCGCCGAGGCCCAGCGACTCGTTGCCGTCGATGTCGGCCTGTTGCCGGCCTCGGAACATGCCCGGCCGCAGCGCGCGCAGCGAGTCGGCGAGCTGGGTCATCTCCATCTCGAGACCCATGTCCTGCATGGCCTGTTGCATGAGCCCGGCCAGCTCCTCGCGCTGCTCGCGAGAGAGCGACCGCAGCATCCGCTCGGCGGCGGCCTGGCGCCGGGCGAGCGCGTCGATCAGCTCGTCGACGTCCTTGGGGTTCTCCGGGAAGAAGTCGCCGTGCTTGTCCATGAACTCGGCGAAGTCGTCGGTCGTGTCCTCCCCCCGAGCGTGCTTGGCCAGCAACGCGTTGAGGTCGGCCATCATCTCCCGGACGGCCTCCATGGCGGCCGGATTCTGGCCGGAGAGAGCCTCTTTCATGCCCGCGAACTGCGCGTCGAGGACCTCCCGCCGCAGCAGGTCGAGGACGTTCTGCCAGTGCTGCTGACCCTCGGCGCTGCGCCACTGGTAGTCGTTCAGCTCGCGCACCTGTCCGGCGGTGTCGTCGGGGAGCGTGTCGAGGTTCATCTCGGCGAGGCGGGCGTCGTCGCCATCCCGGCCGGCCAGGAACTCACGTTCCGCCGCCAGTGCTTGGTCGAGCTCCTCGCGGACCTGGTCCAAGGTGCCCGCGAGGTTGCCACGACGCTCGACCTCGCGGCGCCGGCGGGCCAGCTCCCGGCGCAGCTCGTCCAGGCCAGAGCGGTCGCCGAGACCCCGGCGCATGAGGCGCTCCATCGCCTCGCGCAGTGAGGAACCGTCCATGACGTCTCGACCGATCTCGTCGACGGCCGCCCGCACGTCGAACGGCGGGGCGAGCGGGTCGGCCCCACCCGCCCACGAGCCGTACCGGTAGCGACCCGCGCGATGCCGGCCGCGCCCAGTACCACCCGATCCCGCGCCTGGCATACGTCTCAGCTCCCGTAGATCGTCTGGCCGTCGGCCTCCACCTTGGAGAGCCGTCTGGTGAGGTGGAGCCCTTCGAGGACGAACTCGACCGCCGCCGCGACCTGCCCCGGCGACACCGAGTCCTCGCCGACCCCGAGCCGGTCGAGGATGGCGGCGAGACCCGGGGTGGCGCCGAGCTGGGCCAGCAGCCGAGTGGCCGGCACGAGGTCACCGGTCTCGACGACCGAACCGTCCTCGAAGTGGGCGGTCACGCCGGACAGATCGGTTCCGCCGACCCGGTCGCGGAACGTCGCCGCCGTCGAGAGCCGAAGCAGGTGGCCGATGACCTCGAGCTCTCGGCCCTCTTCCCCCATTTCGAACTCGACCTTGCCGCGCAGCGTCGGGAGCACGTCGGCGAGGTCGCCGATCCGCGCGACGGCGTCGTCCTCACCGGTGAGGGCCGCCCTCCGCAGAGCGCTGGCCGCCGTGGCCTCGGCCGCGGCAATCGCGAAGCGCGCCGACACCCCCGAGCGCTGGTCCACCGATGAGGACGTTCGCAGCTCCATGACCAGCCGGGCGATCACTTCGAGCAGGTGCGCCGGGACCGCCGCGACGAGCCCGGCCTCCTGGGTGATCAGGGTGACCTCCTCGTCGACGTCGTCGAGGTAGTGCGTCCGGACCTCCGCCCCGAACCGGTCCTTGAGGGGCGTGATGATCCGGCCGCGGTTGGTGTAGTCCTCGGGGTTCGCCGAGGCGACGACGAAGACGTCCAAGGGGAGGCGAACCGCATACCCCCGAACCTGGATGTCCCGCTCCTCCAGCACGTTGAAGAGGGCGACCTGGATCCGCTCGGCGAGATCGGGCAGCTCGTTGATCGAGAAGATCCCCCGGTGCGCCCGCGGGAGCAGCCCATAGTGGATCGTCTCCGGGTCGCCCAGCGTGCGACCTTCGGCCACCTTGGTGGGGTCGATGTCGCCGACGAGGTCGCCGACGCTGGTGTCGGGGGTGGCGAGCTTCTCGGTGTACCGGTCCTCGCGGTGCCGCCACTCGATCGGCACGTCGTCGCCGTCGGTGGCGACGAGGGTCCGGCACCGCTGGCAGATCGGGGCAAGCGGCTCGTCATGGATCTCGCAGCCGGCGAGGAAGGGGGACCACTCGTCGAGCAGCCCGACCAGGGTCCGCATGAGCCGGGTCTTGCCCTGGCCGCGTTCACCGAGCAGGACCATGTCGTGGCCGGCCAGGAGCGCGCGCGAGACGTCCGGCAGGACGGTGTTCTCGAAGCCGACCATGCCGGGGAACGGGTCCTCGCCCTCGCGGAGCCGGCGGACGAGGTTGGCGCGGATCTCGGCCTTGACCGTGCGCGGCTCGTGCCCGGAGGCGCGCAGCTGCCCGATGGTGGCGGGCTCAGGGTGGTGGGTCACTTCTTCACGTTACGTCCGGCATCTGGGGACCGATACCGCAGGTAGTCCAGCTGGGCCCGGACGCTCAGCTCGGCGGCCGGCCAGACCTCCCGGGGGACGTCGGCGTAGACGCGTTCGACAACCTGCCGGGGCTCGGTGGCTCCGGCCGCGACGGCGGCGCGGACCTCGTCCAGGCGTTGGGCCCGGTGCTCCAGGTAGTAGCGGACTGTGGCTGCGGCCTCGGGAACGAGAGGCCCGTGGCCGGGCAGGATCCGGGCCGCCTCCCCGGACGAGGCGAGCCGTTCGATCCGCTCGAGGGACTCGAGGTATGCGGCGAGCTCGCCGTCCGGCCACGCCACGACGGTCGTTCCGCGGCCCAGGACAGTGTCTCCGGTGAGCAGCGCCGACTCCGCCGGCAGCAGGAAGCAGATCGAGTCGCCGGTGTGCCCGGGCGTCGTGACGACGGTGACCTCCAGACCGCTGACCCGGAGGGTCTGGCCGTCGGCGAGGTCGTCGTGTCCGGTGCCGACCGCGCGCACCGGCGCCGCCGTCTGCGCGGCGAAGTGCTCGGCCGCCTCGGCGTGGTCCGCGTGGTGGTGGGTGAGCAGGGTCAGCGCCACCCGAGCGCCGCGCTCCTCGACGTACCGCAGCACGCGTTCCAGGTGCTCGAGGTCCAGCGGCCCGGGGTCGACGACGACGGCCTCGGTCGACCCGGGTTCGAGGAGCACCCAGGTGTTCGTGCCCTCGAGCGTCATGGGACCCGGATTCGGGGCGAGCACGCAGTATGCGCGTTCGCTCACCGCCCCCGACTCCCAGGACCCCTGCGCCACGGCCTCGACGCTACTTGACTCCGAGTCGAGTCACTTGACTCACCGTCGACGGCGAGTCAAGGGGGTTCACGCTGAGTCGAGTCAGCCCTCAGGGCAGGTCGGCGCGGATCGTCGGCTGGCCCGCCACCTCCACGAGCTGCGGCACGACCGCTGCCGACGGTCTCGCGGTCGCAACGAAGTCCGCGGCCGAAGCGGCATCGCGAATCCGCTCGACCGAGACCACCGTCGGCGGGAGGAGGATCGCCTCTCCAGCCTGGTATGCGGCGAGCAGCCTGTCGGGGTCGGTCCAGTCGGCGTGGTCCGCCTCCGACGTGTCGTCGTCCGGGATCTGCCCCTCCGGAAGCAGGGCCGCGAAGAAGAAGGTGTCGTACCGTCGCCGCTCGAACTCAGGAGTCACCCAGCGGCCCTGGGCAGACAGCAGATCCGACCGCAGGACGAGGTTCCGCCGCAGCAACAGCTCGGCGAACGACTGCCCTTTGGACAGCAGCGCCGCCCGCTCGGCGTCCCACTCGGGCGCCCGGAGGTCGGCCACGACGGTGCCGGCGGAAGGACCGGCCAGCAGCACGCCGCACTCCTCGAACACTTCACGCACGGCCGCGCACACCAACGACCGGGCCAGTCCCTCTTCGCATCCCATCAGCGCCGCCCACTCCTCCGGCGCGGGCCCCGCCCACGGCAGCTCAGGAGCGTCGTCGCGCGGATCCACGCCGCCTCCGGGGAAAACCCAGGTCCGAGGAGCGAACTCCATCGACGCCACCCGGCGCAGCATGAACACCTCGACACCGGAGACGCCGTCCCGCACCAGCTGGACCGTCGCCGCATACCGAGGCTCGACGGGGTCGCCGCGGCGACCGGAGAGCCACTCGGCCGCATGCGGTCCGAGGACTCCGGGCGCAAAGTCGCGGACCGGCATACGAGCGGGAGGGACCGTCAGTCGGACACGGCGACGACGATCTCGACCTCGACCGGCGAGTCAAGGGGAAGCACCGCGACTCCGACCGCAGACCGCGCGTGCACCCCCGCATCGCCGAACGCCTTAACCAAGAGCTCGCTAGCGCCGTTGACGACGCCCGGTTGACCGGTGAAGGACGGGTCAGACGCGACGAATCCGACCACCTTGACCACGCGGGTCACCCGGTCGAGGTCTCCCACCACCGACTTAACCGCGGCGATGGCGTTCAGCGCGCAGGTCTGCGCCAGCGCCTTGGCGTCGTCCGCCGCCACCAGATCCGGACCGTCGCCGACCTTCCCGGTCTGCGGCAGGTCACCGGACACCATCGGCAGCTGTCCGGACGTGAAGACGAGATTGCCCTCGCGAAGGGCCGGAACATAGGCGCCGGCGGGCGGCGCGACGTCGGGGACGGTGAGACCGAGCTCGGCGAGCCGGTCCTCGACGGCACTCACGGGCGCCCTCAGGCCTTCGGCCGCTTGAGGTAGGCGACCAGGCCGTTCCCGTCCGGTCCGGTGACCACCTGGACGAGCTCCCAGCCGTCCTCGCCCCAGTTGTCGAGGATCTGCTTGGTCGCGTGGATCATCAGCGGCACCGTGGCGTACTCCCACTTCGTCATGCGGGTCACTGTAGGGGGCCGCTCCGGGCGGCGACACGCCTGCATTTCACCCGCGCAGAGTGACCCGGCGCCGTCCCGGATCTGCCACGCTCGTGCCGTGGAGAAGAACTGGCTGGACGACAACTGGGGCATGCTTCTCGTGCGCGGGATCATCGCCGTCCTCTTCGGGCTCGCGGCGAT
>JBKPKI010000150.1:0-10306 GCA_046731055.1 Actinomycetota bacterium | reverse complement strand
GGGCCACTGAGGGCTCGATCGGCGTCCAGTACTTCGACGAGCTAGCCGTCATGGTCGACACGTTCCGCCCGCTCGAGCTGGGGGAGGGCGGCCGCGCGGTCGACGACGGCCTGTATGCGTCCAGCTGGCTCCGCGGCGGTGCTGCCGGCGCCGCGGGCCGGCCGGAAGCGCACGAACCCCCGTCCCACGGCTGACCCTCGCCTCGGCTGACCCCCGCCGCAACAACTGCCAACGTGGGCTGTTGTTGGGGCAATCGGGCCGTTACGGCCGCAACCACTGGCTCCAGAGGCAGTTCTTGCGGCGGTCAGGCAACGTCCCGGCCCGGGAAGTAGCGGCGCCACTCTTCCGTGAACGATCGCGTCGGCGCGGCGCCTCGGTCGACGCGCGCCTGGTCGATGCGCTGCGTGTGCGAGCGGGTTGTCGAACAGGCCGGCGGAGACGCCTTGAACCACTCGCCACGCCCGTCGGTCCAGGTCCTCGCGCCGGTCGATGTCCGCCGCCCAGATCTCGTCGTCGTCACGGTGCTGGCGTCCCTCGTACTCGATCGCGATCCGCAGCTCCTCGTAAGGCCAGCTCGAAGCGCCGGAGCCATTCGCCGGTGTCCTGGTCTCGGATGATGTAGTTGACGGAGGGCTCCGGGAGACCGGCCAGGAGGATGAGCATGCGCAGGCGGCTTTCCGGCGGCGAGTCGACTCCGGCCCGGACCAGGCCGGCGGCCCGTTCGGCCAAGGCAGCTCCCCGAGCCGGCCACGTTGAGGCGACCGACATGAGACCGGCCGGCGACGTCAGTCCGCGCCGCACCAATCGGTCACCGAGGACCACGAGTTGAACGAGGTCTGACTCCTGCGCTAGGTCACAGAACGTCGCCTCGGGACTGGTGACCAGGAACTGCCCACGCCACCGCGTTACGGGCACTCGAAGGCCGATGTGCGTCCGCACACCATCGACCTTCATCGTCTCGCCGTGTGGGATGCGCACGTGAACGTCGGCACTGGGCGGCACCGAACTGCCCCAGAGTAGTGCCGCGGTCTGGTGGGACACGATCGAGTCAGCGGGGGCGACTCGCAGCGCCGCTCTCGCCCGTAAGGGCAACGTCCTCGGCGCCCGTGGCGACACGTAAACGTTCCGATGCAGGCGGACGAAGTCGCGGCCACGTAGCTGCCACCGCGTTATCCCGGCAGCCAACCCCTCAGCCCTTGTGAACCGCTGCATCGGGTCGAAACGTGACGTCCGGTCCACACCCGGATCTGTCGAGTTTGGGACACAGAGCATCGCGGTCATCCACAGGTGGCGGCGATCAGCATCCAGCTGAAGTCGCCGCAACAACTGACCGGGCGGTGAGCTGTTCCGGCGAACCGGGTCGGATCCCCGCAACGACTCCCGGTGAGAGCAGTTGTGGCGGGCGCGCACCGCCGACCAACAAGGTGATCGACGCCTCGACGTTCTCGACCGTGGACTGGAAGCTGGTCGCCAACGGTCAGCCGGTGACGATCACCGGCTGACCAGCGCCTCCAGGGCGGCGAACCGCTCGTCGATGCGCTGCTCGATCCGCTGCACGGCCGCCTCGAGCTCGCCCGCGTTGGCGTTCTGCTCCTGAGGCTTGAGCGCCATGTCGAAGCCACCACCCGGCCGCAGCGTGGCGTACTCGACCTCGGACGCACGGTCGGCGCCGAGCCGGTGGAGGATCGTGGTCAGCTCCATCTCGCGGATGCCGACCCGTCTGAGCTTCTCGGTGTCGACCTGCCCGTCCTTGACTAAGGTGACCGGCCGACCGTCGAAGAGCCGCTCGGAGTTGCGGATCATGAACACCACACGGTCGAACAGGTAGTCGACGGCGACCAGCGTGAAAGCACCGAGCAAGCCACCGGCGAGCGAGTTGTCCGCGCCGATGATGGCGTTCTGCACGACGTTGGACAGCAGCAGCACCACAACGAGGTCGGAGAGATTCAGCTGAGCGAGGATCCGGCGGCCGAAGACTCGGATCAGGAGACCGACCGCCGCGTAGACGAGCACGGTTCGGAGGATCTTCTCGGTCGGCGGGATGTCGAATGTGAACAGGTCGGACCAGATCGAGTTGGCGGCAACGGTGTGCATGGCCCGAACTTAGGCCCGGCGCTCAGCGCATTTCGCGGTCCTCGAACACGGTCGGGATGGCCACGTCACCTCGTTGCAGGCGGAGCGCGTCGGCCGGCAGCTCCGCCCGCGACGCCGCGTGTCGCTCGCGGGCCCCGGCCAGGTCCGGCGGCGCCAGTAGCTCGCCCCCTCGGACCAGGTCAACCATGAGGGGGCGGTCGTCGCCGTCGTCGGTGGGACGTTCCTCGATGCCGACCACCTCGGCCTCGGCGAACCCGTCGGCGCTGAGCCGGCGCAGCGCCCACTTGCGGCCGCCCACCGATGTCTTCGACTCGCTCCGCTTCTCGACCGGCCGCAGGACGTCGTCGTCGTCCGACCGGGAGACGAGCTTGTACACCATGCTGGCCGTAGGCGCGCCGGACCCGGTCACCAGCTGGGTCCCGACTCCGTATGCGTCGACCGGTGCGGACGCGAGCGCGGCGATCGCATACTCGTCGAGGTCCGACGTCACGACGATCCGCGTGCCCGTGGCCCCGAGCGAGTCGAGCAGCGCGCGAACCTCTCGGGCCTGCTCCACAAGGTCGCCCGAGTCGAGGCGGACCGCTCCGAGGGAGGTTCCGCCCACCTGGACCGCCGTCCGAACCCCCTCCATGACGTCATACGTGTCGACGAGCAGGGTCGTGCCGGTGCCGAGGCTGTCCACCTGGGCCGCGAACGCCTCACGCTCGGAGTCGTGGACAAGGGTGAAAGCGTGGGCGGCCGTGCCGGCCGTCGGCACGCCGTAGCGGCGGCCGGCTTCGAGGTTGCTCGTCGTCGCGAATCCCGCGATGCATGCGGCGCGCGCCGCTGCGACCGCGGCCTCCTCGTGCGTTCGGCGGGACCCCATCTCGATGCAGGGTCGGTCGCCGGCGGCGGATGTCATCCGGGAGGCGGCCGAGGCGATGGCGGTGTCGTGGTTGAGGATCGACAGCACCAGCGTCTCGAGGACGACCGCCTCTGCGAACGACGCCTCGACCACGAGCACCGGCGAGCCGGGGAAGTACACCTCACCCTCCGCATACCCGCTGACATCGCCGGAGAACCGATAGCCGGCCAGCCAGTCGCAGGTGGCGTCGTCCACTACCCGGCGTCGGCGCAGCTCGTCGATCTCGTCGTCCCCGAACCGGAACCGTTGCAGGGCCTCGAGAAGCCGGCCCGTTCCGGCCACCACGCCGTAGCGGCGGCCTTCGGGCAGGCGCCGGGCGAACGCCTCGAAGACACACCGGCGGGATGCCGCGCCACTGCGGAGGGCGGCCTGGACCATGGTGAGCTCGTAGTGGTCGGTGAGCAGCGCGGTGCTTGGCGGGGCCGTACTGGTCACGGCGGACAGCCTATGGTGGAGGCCGTGGGGATGACCGCGTCGATCGCGCCCGTGGAGGAGCGGAGCGTCGAGACTGTCGAGGAGCTCGAGGTCGACGTCCCGTGGATCACCTTGGTGTGGAACGACCCGGTCAACCTCATGTCCTACGTGACCTACGTCTTCGAAACCTACTTCGGGTATCCGCGTCACAAGGCCGAGAAGCTCATGCTCGACGTGCACACCAAGGGCAA
Source organism: Actinomycetota bacterium (assembly GCA_046731055.1). Taxonomy (GTDB): domain Bacteria; phylum Actinomycetota; class Actinomycetes; order Actinomycetales; family Dermatophilaceae; genus Lapillicoccus. Next base: position 6,643 of record JBKPKI010000150.1, on the reverse strand, counting down.
GGCTGTCGTCGCCCACGGTAACCGCGAGGAGATGGAGCGGGACACCGAGGCGATGCACGCGTACGGGCTCTGGGCGACGTTCGAGAAAGACGCCTGAGGGTGGCTCGGGCCTTTCGCCGCAAGGGCGGCCGCTTTGTCGCCAAGTTCGACGAGATGGAGCGCGGCGTCGTCGCCGGCCTCATGGAGCAGACCCGAGAGATTGTCATGCCGCCAGATGTCGCTGACCGGCCGCAGACCGGAGACGCCTTCGACGATCTCGTTGCAGGACTTGGGGTTTCAGTGGCCGGCGAAGACCAGGAGTTCGGGCCCGAACCAGATCCGGTCGACCGCGACCCGGCTCTGGAGCGGCTGCTGCCGACCGCTCACCGCGGCGACGAACAGGTGGCCGCCGAGTTCCGGCGGCTCACCGAGCACGGCCTGCGCGACCGCAAGGCCACCAACCTCGCCACGGCGATCGCGGCCCTTCGGGATGCAACCGGCGACCGCCTGGAGCTGACTCGGGAACAGGCCGAGGCGGTGCTCGTCGCGCTCACCGACACTCGGCTGGTCCTCGGCGAGCGGCTGGGGCTGCGGACCGACGAGGACGCGCTGACCCTCGACGAGCGGATCTCGGTTCTCGACCCGGACAATCCCGCCGTCTATGCCGCGTCGTTCTACGACTTCCTCACGTGGATGCAGGAGTCGCTGACGTCGGCGCTCCTCGGCCGCGGGCTGTTCGGCTGAACCGATGCTGGTCGAACCCCACGAGCTCGCCGCCGGCACGGTCCTCGACGTGGTCCGCGAGCACTGGGACACCGGCGCCGTCTCGGCCGCGTACCTTCCGCAAGGCGCCGGAGCACACCACTGGGTCGTCAGCGGCCGGCACCAGCCGCGCTGGTTCGTGACCGCGGACGAGGTAACAGCGCCGGGCCGGCTCGAGGAGCTGCTCGATACGTATGCCGCGGCGCAGGAGCTCGCCGAGCGGGGTCACCACGTGGTGGTACCCGCGGTGTCCCCGGAGGCCGAGCGGCGCGGTGTGGGAGTGGTCGTCGGGGCATACCTCTTGACGGTGACCCCGTACTTGGAGGGGGAGCCGGGGCCGGGCGCTTACGCGGACGACAACCAGCGCACCCTGATCGCCGGAGCGCTCGGAGCGCTGCACGCCGCGCGGCCTCCGGCCCGCGCCCGGTCGTGGGTACCGGGGCCACCGCTGCGGAGCGAGATGAGTGCTCTGCTCCACCGGCTGGACCGACCGTGGACGGCCGGCCCGTTCGGCGAGTCCGTCCGCATGGCACTGGAGCGCAGTGGGCCGGAGCTGGAACGCCTCTACCGGAGATTCGACGAGCTGGCCGCTAAGGCGCTCGAGGCCCGAGACCACTGGGTGCCGACTCACGGCGAGCCGCATACCCGCAACGTTCTCTGGCGGCTGGGCGGCCCGGTGCTGGTCGATTGGGAGTCCTTCCGAATCGCACCCCGCGAGCGCGACCTGCGGACGGTCCTCCGCGATGCGGAGGGTGCGGAGCCGTTGTCGGCCTACGTCGCGCACGGCGGAATTGCCGACCTCGACGACGACATGGTGGAGCTGTTCGACCTCGAGTGGTGGCTGTGGAACATGGCCATCTTCGCGACCCGGTTCGCTGGGCCGCACGACGGCGACGATGACGACGAACGGTTCCATGACGCGTTCCTGGAAGAGGTCGTGCCGGCGGTCGAGGGCGCTGTGACCAAGCAAACGGCGCGCTGATTCGGCCCCCTCACACAGGCATATCTATCCTTCAGGGGTGACGGACGCGCCGATCGGCATCTTCGACTCGGGGTTCGGCGGCCTGACCGTCGCCCGGGCGGTGCTCGACCAGCTGCCCCACGAGTCGGTCGTCTACTTCGGTGACACGGCGCGCGCCCCCTACGGTCCCCGCCCGATCGCCGAGACCCGCCGGTACGCCCTTGAGTGCCTCGACCGGCTCGTCGACCACGGTGTCAAGGTCGTCGTCATCGCCTGCAACACGGCGAGCGCCGCCGTCCTCCACGACGCGCGAGAGCGGTACGACCTGCCAGTGATCGAGGTCATCCGACCAGCGGTCCGCCGCGCCGCCGCCGCGACCCGCAACAGCCGGGTCGGCGTGATCTCCACCCTGGGCACCTACCAGTCACAGGCGTATGTCGACGCCTTCGCCGCGGCCCCGCACATCGAGGTGGTGAGCCAACCGTGCCCGCGCTTCGTCGAGTTCGTCGAGGCCGGCGTGACGGGCGGCAAGGAGCTCCTCGATGTGGCGCGCGAGTACCTCGAGCCGGTCGCGGACCAGGGCGTGGACACGGTAGTCCTCGGCTGCACTCACTACCCGCTGCTGACCGGTGTCATCTCCTACGTCATGGGCGACGGCGTCACCCTGGTCTCCTCCGCGGAGGAGACCGCCAAGGACGTCTACCGCGTGCTCGCCGACGGCGAGCTCCTGCGGCCGGACGACCTGCCGCCGCCCACGCTCGCCTTCAGCACGACGGGTGATCCGGAGGAGTTCCGCGGGCTGGCTCGCCGGTTCCTCGGCCCGGAGGTCGAGACGGTCTTCGGCAACCTGGCCGCGATCCCGCTGGCGGCGTCGTGAAGGTGACGATCGTCGGGTGCTCAGGCTCGTTCGCCGGTCCGACGTCACCCGCGTCCTGCTACCTCCTCCAGGCCGAGCACCAGGGCCGCACATGGAACGTCGCCCTCGACATCGGCGCCGGAGCGTTGGGCACATTGCAGCAGCACATCGACCCGCGGCACCTCGACGCGATCTTCCTGAGCCATCTTCACCCGGACCACTGCATCGACCTGTGCGGGCTCTACGTCGTGCAGCGATATCACCCCGAGGGCCAGTGTGCACCGCTCCTGGTCTATGGGCCGACCGGTACCGAGAAGCGGATGAGCGAGGCCTACGGGCTCGACGACGTGCACGCGATGGACACGGAGTTCGACTACCGCGAGTACGTCGACCGCCAGCCCGTGACGATCGGACCGTTCACGATCACCCCGTATGCGGTGTGTCACCCCATTGAGGCGTACGGCCTGCGGGTTGAAGCCGACGGGGTGGCCCTGGCCTACACCGGTGACACCGACGAGTGCGCGGCCCTGCTGCCGCTGATGTCAGGAGCGTCGCTCGTCCTCGCGGACTCGTCGTTCGTCGAGGGTCGGGACACGATCGGCGGAATCCACATGAACGGGGCGCAGTGCGCCCGGGTCGCGACGCGGGCCGGCGGAGTCGGCCGGCTCATGCTTACCCACATCCCCGCCTGGAACGACCGGGAGCAGTGCCGCGCGCAGGCGGCAGCGCACTGGGACGGGACGGTTGAGCTCGCTGAACCCGGTAGCGTCTACATCCTTGACGCGGGTAACCCAGCAAGCCGTCAGGTTGGGGCCGGCGCCGTTCCCCGCCGCCGGACGTAGCCTGTTGGCGTGGTTAGCCTTGCGGCCATGACCGATCCCACCGCGGCTCCCAGCACGCGGCACGACGGGCGCGCCCCGGACCGGACGCGCGAGGTCCGGATCACGCGCAACTGGCTCGACCACGCCGAAGGCAGTGTGCTCGTCGAGTTCGGACGGACCCGGGTGCTGTGCGCCGCGTCCTTCACCGAAGGCGTTCCTCGCTGGCTCAAGGGCGGCGGCAAGGGATGGGTGACCGCGGAGTACGCGATGCTGCCGCGCTCGACGAACACCCGCTCCGACCGGGAGTCGGTCAAGGGGCGCATCGGTGGTCGCACCCATGAGATCTCCCGCCTCGTGGGCCGCTCGTTGCGGGCCGTCGTCGACACCAAGGCGTTGGGCGAGAACACGATCGTCCTCGACTGCGACGTCCTGCAGGCCGACGGTGGGACGCGGACGGCGGCCATCACCGGCGCATACGTCGCTCTCGTCGACGCGGTCGAGGACGCCCGTCGGCGGGGTCTGCTGCGGGCCGGCGCCCAGCCGCTGACCGGTTCGGTGGCGGCGATCAGCGTGGGCGTCGTCGAGGGCGAACCGGTCCTCGACCTCGACTATCCCGAGGACTCCACCGCCGACACCGACATGAACGTGGTCATGACCGGCGACGGCCGGTTCGTCGAGGTGCAGGGCACCGCCGAGGCGGAGCCGTTCGACCGCGACCTCCTCGGCCGGCTGCTCGACCTCGCGACCAAGGGCTGCGCCGACCTCACCGCCGCCCAGCAGGCGGCGCTCGAGGCGCCCGCCCGGGAGCGCACCTGATGGCGCGCCGACTGGTGCTGGCGACCCGCAACGAGCACAAGGTGCACGAGCTGCGCCAGATCCTCTCGGACCTCGTCGACGAGCTCGACCTCGACATCGTCAGCGCGGCGGAGGTCGGTGGTCGCGACGTCCCCGAGACCGAGGTCACCTTCGAGGGCAACGCGCGGCTCAAGGCGGTCGCGCTCATGGAGGCGACGGGTATGCCCGCGGTCGCCGACGACTCCGGGCTCGTTGTCGACGTTCTGGGCGGCTCGCCAGGAGTGTTCAGCGCGCGGTGGTCCGGAACGACCGGTGGGCCGAACCTGACGCGGGCGGATCGGGACCGGGCCAACTTGCGGCTGCTCCTGGAGCAAGTCGCCGACGTGGGCGAGCACCACCGGGCGGCGGCGTTCGTCTGTGCCGCCGTTCTCGCTCTCCCAGACGGCACGATCGAGTCCACCGAGGGGCGCGTTCACGGGTCGCTCACGCGAGAACCCCGCGGCGACAACGGTTTCGGCTATGACCCGATCCTTCTCGTCGATGGTGATGTGCGGACACTGGCGCAGTACACCGACGACGAGAAGAACGCAATCTCGCACCGTGGCCGCGCCTTCCGCGAGCTGGCACCAATCCTGAGGAAGCGGCTCACCGAATGACCGACGTCCGTCCGCGCGTGTCCGAGCAGGATGCCGGAAGACCGGCGGCCGCGCGGTCGGTGTGGTGGGCGGCCCTCGACGGCGTCCTCGCCGGTGCGGTGGCCATCGGGGTGGCGACGCTGCTTGCCGGTATCTTCGCGAGGGTCGGACTCGCCGGAGGAACGCCCTCGCCCATCCCGGCCGTCGCCGGGGCGTTCATCGACCGGACTCCGCCGTGGCTCAAGGACTTCGCGGTCGCGACGTTCGGGACCAACGACAAGCTGGCGCTCTCGGCGGGCATGGCCGTCGTCCTCGTGGTGGTCTGTGCGGGCATCGGCATCCTGTCCCGCCGACACCGGCTGCTGGCCGCGGCGCTGCTCGGCGCCGTGGGCCTGCTCGGGATGGTCGCGGTCTACTCGAGGCCCGAGGCGTCGGCCGCCGACGTCCTCCCGACCTTGCTTGGCACCGTAGTCGGCATCTCCACACTGGGCCGGCTGCAACCCAGGCCCGGTGACGACGCGGATACCGAAGGCTCGAGCTCACCCACCCGCAGACGGGTCATCGCGGGCGGAGGCGCGGCGCTGGCCGCTCTGGTGGGGCTCCAGATCGAGGGCGGCCGCGGGACCGCTCGAACGTCGCGGGCCGACGCCGCTATCCCGACTCCGACGCTGACACCGTCGGTGGACGGGTCATCCGTCGGTGTACAGGGCGTCACGCCGTTCGTGGTCCCCAACGAGGACTTCTACCGGATCGACACCGCCTTCGTGGTCCCTCAGCTCGACACCGCGTCGTGGTCGCTGCGGGTGTGGGGAGAGGTCGAGCAGGAGATCACGATCGACTGGCCGACATTGCTGAAGCAGCCGCTCGAGCAGCACCTGGTCACCTTGACCTGTGTATCCAACGAGGTCGGGGGAGACCTGGCGGGCAACGCGATGTGGACCGGGTGGCCGGTGCGAAACCTCCTGGCGATGGCGAGGCCCAAGGCCGGTGCCGACATGGTCCTGTCGCGCAGCAGCGACGGGTTCACCGCGGGTACGCCGCTCGAGGTGCTGACCGACGACCGGAACGCGCTCGTCGCCGTCGCGATGAACGGGCAGCCGCTGCCCTTCGAGCACGGGTTCCCCGCACGTCTGGTGGTCCCGGGGCTCTACGGCTACGTGTCGGCGACGAAGTGGGTAACCGAGCTGAAGGTCACGCGGTTCGCGAACGACGAAGGGTACTGGACTCCGCGCGGCTGGTCGGCCAAGGGGCCGATCAAGACGCAGTCGCGCATCGACGTGCCGCGGGCAGGGCGAGGAGTCCAGGCCGGGACGGTCGCCGTCGCCGGGGTGGCCTGGGCTCAGCACCGGGGCATTCGCAAGGTGGAGGTCCAGGCCGACGACGGGCCGTGGCAGGAGGCCACGCTGGCCGCCGAGCCCACCGTGGACGCCTGGCGGCAGTGGGTGCTCATGTGGGCGGCCACGCCCGGCACTCACCAGATCCGGGTCCGCGCGACCGACGCCACCGGACAGACGCAGACGGAGAAGGAGGCGCCGCCGGCTCCGGACGGCGCCACGGGCTGGCACACCGTGCAGGTCGAGGTCTCGTAACGGCCGGGTTCGTAGACTTACGTCTCCGCGGAACTATTGAATGTCCGCTGTCGCGGAAGTGTTGAATGTCCGCTGTCGCGAAAGTATTGAATGTCCGCTGTCGCGAAAGTATTGAATGTCCGCTTCGCGGAAGTGGTGGAACTGGCAGACACGCAGGATTTAGGTTCCTGTGCCTCGGCGTGCGGGTTCGAGTCCCGCCTTCCGCACGGTTGGCCGACGAAGTGCGCGCACCTTAGGGACGTTGC
>JBKPKI010000149.1:0-1958 GCA_046731055.1 Actinomycetota bacterium | reverse complement strand
ACGGCCACCTGCTGGACGCCGTCACCCAGGAGAACCTCGACAACCAGCGCGACGTCGTCAAGGAGGAGAAGCGGCAGCGCTACGACAACGTGCCCTACGGCAACGCGCTGGTCGACGTCTACGCCACCGTCTTCCCCGACGGACACCCCTACCACCACCCGACGATCGGCTCGATGGAGGACCTCGACGCCGCCAGCCTCGAGGACGTCCACGCCTTCTTCCGTCATTACTACGGCCCCAACAACACCGTGCTGACGATCGTGGGAGATGTCGAGCCCGAGGACGCCTTCGCCAAGGTGGAGAAGTACTTCGGCGCCTTGCCGGCGTCCGCTCAGCCACCCGCGCACGACGTCCACCACCTCGACCCGCTCACCGAACCGGTCCGACTCGAGCGGGTCGAGGACGTTCCCAATGACCGGCTGCACCTGGCGTGGCGGATTCCGGTCGACAGCGATGAGGACTACCTCGCCTGTTCGCTGGCGTTCGACGTGCTCGGCGGTCTGAGCACGTCCCGCCTTGTGCAGCGGTTGGTCCGCGATGAGCAGGTCGCCACGGCAGTTCACGCGCACACCATGGGGTTTGTCGACGGAGTCTCCCTGGGACTGTTGATCATCGACGTCTCCGCGGGAACCGATGCCGAGGCCATCGAGGACGCGGTGGTCGAGGAGCTCGACCGGCTCATCGCGAAGGGGCCGACCGAGATCGAGATGGAGTCGTCGCTCGCCGAGACCGAGCGGGCCTGGCTGAGCTCGTTGGCCAGTCAGGAGGAGCGCGCCGACCTCATCTGCCACTACACGCTGCTCGCCGACGACAGCCACTACGTCAACACCCTGCTCGACCGGATCCGTGCGATCGGCCGCGACCGGGTCAAGGCGGCGGCCACGGCCTACATGCAGCCCCGCTCTCGAGCGGTCGTGTCCTACCTCGTCGAAGAGCAGGAGGCGGCCGCGTGAGCACCTCTGCTGCAGTCGAGATGCCCCGGCCCGACGTCGTGCCGCCCGAGCCGTACACCTTTCCCAAGGCGCAGCGGCGCACGCTGCCGAACGGTCTCGACGTCGTGGTCTACGACGTGCCGGGCCAGTACGTCCACTCGGTACGCGTCTCGATTCCACTGCCGCTGTCTCGCGAGCCGCGTGACAAGGAGGGAGTCGCGACGATCATGGCGCGAACCCTGGACGAGGGCACCGCGGAGCACTCGTCGAGCGAGTTCGCGCTCCTCCTGGAGAGGAAGGGCGTCGCCCTCGGTGCCGGCGCGTCGGAAGCCGGGATCAGCATCGACGTCGACGTCGCCAAACGGCACCTCGAGTATGCGATGGACCTCCTGCGGCAGGCCCTCACGGAGCCATTGTTCCCGGCGGCCGAGGTGACGCGTCACGTGAAGCAGCGGCTGGCGGAGATCGAGCAGGAGCGCTCAGTGGCCGCTCAGCGTGCGGCCATCGAGCTGATCGCGACGTTCTTCGATGCCTCCGAGCGGGCGAGCCGGCCGACCGCCGGTTCCCGGGAGACTGTGGCGGCGATCAGCCGGGACGATGTCGTCGCCTTCCACTCACGCGAGGTGTCGCCGGTCGGTGCGACCGTGGTGCTGGCCGGGGACCTCAACGGGGTAGACGCCTTCGCGGTCGTCGAGGCGGCGCTCGGCGGATGGTCGGCGCCTGAGGGCTGGGAGGCTCCGCCTCAGCCGGTCGCGGCGCGCACCGCGGCGAACCGTGGCCGTGTGGTGGTCGTCGACCGTCCCGGTTCCGTGCAGACCGAACTCGTCGTCGCGACCAACGGGCCGGACCGCCGGGTGGCGGGCGGCTGGTCGCCATACCCGGTCCTGGGGTTCGTCCTCGGCGGATCGCCGAACGCCCGGGTCGACGCGGTGCTGCGAGAGGAGAAGGGCTACACCTACGGCATCCGATCGATCTTTCGCCCGCGCCGCCGTGGAGGGCTGTTCCTCACCAGCGGAAGCGTGCGCG
>JBKPKI010000148.1:0-6233 GCA_046731055.1 Actinomycetota bacterium | reverse complement strand
TCCGGGGTGGTCTTGACGCCTAGAGCCGTGGCGTAGGCGGGGGGCATCGCGCTGTACCCACCCTGCGGATATCCCGGCGGTCCGGATGGCGGCCCACCGTACGGCTGCCCGTACTGGCCGTACTGCTGCCCGTACGGGAGCTGCTGGCTGTACGGCGGCTGCTGGCTGTACGGCGGCTGCTGCTGTCCGTGGTCGCGCGGTGCCTGGTACTGCTGGTCGCCGCCGGGCAGCTGCTGGGTCGGCTGCTGCGGAAGCTGTTGGGTTGGCGCCTGCCGCGACGGCGTGTCCTGCGCGAGCCCGATCGTCGATTGCCCAACGGACGGCGACCGGCGCGGCGTCGTGTGCGTGGTCCACACCACCCCGTCGAAGTAGCGGAGGTTCTCGGGGTTCTCCGGGTCGTCGTACCACCCGGCGCGCTGGCTCATAGTCCCGAGTTTCCCACACCGGCTCGACGGCCAGCGCCGGCTGGCACCCTGCTCAGAGGTTGCCGCGCCGCTCCTGCTCGCGCTCGATGGCCTCGAACAGCGCCTTGAAGTTGCCCTTGCCGAACCCCAGCGAGCCGTGTCGCTCGATGAGCTCGAAGAAGACCGTCGGGCGGTCCCCGAGGGGTTTGGTGAAGATCTGGAGGAGGTAACCGTCCTCGTCGCGGTCGACGAGGATGCCCCGCGACTGCAGCTCCTCGATCGGCACCCGAACCTTGCCGATCCGGGCGCGCAGCTGCGGGTCCTCGTAGTACGAGTCGGGGGTGCTGAGGAACTCGACACCGTTCTGCCGCAACGCATCCACACTCGCGAGGATGTCGTTGGTGGCCACCGCGAGGTGCTGGGCGCCGGGTCCGCGGTAGAACTCGAGGTACTCGTCGATCTGGCTCTTGCGCTTGCCGACCGCGGGCTCGTTGAGCGGGAACTTGACCCGGTGGTTGCCGTTGGCGACGACCTTGGACATGAGCGCCGAGTAGTCGGTGGCGATGTCGTCGCCGACGAACTCGGCCATGTTGACGAAGCCCATGACCCGGTTGTAGAACGCCACCCACTCGTCCATCCGGCCCAGCTCGACGTTCCCGACGATGTGGTCCAGGGCCTGGAACAGCCGCTTCGGCTGCCCCTCGGGGCGCGTGACCGTCGAGGCCGACGCAACGTAGCCCGGACGGTATGGACCGGCGTAGCGACGGCCGCCGACGACGCGCTGGACGAGGGTATGCCTCGTGTCGCCATAGGTGGCGATGGCGGCGCTGCGAATGGTCCCGTGCTCGTCGGACTCATCGTGCGGCTCCTCGAGGACGGTTGCCCCGGCGCGCCGAGCCTGGGCGATGCACCGGTCGACGTCGGGGACCTCGAGAGCGATGTCGACGACGCCGTCGCCGTGCCGGCGGTGGTGGTCGGCGTGAGCGCTGTCGGGGTGCACCGCGCCGGAGATGACGAACCGGATCGACCCCGACTCCAGGACGTACGACTTGTGGTCCCGGAAGCCGGTCTCCGGCCCGCGGTAGGCGACCAGCTGCATACCCCACGCCGCCTGGTAGTAGTGCGCGGTCTGCGTGGCGTTGCCGACGACGAAGACGATGGCGTCCCAGCCGGTCACCGGGAACACGTCCTTCGCCTCGTCGTACTCGACCAGCCCGACGAGCTGCTTCAGCTGGTCGACGTCGAACCCGGCTTCGCGCTCCTGCTGAGTCAGGTCAGCGAGGGACAGATCGTGCTGGTCACTGATCGGGGACACCGTCGTCGTCATGGGGGAAGGATCCGGCGAGGGCCATCGCTGGTCAACCGGACGGGCGAACGCTGGACAGGCTGCGCAGGTTGTTGCCCTGATCCGGCGATCTGCTGGACACTCTGACCATGCCACACCCGACGCTGGACGAACTGGACGCTCGCCTCGTCCGCCTCTTCACCGACGAGCCGAACGTCGGCGTCCTCGGGGCGTCACGACGGCTGGGAGTCGCCCGAGGAACGGTCCAGGCGCGTCTCGACCGGCTCACGAGGCGGGGGGTGATCCGGTCGTTCGCGCCGACCGTGGACCCGGCAGCGCTGGGCTACCCGGTGACCGCGTTCTGCACGCTGGAGATCCGCCAGGGGCGCGGGCACGGGCCGGTCGTCGACCACCTCGGCGGCATCCCGGAGGTACTCGAGGCGCATACCATCACCGGCTCCGGCGACCTGCTCATCCGCGTCGTGGCGCGCGACAACGCCGACCTGCAGCGCGTCATCGACCTCGTCGTGGACGACTCGCACGTGATCCGGGCCTCGACGGCGATCTCGCTGGCGACCCGCATCGACTACCGGACTGGGCCCCTCGTCACGGCGGCCGCGCGTGAGTAACGGCGTTCAGTCGTCGTTACCCTCCGCGCGCCGCATCCCCTCGTAGATCTCCTTGCACACCGGGCAGACCGGGAACTTGTTGGGGTCGCGACCCGGCACCCAAACCTTGCCGCACAAGGCGACGACCGGTTCCCCGCTCAGCGCGCTCTCGAGGATCTTCTCCTTGCGGACGTAGTGGGCGAACCGCTCGTGGTCGCCCGGCTCGGCGAGCTGCTCCTGGGTCTCCTCGCGCTCCAGGACCGTGGTGGCGGTGCTGGGTGCGGAGGGACCGGCGGGCTCCGGATACGGGTCGTTCATGCGGCGAGTGTATGCGCGTGGTCAGCCGCCGAAGAGCCGGCGCCACCAGCCCCGGGCCGGGGTAGAGGGCGGTTCCTCGGTCACGGCAGCGGGAGGCCGCGGCGGAGCCGCAGCCGACCGCAGCTCGCGCCACTGCTCGACGACCTCGTCGACGTCGACCGTTCGGGCGAGCAGCGGTGGCAGGTTGCCCACGGCCGGACGGAGCCGATCGATCTTCACCCGATGGTTGAAGTCCTCGAGGATCTCGCGGACCTGAACCTCGCTGCCGACGTCGGCCAGCGACTCGGGAAACGAGGCCGCCTCCTTGCGCAGCGCCAGCGGCGTCGGCAGCGCTCCGGAGATGTCGAGCTTCTCGCGTTTGATGTAGTTGCGGACCCACCAGTCGGGGTCGTTGGGATCGCCGAGATCCCCGAGCGGCTTGCCGGCACCCGGCAGGTTGTCGAACTCGCCGCGCTCCTGGGCCTCCCGGATCTGCCGGTCGACCCAGCTTTCCCGGTCCTGGTGGCTCACCCACCCATTCTGGGCAGTCAGTTCAAGGACGGGTCGTCGGGGTAGCTGGCGACGAGCTTGAGGCTGTCCTTCTGGCGCAGCAGCACCTCGGACCACAGTCGCTCCGGCGCGACTGAGAACGGGTCGCGAGACTCACTGTCCACGACGTACCAGTCGCCCCGCAGGATCTCGTGCTCCAGCTGCCCGCCGGACCATCCCGCATACCCGGCGAAGATCCGCATACCGGCCACCTCCGGCGCGACGAGGTTGGGCGGGGCGTCGAGGTCGACCAGTCCCAGCCCCCCGAAGAGGTGCTTGATGCCCAGCGGCTCGGGCTCGTCACCCGGGACCGTGACCAGCCCGATGGCGGAGTTCAGCTCGACCGGGCCACCCTGGAACACCGTCTTCGGCGTCGAGGCCACCGACTTCCACCCAGGCAGCACGGCGTCGATGTCGGCCTCGAGCGGCCGGTTGAGGATGACGCCCTGAGCGCCCTCCTCGTCGTGGTGGAGCAGCAGCACGACGGACCGGCGGAACGTCTCCTCTTCGATCTGCGGGGACGCCACGAGAAGACGACCCGCGAGGAACGCCCACCCGTCACCGGCCACCACGTCAGTCTGGCATTCGTGGCTGACCGCGCGGCTCAGGACACAAGAGCCGGCGGCACCGCTCAGCCTCGAGGTCCGCGGCCCCTGCTCGTATGCATGTTCGCCGGCTTCGCACCGCGCGAGCCGGACCGCTCCTGCCGAAGCGGTCGAGCCGGACGGGACGGTCGTCGTCCGGGGCGCCGGTCGGCCTCGAGGAGACGGCGGAAGACCGCATCGGGGACCGGCACACCGCTCGGCGTCTGGCCACCGGTGGCCGTGATGGCCGGGTCTCCCGGAGCGGCCTTGGCGGGGATCGCCTCGACCCCCGCCTCGCGCAGCTGCCGCTCCATGGTGCGGCGCTGGTGCGGAAGAGCGAGGGTGACGACGGTTCCGGCCTCCCCGGCCCGGGCGGTGCGGCCGGCCCGGTGGAGATAGTCCTTGTGGTCGGCTGGCGGGTCGACCTGAAGGACGACCGACACGTCGTCGACATGGATGCCGCGCGCAGCCACGTCGGTCGCAACGAGCACCGGCAGCGATCCCTCGCGGAAGGCCCCGAGAACCCGGTTGCGCACCCCCTGGCTCAGGCCGCCGTGCAGCGCCGCGGCGAGGACCCCCTGTTCCCGCAGCTGCTGGGCGACACGGTCGGCGCCCAGCTTGGTGCGGACGAAGACCAGAGTCCGGCCGGGCCGGTTGGCGACCTCAGCCGTGATCACCTTCTTGTGCGCCGGCTCGACGAGGAGGACGTGGTGGCGCATCGTCGTGACGGCGGCCACGGCCTCGTCTGTGGAGTGGCTCACCGGGTCGGTGAGGTACCGCTCGACGAGACCGTCCACGCCGCGGTCGAGAGTGGCCGAGAAGAGAAGCCGCTGACCGCCAACGGGAAGCCGGTCGAGGATCGCGGTGACCTCCGGCACGAACCCCATCTCGGCCATGTGGTCGGCCTCGTCGAGGACGGCGATTCGGACGTCACCGAGCTCGACAGCGCCCCGGTCGAGGAGGTCGTTGAGCCGGCCAGGGGTGGCGATGAGGAGGTCGACGCCACGGTTCAAGGCTGCGATCTGCGTCGTGTAGCTGAGGCCGCCGGCCACCAGCTTGTGACGCAGGCCCAGAACGTGCACGAACGGCTCCAACGCGTCGGACACCTGCATGGCCAGCTCTCGGGTGGGCACGAGGACCAGCGCGCGCGGGCGCCGTGGCGCCGAGGCGGGCGCGTCGGCGGCGAGCCGCGCAACGGTGGGGAGACCGAAGGCAAGCGTCTTGCCGGAGCCGGTTCGGCCCCGCCCGAGGATGTCGCGACCGGCTAGCGCGTCGGGTATGGAGGCCGCCTGGATGGGGAACGGTTCGGTGATCCCGTCGCGCGCCAGCCGTTCGACCAGTCGCTCCGGCAGCCCGAGCGCCGCGAACGCGTTGTCGTTCGCAACCTCGACCGGGCCCGCACTCAGGGGACGACGGGTGGCCTTGGTCCAGGTGTCGGCGGCGAGGCGCTCGGCCTCGGGGTCGACCCCCGCCAGGGAGCGTCGCGGGACGTGACCACGGGTCATCTCCAGCTGATGTGCGGCGCGCTCGCGAGGACGACGCGGCTCCTGGCTTCGGTCGTGGGCGCGCTCGCGACGGTCGTCGAAGGGTCGCCGCTCCGGCCGTGGGGTCTCCCCACCCTCCGCCCGACGGGCGTGCTGAAGCCGCACCGGACGGTCCGTCCGGTCGGAGGCGGTCCTTCTCTCGGCGCGCCGAGGGCGGCCGGCGCGCGGGGCGCGCTCGGGACGGGGCGACGTCGAGGCGCTCTTCCCGCTGGACGACTTGCGGGCGGCCGCTTTCTGGGCGGCGGTCCAGCGGGCTTTTTTGGGGCCGCCGGAGGCGGTGGTGCGTGCGGACACGGGTGGCTCAGCTCTTTCTGGAGGGCGACGGCGATGACTCGGGCAGACACGCCTCGAGCCGCCTGGTGAGAGCGACCGTGCAAGACGTACCTCAGGCGCTGGTAGGCGCCCGGTGGACCAGGGTCCGGGGAGGTGCCCCGGTGGTCGACATCGGCTTCGGGGGCGCCCTCCACCTATGGGATGGCGAGCGGGGCGCGGCCGTGCGCCCGGGGAAGCCTCGTTAAGGCCATTCTACCAGCGCCTCGCCCGATGCCGTCCGCGGCCGCGTCGTCGGTCAGGGCGACGACGACGTCGTCGCGTCTGATGGCGCCGGCGTGGTGGTGGTCGTCCCGGAGTCCGACGTGGTGCCCGACGTCGTCGAGGTTGTCGTCGAGGTTGTCGTCGGGCTCGTCGTCGGGTTCGTCGTCGAGGACGTCGCCGTACTGGTCGGTGGCGGCGTCGTGGTGGTAGTCGTCGGTGGCGGCGTCGTCGTGCTGGTCGAACTGGTCGTACTCGTCGGTGCCGGCGTCGTCGTGCCGGTCGTGCTCGTCGGCGACGTAGTCGTCGACGAGGAGGACGCCGCGGGCGCCGTGCTGGTGGACGTCGCCGCTGGTTGCGTCGTCGTCGTGGCAGCCGCAGCAGGCGCCGAGCTCGGAGCCGGCGGCGGCGACACCGGCTGGCGGGCCGGC
>JBKPKI010000147.1:0-5383 GCA_046731055.1 Actinomycetota bacterium | reverse complement strand
TGGGAAAGGCCGACCGGACCAGAGTCATTGCCGCGGGGTCCTCTCGGGTCAGGTGGACCACCACCTGGCCCGCGCTGGAGTCGTACGTCAGCGCGGTGAACACCTCGGCGTAGGGCGCCTTGCGCAGCGTCTCCGCGAGGGAGTTCAGAGTCGCTTGAACCGCCGTGGCGCTGCCCTGACCGGCGCTGTCGTTGCCCGGCGGCGGCGCTGCGCCGGGGGCCTTGAGGTCCTGGGCGGATCCGTTGGTGGCAGCCTCCGGCGCGGAGGCGGCACCGGCGCCGCCGCTGGTCGCCGTGCCGCCACCGCTGACGTCGAGGCGACCCAGGGACGGTATCGCCACGGCGCCGATGACCACGGCGGCAGCCGCACCGACCAGACCTCGGGTCCACGCCTGGCGGCGCTTGAGCCGCTCTCGGCCGGCCCGCAGCGCGCGGAACTCGAAATCCGGCTCCGGCGGGTCCACCGCGTCCATCTCGTGGAGACGGTCCCTGAGGCGATCCCCGAGCAGGTCCTCGAGGCTGCGGTTCGGGCCTCCGGTCATGACGTCACTTCCTTGCTCGTGCTGTCGTTCGTGCTGTCCGGACGTTGCGCCTCTGGCTCGCCGAGCCGGACGCGCATCGTCGCCAGCCCGCGGGACAGCTGGCTCTTGACCGTGCCCTCGGGGACGCCCAGCTCCTGGGCGATCTGGGGGACGCTGAGATCCTGGTAGAAGCGCAGCACGAGGACGGCGCGCTGGGAGGTTGGCAGCTCCCGCAGCAGCGCGGACAGCGTCACCGTGAGCGCGGTGTCCTTGTCGTCGGTCGGGTGCTCGGGGACCTCGTCGACGTTGACCTCACGGCGCCATTTCCGCTTCTCGTTGAGGTACGTCCGCAGCATCGTCGTCCGCGTGTAGCTCTCGACGGCCTGCGACACCGCAATGCGCGGCCAGGCCACGTACACCTTGGCGAGCGACTCCTGCACGAGGTCGTCACCGGAGGACCAGTCACCGCACAGCAAGTATGCGGTTCGGCGCAGGGCGAGCGAGCGTGCGCGGACGAACTCCATGAACTCCGTGTCCCTGGAGCTGGAGACCGCCATCCGTCACCACCCCTCAAGCCAACCGCTCAGGCATACGCCATCAGCAGGACCACTGTCCCGTAGGACAGACACCCGAGAGGAGTGAAACCGTTCCCTCAGCCGGCGGGGACCGGGCCGACCGTCTGGTCGCCGATCTTGGCGAAGCAGATCTCCGGACCGCGGCCGCTCGTCGACATCGACACGTTGCCGGGACCGGCCGACTTGTGGTCGATCTGGCCGCCGGCGGCGAGGACGACGTCGATCTTGGTCGTCGTCGTGAACGTCAGCTTCGCCGTCACTCGACGACCGTCGCCCTTGGCGCACTCCAGGTTGACGTTGGAGATGCTCGACCCGGGAGGCTGGGCCGGCGGGGGCGGCGCGATCGGCTGGTCGGCCGTCTTGGCTTCCACCGGTGCCGTCATGGTGGGCTGCTCGGGCGGTGGCAGGCTGAACGTCGTCGTCGGCGTCCACGGCGCGATCGTCGGCGGCGGCGAGGCGGCCGTCGCGCTCTCGGCGGCTACCGGCGTGCCCGATGGAGTGGCCGTCGTCGTGATCGCCGCCGGCGCGACCGCGAGCGCCGGGCCGGTCAGGCTGCTGAACAGCCAGTAGAGCAGCGCCACCATCGTGACGGCGGCCACCGCCACGCCGATGGCGATGGTGGTGTTGCGACGCGCCTCTTGAGAGTCGCTGTCGAAGCTCATCGCTGAGTGTCCATAGAAGTGCTCGGATCCTTGTCGCGCTTCCCCCCGCGGCTGGTCCAGCGGTCAAGGATAGGTGAAGATTCCGGCAACTGCCGAACCTCTCGGCTGATGTCTTCATGTCGGTTGAGCCGGTTTGCTCGTGGTCACCTCTGTTGGCGCGTCGTTCGGGGGGACGAGATCGGGATCGGGAAGAGGTCGCGTCCGGGTCGTGACAACGGCCGGACCCGGCATCGTCGTGTATGCGAGTCGCCGCCTAATCTGGGCGCGATATGGACCTCGCCCTCGCCGCCACCGTGTTCGTGACGATCTTCCTGGTCGAGCTTCCCGACAAGACGTTCATCGCAACGCTGGTCCTCGCGACCCGGTATCGGCCGCTGCTGGTCTGGATCGGGGTCACGGCGGCGTTCCTAGTCCAGACCGTCGTGGCGGTGCTGTTCGGCGGGCTGATCAGCCGGCTGCCCGAGACGCCGGTGCACATCCTCGTCGCGGTGCTGTTCCTGGTCGCGGGAATCCTCCTGATCCGAGGAGCGGCCAAGGCCGACGTGGAGGAGGCCGAGACCGAGGAGGAGTTCGCCGCAAAAGCCTCGGTCGACGCGCCCGGCTGGCACGCAGTCACGACGAGCTTCCTCATCCTCTTCCTCGCCGAGTGGGGCGACCTCAGCCAGCTCGCGACGGCGGGTTTCGTGGCGCGGCGGGGCGAGCCGTTGAGCGTCGGCGTCGGTGCGTTCCTGGCCCTGGCCATCGTGTCGGCACTGGGCGCGCTGATCGGGCGGGCGCTGCTGAAACGGTTGCGACTGGCCGTGATTCGTCGCATCGGCGGTGCCATCTGCCTGTTCTTTGCCCTGTTGCTCGCCCTCGACCTGCTCGGGGTCGACCTACCGTCCTGGCTGCCGGTCTAGTCGGTTATCCGCCGCGTCGTTACGCTCGCGGGCAGGGAGGAGGTCGCTATGTCCTTCGTCACTAGAGGTTTCACCGGTCGGTCGCGGGACCGCGACCCGCGGTTGCCGCCGGGCCAGACGCGCGTCGACGACTGGCCGGTGCTGTCGGCCGGTCCGACTCCGGTCGTTCGTCCCTCCGACTGGACGTTCACCATCACCACCGAGGAGGGCACCGTCCACCGGTGGACCTGGGACGAGTTCCTCGCGCTCGGGCTGCAGGACATCGAGGTCGACATCCACTGCGTCACGCACTGGTCCAAGCTGGCGATGCCGTGGCGGGGCGTGTCGCTGGACCGGCTGTTCGCCGACGTCGAGACGACGCAGGACTTCGTCATGGCGCACAGCTACGGCGGGTACACGACCAACGTCCCTTTGGATGAGCTCCTCGACGGCCAAGCGTGGGTCGCCGTCGAGGCGGAGGGCGCGCCCTTGACGCCCGAGCACGGCGGCCCGGCCCGGCTCCTCGTCCCGCACCTCTACTTCTGGAAGAGCGCGAAGTGGGTTCGGGGGCTGGTCATGATGCCGGACGACGAGCCGGGGTTCTGGGAGCAGTCCGGCTATCACCTCCACGGCGACCCCTGGCTGGAGGAGCGGTACTGGTGATCGTTCGACGCGCGGCGACCCGGGCCGCGTGGCACGTCGGGACGGTCACGGCGGCCTCTTCGGAGACTCCGAGCGCGCGGCGGGTGGCCCTCGAGGTGCCGACCTGGCCGGGCAACGACGCCGGTCAGCACCTCGACGTGCGGCTCACCGCTCCAGACGGGTACCAGGCCACACGGTCCTACTCGCTCGCCTCCTCGGGGCCTTCTCCATCCGTGGAGCTGGTAGTGGCCGAGGTCCCGGACGGTGAGGTGTCGCCGTTCCTCGTCCACGACCTGCGAGTCGGCGACCAGGTGGAGCTGCACGGGCCGCTGGGGGCGTTCTTCGTGTGGCGGCCTCCTTCGGAGGAGGAGGCGGCGGCGGGTATGCGTCCCGTCCAGCTCGTCGCGGGCGGCTCCGGCGTCGTGCCGCTGCTGGCGATGGTGCGGGCCCATGTCGAGGCGGGCGACGCGACGCCGTTCCGGCTGCTGTACTCCGTGCGCACGCCGTCGGACGTGTTCTTCGACGAGGAGTTGGCGGCGGCGGGCGGTTCCGGGGCGATCCAGCTCGACCTCGTCTACACCCGTTCCGCGCCACCGGAGTGGCCGGACCCGCCGGGGAGGCTGACGCATACCAGCGTCGAGGCCCGCGTGGTCCCGGCAGGGGAGGGGCCACGCGTATTTGTCTGCGGCCCAACGGCATTCGTCGAAGCCGTCGCTAGATGGCTCGTCGACCTCGGGCACCGCCCGGCGTCGATCCGCACCGAACGATTCGGAGGCACGTGATGACCCACCTCGACGGCAACATGTTGGCCGGCGCCTTTGCCGACCTGTTCATGTTCGACGTGACGACGGCGACCGCCCGGTGCGCCAACTGTGGGGCGATCGCCGAGCTGGCGACGGCGATGGTCTACGTGTCGGACGCCGGCAGCGTGGTCCGGTGCGCCGGTTGCGACGCGGTGCTCGCCACCGTCGTGCAGGCCGAGGGTCGGACCTGGTTCGGGCTGCGCGGGATCACCGCGGTCGAGGTGGCTCGTCCCTGAGCGGGCCGGCCCCTTCCCGACCGAACTCAGATGTTTGCGGCGCGTCGCGTCCCCAGCCGTGGAAACCGGGAAACTTCTGAGTCCGGTCGAGGAAATGGGTGGCAGCGTCAGGTCACCGTGGCGACATGGCGCGCTGGCTGGTCAGGGCCTCCAGGGCGGCGGTGTAGCTCGCCCGGTCCACGTCGCCCATGATGAGCCGCTGGATGACGTACCCCATGACGAGCGACTGCATGGTCTTCGCCACCTCGTCGGGATCCGCGTCGGACGGCAGTCGGCCGTGCTCCTGCGCTCGGCGAGCGACCTCGGCCAGGTAGCCGCGCATCGTCGCATACGCGCTCTGGGCGATGTCGAGGATGTCAGGGTTGCGCAGCGCCTCCCCCCACGCCTGGACCGCGACCCTGGTGACGTCGGTCTCACCCTGCGCGCTGACGCGGTCGACAATTTCCAGTGCCGCTGAGACCGCGTCGACGGGATCGTCCACGCCCTGCGCCAGGATCGCCTCGAACGTGGCAGTGGCGTTGGCGAGGACCCGTTCCTCGACGATGGCCCGGATCAGGGCCTCCTTGCTCGGGAAGTACCGGTAGACGGCTCCGGCCGAGAGACCCGTCGCGGCGATGACCTCGGCCATTCCCGTGGAGTGGAAGCCGCCCTCGGCGAACCGAGTCATCGCCGCGAGCAGGATCTGCTCTCGGCGGGCGGCAAGATGGGCATCGGTCACCTTGGGCATACCGAGAGCGTAACAAGACGAACGTTCGTTCTTGACAGGTGGCTTCTCGAGGGGCACGCTTGGTTCACACAAAACGAACGATCATTCTCTTGGGAGCGCTGATGTCTGCCACTGCCCGATCCGCCCAGACCTCCGGCCCGTACGCGGGAAGCCCCGCCAAGACCCACGCCGCTCGAGGGCATGTCCTCCCCTTGTCTCTGGGCCTGACCGCATTGCTCTGCCTGATCGTCGTCGCCTTCGCCTGGCCGGCGACGCAGCTGGCCCCGCGGTCCCTGCCCATCGTTGTCGCGGGGCCGGCCGAGGCCACCGCGCAGATGGGCGCGGCTCTCGAGACGGCCGC
>JBKPKI010000146.1:0-9853 GCA_046731055.1 Actinomycetota bacterium | reverse complement strand
CTGCCCGACGGCGAGTTCGGCGCCGACGTCGCCGTGAACGACGGCCGGGTCGTTGCGGTCGAGGTGCCCGGGTCCGGTCTCGGTGAGCGCGCGGCCGCCGTCGTGGAGCTCGAAACCGACGAGGTGCTGCTGCCCGGCCTCGTCGACTCGCACGTGCACGTCAACGACCCGGGCCGCACCGAGTGGGAGGGGTTCGAGACCGCGACCAAGGCCGCTGCATCCGGCGGCGTCACGACCATCGTCGACATGCCGCTCAACAGCATCCCGCCCACCGTCGACGTCGCGGCGCTGGACGTCAAGCGCAAGGCGGCGGACGGCGAGACGTGGGTGGATGTCGGTTTCTGGGGCGGGGCGGTCCCGGGCAACGTCGCGCAGCTGCGGCCCCTGCACGAGGCGGGCGTGTTCGGGTTCAAGTGCTTCCTGCTGCACTCCGGCGTCGACGAGTTCCCAGCGTTGGCGGCCGCGGAGGTCGAGGCGGCCATGCGCGAGATTGCCGCGTTCGACGGCCTGCTCATCGTCCACGCTGAGGACCCGGACGAGATCGCGCACGCCGCGAACGCAGGCGGACGCGCATACGCGCAGTTCCTGGCCTCCCGGCCGCGAGAGGCGGAGAACCTGGCGATCGAGCACGTCATCGACCAGTCGCGCGCGACCGGGTGCCGCGTCCACATCCTCCACGTCTCCAGCGCCGACGCCCTGCCCCTGATCCGGCAGGCGGAGGCCGACGGCGTGCGGATCTCGGCGGAGACGTGCCCGCACTACCTGACGTTCACGGCGGAGGAGATCGCCGACGGCGCGACGCAGTACAAGTGCTGCCCGCCGATCCGCGAGGCCTCGAACCGGGACCTGCTCTGGGAAGGGTTGCGGGACGGGACGATCGACCTCGTCGTCTCCGACCACTCGCCGTCGACGGCGGACCTCAAGGACTTCGAGACCGGAGACTTCGGCACCGCCTGGGGCGGCATCTCGTCGCTGCAGCTCGGGCTGGCGGCGGTCTGGACTGAGGCGCGAGAGCGCCGCTTCACCCTCGGCGACGTGGTCGGCTGGATGTCCCGCGGGCCGGCCGACCAAACCGGGCTCATGCACAAGGGCCGCATCGCGGTCGGCGCGGACGCCGACTTCGCGGTGTTCGCACCGGACGACCGGCAGACCGTCGACGCCGCGCGGCTGCAGCACAAGAACCCCATCACGCCGTATGCGGGCCGGCAGCTCTCCGGCGTCGTCCGGAGCACGTGGCTGCGCGGCATCCGCATCGACATCGCCGGCCCGCCCCGCGGCCGGCAGCTGACCAGAGGAGAGTAGGAACCCCATGCACGAGAGTCCCAACCCCGACGCCCCGTCGTTCACGACGCTGCCCGACCTGGCGTCGCGGGCGCTCGCCGGGAGCGTGGTCTACGCCAACGACGAGCTCTTCGCGCAGCGGGAGAACCTCATCACCCCCGGCCGCGCGGTCTTCTCGACGGAGGACTTCGGGCACAAGGGCAAGGTCTACGACGGATGGGAGACACGGCGACGCCGTGAGCCCGGGCACGACTGGGCCATCGTGCGGCTCGGGGTTCCTGGGGTCGTGCACGGCGTGAACATCGACACGTCGTGGTTCAAGGGCAACTACCCGCCGTATGCGTCGGTCGAGGCCGCGTCGTTCGAGTGGCACCCGTCGGTGGAGGAGCTGGAGGGCGCGGACTGGGTGACGCTGGTGGAGAAGTCGCCGGTGGCTGGCGACACGGACAACTACTTCTCCGTCGATGACGGACGGCGTTACACGCATCTCCGGCTCACCATCTATCCGGATGGCGGCGTGGCACGGTTCCGCGTGCACGGCGAGCCGGTTCCCGACCCCCGCTTCCTCACCGGGACGGTCGACCTGGCTGCGCTGGAGAACGGCGGCTCGGTCGTCGACTGCTCGAACATGTTCTACTCGTCGCCGACGCAGATCCTGCAGCCGGGCCGAGCCCGGATCATGGGCGAGGGCTGGGAGAACGCGCGCCGCCGCGACGACGGCAACGACCATGTGACGGTGAAGCTCGCCGCCCCCGGTCTGGTTCGTCGGGTGGAGATCGACACGTCGTACTTCGTGGGTAATGCGGCTGGATGGGCGCGGCTGTCAGGAGTGAACGAGGCAACCGGCGACGTGGACGACCCGTCGACGTGGACTGAGCTCATCCCGAAGACGCGGCTCCAGCCGGACACCCGGCACTTCTTCCGAGTCCGGCCGGATGCGGCGGTGACGCACGTGCGGCTGGACGTCTACCCGGATGGCGGCCTGGCCCGGATGCGCGTCAACGGCGAGGTCGACGAGGCGGCGCTGCGCGCGGCGGTGGTCCGCTGGCTGGACCTGCTGCCGGAGAACCACGCCGTCGAGGTGCTGTCGACGAGCGGCGGGCTGTCCGGCGAGGAGGCGGAGGCGTTGGTCGGCAAGCGGCCATTTGGCCAAGGCGCCGTCCCGGACGAGGTGGTGGCCGCGCTCCTCGCATAGCGGGCTCTGCGGCCCACCTGCTGCCCGCAACTACTGCGGACGATGGCAGTACGTGCGTCATTCTGGCCCCGGATCGCCACAACGAGAGCCGACAGCGGCAGTAGTTGCGGCGTAGGTGGCAACTCCACTCATTGTCACAGGGTGTGTCGGTTCAGGCGACCGGCTCAGCAGTCGCACAGCGACCCCATAGCGGCCGCCCGACGGTGGAGGGGTCGCGTCGGCCGATCCGACCGCACCACCCGAGGAGGCCCGCTATGGGAGCACCGCAACAGCTGCACGGACCCGCGTACGAGTGGGCGCTCTGGTCGACGACGGTGCGCGTCGTCACCGCGGACCCGCACGCGCTTTCCTCGGCGCGCCGGCTGATCGATGCCGAGCTGGGCCGCGTCGAGCTCGCGGCGAGCCGGGTTCGGAAAGACGCGGAGGTCGCGACTCTGGCGACCGGTCGGCGGACGCGGATCAGCGCCACCCTGACCGCAGTACTAGCCGCCGCTCTCCGTGCCGCGCGCGACACGGACGGCGCCATCGACCCCAGCCGTGCGCGTGGCCTCCAAGCCGTCGACCACGCGCCGACTGGCGCGGTATCGAGCTGGACGAACGGACCCGGACGGTGTTCGTCCCCCGCGGCGTGGAACTTGACCTCGACGTGATGGCCCGGGCTTGGGCCGCCGATCGGTGCGCGTCCGTCGTGGCCGACACCGTCGACTCCGGTGTCCTGGTGAGCCTCGGCGGGCACATCGCCACTGCGGGCCCGGCCGGCGGCGGCGCCTGGGAGATCCTCGTGGGGGATGAGGGCGGTCATCCCCGTCGCGGAGCGCTGGTCGTCATCCCTAGCGGTCTGGCCGTCGTCACGGCGAGCAGCGGAACCGGCCACGGATACCGGACCGCCACCGTGGTTGCGGCGGAGTGCGTCACGGCTGCGACCTGGGCGGTCGCCGCCCTCGCCGACCCTCACGCATACCCCGAGGGCCTCCGTCAGCAAGGCCTTCCGGCGCGTCTGGTCGGCCCCGACGGTGCCGTAGCGTACCGCGGCGGATGGCCCGAGGACGCGGAGCTGGCGCCCGTCCACGATCAGTTCACGCGTTAGGCCCCGCCACGTCGATCCCTCGGCTACCCTGCTGTGGTTTTAGGCGTCAACTTGCGTCTTAGCCCCTCAGCAGCTGAAGGCCCGCGATGTGTCCCCTGTCTCGCGGGCCTCCAGCGTCTCCGGGGACCGGCAGGGGATACCCTCGCGGCGTGTCGAGGCCGCAACAGATCGGGATTCCGGCCGAGTCGCGAGCCGGCGAGACGCGGGTTGCGGCCACCCCGAAGACCGTCGAACAGCTGCGCGACCTGGGGTACGTCGTGGCCGTCGAGTCCGGCGCCGGAGCCCACGCGAGCTTCGCCGACCACGCGTACGAGCAGGCCGGGGCGCGCATCGTCTCGGCGGATGAGGCATGGGGCTCCGACCTCGTTCTCAAGATCAACGCGCCGAACGACGACGAGCTGGCACGGTTGCGGGACGGCGCCATCCTGGCGAGCCTGATCAGCCCGGCCATCGACCCGGAGCTCGTGGCGAAGCTGGCCGGCCGCCGCATCACCGTCCTCGCCATGGACGCCGTCCCGCGGATCTCCAGGGCCCAGTCGCTCGACGTACTGAGCTCGATGGCCAACATCGCGGGATACCGGGCGGTGATCGAGGCCGCGCACGAGTTCGGCAGTGTGTTCACCGGCCAGGTCACCGCCGCAGGCAAGGTCCCGCCGGCCAAGGTCCTCGTCATCGGCGCCGGCGTCGCAGGGCTCGCGGCGGTCGGTACGGCCGGCAGCCTCGGAGCCGTCGTCCGCGCCTTCGACGCGCGCCCCGAGGTCGGGGAGCAGGTCGAGTCGATGGGGGCCGAGTTCCTCCAGATCGACCGGACCGACGAGGAGAACCTGGTCAGCGCCGACGGGTACGCGCGACAGACCTCCGAGGACTTCGACCGCAAGGCCGCCGAGCTGTATGCGGCGCAGGCTCGGGACGTCGACATCATCATCACCACAGCGCTCATCCCCGGCCGGCCGGCCCCGCGGCTCATCACCGCGGAAATGGTCGCGTCGATGAAGCCGGGCAGCGTCATCGTCGACATGGCGGCCGCCAACGGTGGGAACTGCGAGCTGACCGTCACGGAGGAGCGTGTCGTCAGTGACAACGGAGTTCGGATTCTCGGCTACACCGATCTGGCCGGCCGGCTGCCGACGCAGTCGTCGCAGCTGTTCGCGACGAACCTGGTCAACCTGCTCAAGCTCCTTACCCCCGGCAAGGACGGCCAGCCGGTCCTCGACATGGAGGACCCGGTCGTCCGCGGGATGACGGTGGTCCGCGACGGCGAGCTCATGTGGCCACCGCCGCCGGTGCAGGTGTCCGCCACTCCGGCGCTCCCGGCGTCCGCGGCGCTGGCGCCGGTGCATCCGTCGAAGAAGCCGCCGAACCCCCGGCGCCGCAACGCACTTATGATTGTCGCCGCGGTGCTCCTGGGGGTGCTCGGCGCATACTCGCCTTCGGCGCTGCTGGGCCACCTCACCGTGTTCGCCCTGGCGGTGGTCGTCGGGTTCTACGTCATCACCAACGTCCACCACGCGCTCCACACCCCGCTGATGTCGGTCACCAACGCCATCAGCGGCATCATCGTCATCGGCGCCCTGCTCCAGGTGACGACCTCGAACCTTCTCGTTACCCTGCTCGCGGTCGTCGGCATCCTCGTGGCCAGCATCAACGTCTTCGGTGGGTTCACGGTGACCCGGCGGATGCTGAAGATGTTCCGGAGGGCGTGAGCGATGTCGACCACCGGGATCGTCGCCATCGCGTACATCGTCGCCGCGCTGCTCTTCGTCCTGAGCCTGGCCGGGCTGTCGAAGCACGAGACAGCCAAGAGCGGCAACACCTACGGCATCGTCGGCATGGCCGTCGCCCTCGTCGCGACCATATGGCTGGTCTTCGAGGGGACCGAGTGGTCGGTGGGCGCCCAGGTCGCACTGGTCTTCGTGCCGATGCTGGTGGGCGGCGCGATCGGAGTGTGGCGGGCGCTGCGGGTCGAGATGACCGGCATGCCGCAGCTGATCGCCATGCTGCACAGCTTCGTCGGTCTGGCTGCCGTGCTCGTCGGCTACAACACGTGGCTGCTGGAGTCCGGCGGGGAGCACGACGCCGTCCACCTCACCGAGGTCTTCCTCGGCATCTTCATCGGTGCCGTCACCTTGACCGGGTCGATCGTCGCCTTCCTCAAGCTGTCCGCTCGCATCGCGAGCCGACCGCTGATGCTGCCCGGCCGCCACGTCATGAATCTCTTCGCCCTGCTCGTCTCGGCCGGGCTTCTCGTCTGGTTCGTGTTGACCAGCAACGCGATTCCGCTGGTCGCGATGACGGTGATCGCGCTCGCGTTCGGCTGGCACCTCGTCGCGTCGATCGGCGGCGGCGACATGCCCGTCGTCGTGTCGATGCTCAACTCGTACTCCGGGTGGGCCGCCGCCGCGGCGGGCTTCATGCTCGGCAACGACCTGCTCATCGTCACCGGCGCCCTGGTCGGCTCGTCCGGTGCCTACCTCAGCTACATCATGTGCCAGGCGATGAACCGCTCCTTCGTGTCGGTCATCGCCGGTGGCTTCGGCTCCGGAGCCACCGCGACGTCCGACGACACCGACTACGGCGACCACCGAGAGACCTCAGCGGTAGACGTCGCGGACCTGCTCAAGGACGCCGACTCGGTGGTCATCACGCCCGGCTACGGGATGGCGGTCGCCCAGGCGCAGTACCCCGTCGCCGACCTGACCCACAAACTGCGCGAGCGAGGCGTCGACGTGCGGTTCGGCATCCACCCCGTTGCCGGCCGGCTCCCGGGACACATGAACGTGCTCTTGGCCGAGGCCAAGGTCCCTTACGACATCGTCCTCGAGATGGACGAGATCAACGAGGACTTCCCGGCCACCGACGTCGTCCTCGTCATCGGCGCTAACGACACCGTCAACCCGGCGGCTGCTGAGGACCCCAGCTCACCGATCGCTGGTATGCCGGTCCTCGAGGTCTGGAACGCCAAGGACGTCGTCGTCTTCAAGCGGTCCATGGCCGCGGGGTATGCGGGTGTGCAGAACCCGTTGTTCTTCCGCGACAACAGCCACATGCTCTTCGGCGACGCCAAGGAACGCGTCGAGGACATCATCAAGGCGTTGTAGCCGACTCGACGCCGCGGGCAACGCCGGTGTCGTCAGTCGTCGGCGGCCGGATCGGGTTGGGGCGCCGGCGGCGGGATCGGACCGGTGTCCGCCATCCGGCGCCGCCGCCGTTCGGCGTCGCTGCTGTAGATCACCTCTCCGCCCGGAATAGGTGACGACTGACCGACCTGGTGCAGCGGAATGGCCCGGGAGTAGGACCAGCGCTCCTCGATCGGGGAGCCGCTCGTCTGCATACTGGCGCTGTGCTCGGCGCGATCGAGCGCGTTCAACGCCGGTGACGGGTTCCCGGCCGGTGAACCGCCCGTGCCGTCGTCTTCGACGAACCCGATGTCCCGGCCCGGGTCGGTGATTCGGTAAAAGGCCGGCACCCCGAAGATCTCAGAGCAGATGATCCGGTACGTCGCGTCCGGATGGGGAACCCAGTCGACTGTGCGCAGCGCCTGGTCCTGCCCGGCGCTCTCCAGGATGAACTGGCCGTAGCCGAAGATGCGGCCCGGCACGGTGCGCCGGTACGACATGTCGGTCACCTTGATGAGCGGCATCATCGCCACCCGCTTGGTGATCAGGCCGTAGTTGAGCAGGAGCCGCTTGTCGGTCGCGATAAAGCGGTCGTGGCGCCATTGGGCGAGCTCCCAGGCCATCCACCCGAGCATGCCGAACCACCCCAGCCACAGCAGCCGGGCCGTCCCGCCACCGTCCACGCGGATGCGGGCGTCCACAAACAGCACCAGCGCGAGGGCGAGCACGGTGTAGGCAACCGGGCGGGCGATCACGAACCAGTGCTGCCGGACGTCGACGACCACGCGCTCGCCCTCGAGGAGGTAGCGCTGCAGGCTGGGGTCACGACTCCGGGCCATCGGAATCCGAGGTTACCCGCGCCAGAGCGAATCGAAGAAGGTCGCGATCGAGCGGACTCCGTTGGCGAGGATCTCGAAGATGGTGCGCACGACGTCGGCGGCCTGCGTCGGTGACCGGATGATGGCGTAGATGATGTAGATGAGCAGGAGGAAGCCAAGGACTCTCCAGAGCCGGCGCATGGAATCACTCCTTGGTGGGGACGGCTGCGGTGAGAGGCACAGTTCGAGGGTCAGTGTGCCGCACGGGCCTGATGCGTCGGATGAGGCGCGCCCGGAGGGCGTCGGTCAGACCAGCCCGTAGAGCCGGTCGCCGGCGTCACCTAGACCCGGAACGATATAGCCCTGCTCGTTGAGGCGCTCGTCGACCGCACCCGTGACCAGGGCGAACGGGACGTTCAGCCCCTCGATCTGCTGTTCGACGTGGGCGATGCCCTCGGGCGCGGCCAAGAGCGTGATCGCGGTGATGTCGTCCGCGCCGCGGTCGACCAGATACCGGATCGCCATGGCGA
The DNA here is from genome assembly GCA_046731055.1 of Actinomycetota bacterium. Classification (GTDB taxonomy): domain Bacteria; phylum Actinomycetota; class Actinomycetes; order Actinomycetales; family Dermatophilaceae; genus Lapillicoccus. Next base: position 1,826 of record JBKPKI010000146.1, on the reverse strand, counting down.
GGGTGCCGCCCGTGGCGAGCATGGGGTCGAGGACGTAGCACTGCCGTCCGTGGAGATTCTCGGGGAGCCGGTTCGCATAGGTCGTCGCCTCGAGCGTCTCCTCGTTGCGCATCATGCCGAGGAAACCCACCTCCGCCGTCGGCAGGATCCGCACCATCCCGTCGAGCATGCCCAGCCCCGCGCGCAGGATCGGAACGACGAGGGGCTTCGGGTTGGCCAGCTTGATGCCCGTGGTCGGTGCGACAGGGGTCTCGATCTCGAACGGCTCGACGCGCACATCACGGGTCGCCTCGTACGCGAGCAAGGTCACCAGCTCGTCGACGAGGCGACGGAACGTGGGGGAGTCGGTGCGCTTGTCCCGGAGGTAGGTCAGCTTGTGCGAGATGAGCTGGTGGTCGGCGACGTGCACGCGCATGCGCGAAACTTAGCGCGTGCCCGAGCCGACCTCCGCCGAGCGGTATGCGGCGTGGATGGGCCGTGCGCTGGAGCTCGCCGCCGTCGCGGAGCAGGCCGGTGATGTGCCGGTCGGGGCGGTGGTGGTCGGGCCGGACGGCGATGTCCTCGGTGAGGGGCACAACGTCCGCGAGGCGTGGGAGGACCCCACCGGGCACGCGGAGATCGTCGCGATCCGCGAGGCCGCCCGCGCCCTCGCGTCGTGGCGGCTGATCGATTGCACGCTCGTCGTGACCCTCGAACCGTGCGTCATGTGCGCCGGAGCGACGGTCCTGGCCCGCTTGCCGGTATGCGTGTTCGGCACCTGGGACCCCAAGGCCGGAGCGTGCGGCTCGGTGTGGGACGTGGCGCGGGACCCGCGTGCGAACCACCGCGTGGAGGTCGTCGGCGGGGTCCGTCAGGAGGAGTGCTCCAGGCTGCTCCTCGATTTCTTCGCCGCGCGACGGCTCCGGTAACCTTCCCGGCGGTGGCGTGTCCGAGCGGCCTAAGGAGCACGCCTCGAAAGCGTGTGTGGGGGTAACTCCACCGTGGGTTCAAATCCCACCGCCACCGCGGCGCCGGCGGCATCCTCGCAGATCAGGGGCTTGCGCGGGTGCCGCCGTTCCCCGGTCTTACGGCCGTTTTGGACACCGAGTAGTCACGGGGCTGTGCCTCACGTCGTGTAGGCGGATTGCGGCAGCCCGGCGCGGCCTGACTCGCGGCGTGTCGTCATGGCCGGCAGCGCCTCCTCCTACCTCGAGCGGGGCGCTGCGGTGTGGGGTCAGGCGGGTTGCCCGTCGAGCAGCTCCGCGCCGACGATGAGGGCGGTTGCGATCGCGTACGCCTCCCCGCCGCTGATGCCGCCATTGACATCGGCGAAGAGGTTGAGCCGCACGCCGCCCTCCGGCGACCAGGTGACCTCGACGAGAACGCCACCGAGATGCTCCCTCCGGTAAAGGACGCGCGAGCAACGCCAGCTCGACCCGTCCTCGTGGAACTCGTGCTCGACGCACCACGGTGCGTGCTGAATGCTGTTGGCCATGATCGCTCTCCACTCTGCCTGGTGATCGGTCTAGGCCTCGGCTCGGCGCGCCCATGCCGGCCGTCTTGCTACCGGCGCCCCGGATGGCAGGGGAGATTGGTCAGCGCTCGCCTGTGTGGTCACGGCGCTGGTCACGAAACCTCGTCAGGGGGCGGATGCGGGCTCCGAGTGGAGTGAAGTTGCCCCTATAGCGGCAACTTTGCTCCAGCCGGGCCGTCGAGCACCGGCCGAGGCCGCCTTCGGCGCCTGAGGTAGGTCGCACCTGATCTGAGGTGCGTGCCTGATGTGAGCCTGCCGTGGCCCGCGAGACGGTCCTCGGCATGTTCCAGAACCCCGGCTCCGCGGCGACCGA
>JBKPKI010000145.1:0-7709 GCA_046731055.1 Actinomycetota bacterium | reverse complement strand
AGGGGCAGGACGTCGACCCGCTCGCCTCGCACGTTGCCAGGACCCTGATCGACGACCCTGGGAAGCGCGTCGACGGACTCCGCCGTGAGCTCGACGTGAGCGAGCGCCAGCTGCTCCGCCGCTGCACCGTCGCGTTCGGCTACGGCCCGGCGACGCTGCGCCGGATCCTGCGGCTGCAACGGTTCCTCGCCCTCGCCGGCGAGACGCATACCGACGGCTTCGACCGGGGGATCGCCGCGCTGGCCGCCGAGGCCGGGTATGCGGACCAGCAGCACCTCGCGCGCGACGCCCGCGCCATCGCCCGAGCAACACCTTCGGAGCTCGTCGAAGGGATGCGCCCCGCGTGACAATCCAGGAGGCGACATGACTGCCAGTCCGATGAAGCCACGCAAGCCGTTGCTCTGCCGGCTCAACCTCCATCACAAGTGGGTTGCCGAGCGCTCGCCAGGCGGTGACTGGTATCGCCGTTGTGCCAAGTGCGGCAAGGACGACCCGGGGAGCTTCGTCGAGAAGAACATCGACGTCATCGGTCCGGGGGGCGTGGGCTATTGAGCCGAAGACGTCCGATCCGTCCACGACGCTGACGCCTTCACCGGGGGCAGGATGTCTCCCATGACCGGATTCATCGCTACCGCCAGCACCGTGGTCGACGCGGAGAAGCAGCGCGTGTGGACCGCCCTCACGGACCCGACCGAGGTGAAGCAGTGGTTCTTCGGGACCGACCTCGAGACCGACTGGACGCCGGGCAGCTCGATCACGTGGAGCGGGGAGTGGGAGGGCAAGCCGTACCAGGACAAGGGTGAGGTCGTCGCCGTCGACGAACCGAACCGCATCCAGGTCACCCACTTCAGCCCACTGACCGGGGAGGACGACGTCCCGGAGAACTACCACACCCTCGTCTACGCCCTCGACGGCGACGAGGACGGCACCAAGGTCACGATCACCCAGGACAACAACGGCGACCAGGCCGAGGCCGACCGCAACGCTGAGACGTGGGGCCAGATGCTCGAGGCACTGAAGAAGCACCTCGCCGACGGCTGACCTCGCGGGTTCGTGCGAGACTTCCGGTCAGCCGGGAGGGCTCGCATAGTGGCCTAGTGCGGCGGTCTTGAAAACCGCTATGGGTAACTCCCATCGTGGGTTCGAATCCCACGCCCTCCGCTGCCACATCGTGGCTGATCACGAGGATCAGCTTGAGGCGGCGGAGGGTCTGAGTGGTACCACTCACCTTAATAGTTGGTACCATCGAGGCATGAGCACCAATCTCCGCCTGAATGAGGAACTTGCCGCGGCTCTGCGTGAGGAGTCGGTGCGCACCGGGCGCTCGCAGCAGGAGATCGTGCGTGAGGCGATCGCTCTCAGGCTGGGGTTGGTGCCTGACGAGACCGCTCTAGCGGAAGCCATTCGCGAAGGTTGGGTGGAGGCGCCTGAGCCCTTCCGGGACTTCGAGCCGCCCCTGACGCTGCCGCCTGGTCGATCCTCGATTGATCTCCTCGAACGCGACGACCGGGTGTGAGCGGCCTCTACGTCGACTCAAGTGCACTGTTGAAGCGGCTCTTCTTGGAGGAGGAGTCGAGCAGGGTGCGTGCGCTCTTGGCGGACCGGACCGACCAGGCAATCCTTGTCGCCTCCTCCGAGCTCGCTTGGGTCGAGATCGCTCGCGCGGTTCGGCGGGCCGGCGTCCCAGACGCGGAACGCGCGGTGAGCGATGCCTGCTCGGGCATCGCTCGTCACAGGCTGGACTCGAGGGTTCTGGAGCGTGCGCGCCACATCGGTCCGGCATCGTTGCGTTCGTTGGACGCCATCCACCTGGCTGCTGCCGTCATGCTAGGGGCAACAGAGATCCTGACGTTCGACTTACGCCTCGCCGCTGCTGCAGAGTCAGTGGGAATGAAAGCAGTCAGATGAGGACCGCCGTATGCCCGAATTGCGGGCACGGTAGGGGCCAGACGCACACGTTCGAACCTGCGCGTAACGTCCCTGACGTGCGCGTGGATGCCCTGAACGTGCGCGTCATGTCCCGAACGTGCGGGCAATCGGGGTAGCAGCCGGGCCGGGACCGTCGGTTCCTCCGGTTGTGACCAGCCCGGTCCGTCGGTGATGCTGCCAGCGTGCGCGCCGCCTCGACCGCCAAGGTGATCGCCGGCAGCCGCGTCCTGGCGCGGTGGCCGGCCCTCCTCGCAGCGGCCCTGGTCTGCGGCGCCGCGGTCGCCCTCTACGTGATGCTCGACAAGCGCGTCGGCTACGCCATGCTCGCCGCGGGCGTCCTCTTGGGCGTCGCCGTCGACCGGCGCCTCGCCGGGCACCTCAGCCTCATCGCCGCCAGCCTGGTCGTCATCAGCACGATGTCGCTTGCCGCCGACATCAGCGACGCCGGCATCGCCCGCTTCGCCGTCGTCCTCTCCGCCGCCGTGGTCATTCCATACGTGGGGCACCGATTCTGGTTGAAGCAGGACGTCATTCGGTTCCCATGGCGGACCGGGAGACGCTGGGGCCGATACGAATGGAGTTACCTCGTCGGGGTGCTCGTCCTGGGTTATCTGCTGCTTCCCATCTACTTCATCGGCTCGGGCGCATACCGCAACTGGCCTACCGTCACCGAGCCGAACGAGATCGGCCGCCTGTTCCTCGGCGTCAACGCTGTCGGCCTCTGGGACGAGCTGTTCTTCATCTGCACCGTCTTTGCCCTGCTTCGGACGCACTTCCCCGACTGGACGGCCAACCTCCTGCAAGCGACGGTGTTCGTCTCCTTCCTGTGGGAGCTCGGCTATCGCAGCTGGGGACCGGTCTTCACGATTCCGTTCGCCCTGCTGCAGGGCTACATCTTCGTCCGGACCAAGTCCCTGCTCTACGTCGTGACCGTGCACTTGTCCTTCGACATCATCATCTTCATGATCATCGTGCATGCTCACACACCGAGCCTGTTCCCGATCTTCCTGACGGCGCCGCGCTAGGAGTTCCGATGGGCCGGCTGATCTACGGCGTTCTCGCTTCCCTCGACGGTTTCGTCAACGACGCCGACGGTGACTTCTCGTGGGCGGCGCCGGACGAGGAGGTCCACGCGTTCGTCAACGACCTGCAGCGCTCGGCGGACACCCACCTGTACGGCCGCCGGCTCTACGAGGTGATGCAGGTCTGGCAGACCTTCGGTCTCGACGAGGACGACTCTCCGGCGATCAAGGACTTCGGCCAACTGTGGCGAGCGGCCGACAAGGTCGTCTACTCGACGACCCTCAAGGAGGTTTCGACACCCCGGACCCGCCTCGAGCGGACCTTCGACCCGGAGGTCGTTCGCCGTCTGGTCGCCGATGCGGACGGAGACGTCGTCGTCGGCGGTCCCGGTCTCGCGGCCCACGCTCTGCGGGCGGACCTGGTCGACGTCCTCTTCGTCGTCGTCGTGCCGGTGGTCGTCGGAGAAGGGACGCCGTACCTGCCCGAGGGGCTCCGTCTGCAGCTGCGGCTGGAGCAGGAGCACCGGTTCGCGAGCGGGTTCGTGGCCCTGCGGTACGCGGTCGGCCACTAACCGAACGGCCGCGTAGGGCCGCCCGAGGGCTCGGTATGCGTGATGGCAGCATGGCCGGGTGACCGACCCAGTCACACCGGTGACCTTGACCGACCCCGCTCGGCTGGTGCTCCGTGGTCGGGTCTTCGATGCGGCACATCCCGCAGTGATGGGCGTCGTCAACCGCACCGACGACTCGTTCTTCGCGGGCAACCGGCACGCCGACCTCGACGCCGCGATGCGGGCGCTCCACGTCGCCGTCGACGAGGGAGCCGACATCGTCGACGTCGGAGGGGTCCGGGCCGGCCAGGAGGGCGCGCCGGTCTCCGTGGCGGAGGAGATCGACCGTGTGGTGCCGTTCCTCGAACGCGCACGAGCGGCATACCCGGACCTGATTCTCAGCCTCGACACCTGGCGCGCCGAGGTCGCGCGCGCGGCTGCGCCGACGGGGATCGACCTCGTCAACGACCCGTGGGCCGGCCACGACGCCGAGCTGGTCGGGGCTGCGGCGGAGCTGGGAGCCGGCGTAGTCGTCTCGCATACTGGCGGGCTGCCGCCGCGGACCGACCCGGTCGACGTCAGCTACGGGCCCGATCCCCTCGACGTCGTGCGCGACGTCCTCGCCACTCTGCGGCGTGGAGCCGAGACCGCGTTGGCGGCCGGCATACCGCGCGACCGGATCCTCGTCGATCCGACGCTCGACTTCGGTAAGACCACGGCGCACTCACTGGAGGTCCTGCGGCATACCGCGGACGTCGTGGCGCTGGGTTATCCAGTCCTGCAAGCGTTGTCCCGCAAGGATTTTGTGGGGGAGAGCCTCGATCTCCCGGCGAACGAGCGGCTCGAGGGGACGCTCGCCGCGACCGCCATCGCCGGCTGGCTCGGCGCGACGGTGTTCCGCGCCCACGACGTCCGGGCGACGCGTCGGGTGGTCGACATGGTGGCGACAATTCGCGGCGACCGGGCTCCGCGGCTGGCCGTCCGAGGCGTGGCGCGGCCGGCCGACGACGCCTCCGAATACTGACCAAATCCGGAAGATCGCACACCCCACGCGGTGGGTGCTCTCTGCTAAGTTGACGCCGGTTGCAGTTGCAGTTCCTCGCTTGTCGAAGAAGTCGGCCCGCTGCAGAGATGTGGCGGGTCTTGCTTGTGTCGGAGGCGGGAGCGCGTTCCACCAGGGCACGACCGCAGCCGGACGTGTGCGAAGTGCCCACGTCCTCAGCCGGACAGAAAGAAGTAGTTACCCAGATGGCTCAGGGCACTGTGAAGTGGTTCAACGCCGAGAAGGGTTTCGGTTTCATTGCGCAGGACGGCGGCGGCCCCGACGTCTTTGTGCACTACTCCGCGATCCAGACCAACGGCTACCGCACCCTCGACGAGGCGCAGCGGGTGGAGTTCGAGGTCACCCAGGGACCCAAGGGCCCCCAGGCTGACGCCGTTCGTCCTCTCTGAACCCCTCGCGGCGGGCGGAACGCCCTCCGCAGCGACGAGCCCCCGGACCTGACTCCGGGGGCTCGTTCGTGTGCCGATCGGGTATGCGGGTCAGCAGGCGTTGCGGACGTCGACCACACCACCGGCGAGGGTGGGGGTGGTGGACGTAGGGCTCGTCGTCGTGCCCTTGGTGGACTTCGGCGTCGTCGAGGTAGGGGGGGCAGTGGTCGACGGAGGGGGTGTCTGCGCCGCCTGCGGCGGGTTGATCGCGGCCTGAACCATCTCCCGCATCTTCGGGTAGTTCGGGTTGGCGGGGGTGATGTTGTCCGACGTAAAGGTCAGCGACGTGATCGACCCCTTCTGGATTCGCTGAACCAGCTCGACCCAGGCCGGCAGCTGCTCCACAGCGATGTCGGTGGAGATGTTCTCCTTGGCTGCCTGCGCCAGTTCCGGATACTGGCGCAGCATGTTGACGGGATTGACCTGGTCGAGGAGCGCTCCGATGAGGCACCGTTGCCGGCGCATTCGGGAGAAGTCGTCAGACAGGATCCGCGAGCGGGCGTACCACAAGGCCTGCACTCCGTTGAGCTTCTGCAGACCAGGCTCGATCCACCCGATGTTGTCGCGGACAACGCCTCCGACGAGGTGGCCGTCCATCGGCAGCCGCTCGGTGACGTTGACGGTGACGCCGCCCATCGCGTCGACCAGCCGCTCGAATCCGGCGAGGTCGATGACCGTGGAGTAGTCCACGTGGAGACCAGTCACTTCGCCGATGACATCGCGGATCGTCGTCAGGCCGGGGTTCGGGTCGTTCTTGAACAGCGCCTTGTTCTCCTCCGCGAGGGCCCACACGGCGTTGATCAGGCACTCGTTGCCGGGGGCGACGCCCGGGCAGTAGTACCCGTTCGGGTACATCTTGTGCAGCGGGTTGCTCGAGGGGAATGGAGCTCGCTCGAGACTGCGCGGAATGCTGATGAGGACCGCGCCGCCCGTCTGGGGGTTGATGCTGACCTCGACCATGGAGTCCGTGCGAGTTCCTTCGCGGTCACTGCCCGCGTCGGAACCGATCAGCAAGAGGTTGACGCGTTCGACCTCGGCCCACGGATCGGCAGCCTGGGCCTGCGGCGTCGCGGTCTGCTGTGTGGACGGGGTCAGTCCCCGAAGCGCCGGTCCGGTGAAGACGGTGCCGACGACGTCGCGCTGGATGAGGGCGTAGCGCACCACCTGGAATGAGGGGACGGCCACGAGCAGGCAGATGCAGGCGGTGAACACCCGCAGCGGCCACGGGTTGCTGCCGTCGATCCGGTCGGGTGCCGTTCCCCGATGCGTGAGGATGATCGAAAAGATCCAGACGAGGGCGCCGACAGTGACGAGACCGGCGATGGTGAGCAGAGCGTCGGGCCGGATCGCGACATTGAGGGCCGCTGAGACGGCGCCCTTGGCGAGGACGAACATCGCCACCACGACGACGCTCGCGGCAAGCACCCCGAGCATGATCCAGCCCAGACGGCGGTAGCGGGTACCAAGCAGGCCGGCGCCGGGGATGATCGCCAGGGCGGTGTGGATGAGCGACCGGCGGGTCTGTCGACGCACCTGCCGGCGGCGACGTGTCCGCGCCCCGACCGGGCGGACGTCCGTCTGCTCGGTCATGCACACCTTCCCGCCGACAACTCGTCTCTCGGCGGGCGAGCATACCTGCCGCAGTTGAAGCCCTCGGTCTTGGACGACCCGGCGCGCGCAAAGGTTCCCGGCGGTGGTGGAGCTGGTTGGGCAAGGAACCTTCCGTTTGGGACAAGCCTCTCGCCCCCGGTACCCTGTGCTGGCTCACCGGTCGCCGGTGGTCCGGTGGGCGCGAGCTGGAGGCGTCGCATAGTGGCCTAGTGCGCCCGCCTGCTAAGCGGGTTGGGGATAACACCCCTCGCGGGTTCAAATCCCGCCGCCTCCGCCCGGTGACCACCCTCGAGTGGAGCGAAGTCGACGTGATAGCGGCAACTTCGCTCCACTCGGGCGGGTCAGTCGCGGATCCGGAAGATCCACGACCGCATCGCCGTGAACCGCGCCACGGTCGAGACGGCGTTGGCCGCGCCGACCACGACCACCGTCGTCAGGGTCGACGCCTGCGGCCAGGCCACGGCCAGCAGCTCGAGCGCGAGGCTGCTGCACACCCAGGTGATGGCGAACACGACGAGCGCCTGCAGGTGCTGGCGGGCCATCTGCTCGGTCCCGCGAACCTGGAACGTCCACGCCCGGTTGGCCGCGGTGTTGGCCACCGTGGAGACGACCAGGCCGACCAGGTTGGCCACCTGGGCACCGAGCGGGCCGGTGAGCGCCGCCAGCAGGCCCAGGTGGAGGACCGTACTTCCGACCCCGATCACCGCGAACCGGGCCACTTGGCCGCGCAGCCGGTGTCTGGTCAGCGGGCCAGCGGACTCCAAGGGCGTCACGAGCGTGGTGGCGGCCATGACCTCACACCGTCCCTGCGGTCCCGGATGCGGTGGACGACGCGGCCGGCTGCGTCAGGTCGTAGAACGTCATGCCGCCGATGGTGACCGCGGTGAAGTTCTGCTGGACCCACGTCGAGATCTGCGCTGCGGCGTTGCTGCCGCCGTTCTGACCACCGAAGCCGCCGCCGGCCAGGAAGTAGTGGATCCTTCCGTCCTGGACGTAGGCCTGGAACTCGGCCAGCGTCGGTGACGGGTCGCTGCCGTTGAAGCCGCCGATGGCCATGACCGGGAGCTGCGCGCCCAGCTGGAGCCCTGCGGCGTTTTGGGAGCCG
>JBKPKI010000144.1:0-14256 GCA_046731055.1 Actinomycetota bacterium | reverse complement strand
TTGCCGTTGTAGTAGATCTCGCCGTCATAGGTGCCGACCGGCCAGACGCCGGACAGGACCTTCATCAGGGTCGACTTGCCGGCGCCGTTCTCGCCACAGATGGCGTGGATCTCGCCACGGCGCACCTCCATCGAGACGTCGGAGAGGGCCTTGACCCCGGGGAACTCCTTGGTGATGTTCCGCATGTCGAGGATGACCTCAATGGCCCGGTCGGCCGGCGCCGGCTCGGGGTGGGAGACGTCTTCCTGGGGACGGGAGTCGGTGCTCATCTGACCGTCATCACTTCCTCGTGACCAAGCGGGGACTGCGGTGGGACGTGGGGCGGCAGGACCTGCGAACCACGGCAGCGCCGCAGGCACTGGGGGCCCGGGGCGCTCGTTGATTCTGGCCTACGGCCGGTCGGTTTCGTGAGGAGTTCACCGCCACGGAGTCGTCACAAGGCCGTAACGATCCCCGCGCCCGGGATCGGGGTTGTGCCGCGGCGCTCGGCCAACCGACATCGTTGTCTGACAACGTGGTCAACTGAACCTCATCGGCGGCTCTGCCGTCAAGCGGTCGCTCTGGTGGTGCGGCGGCGCCTGATTTGCGTCATTTGTTGCCACAAGCGCGGATTGGCTGGCCTCCTGTTGACGCTCCCGGTCCGGCCACGGTAGGGATGATCCGTGCCAACGTTGTCACCGCCCGGGGCATACCTGTCGTCGGACGACGGGCCAGACCGCCCGACGATGGCGGACGTGGCGCGCCGCGCGGACGTGTCGATCAAGACCGTCTCGCGAGTCGTCAACGCCGAGCCGGGGGTCAGCCCGGCCACCGCCGCGCGCGTCCGGGAGATCATCGACAAGCTCGGATTCCAGCGGCATGCGGCCGCGACCACGCTCCGGACCGGACGCTCCGACCGCATCGGCCTGGTCGCTGCCGACCTCGTCAACCCCTTCTACGGACAGCTGGCCGCGGGCATCGAACGCGAGGCCCGGCTCCGCCGGCATCTCCTCATCAGCACCTCCTCCCAGCAGTCGACGGTCAACGAGGCGGAGCTGGTCGAGGCCCTCGTCGCCCAGCGGGTGGCCGGACTGGTCGTCGTGCCGGTCGATACCCGGCCTTCGGAGGCGCTGCGGGCCGCGGCCCGCTCGGTGCCGGTGGTCTGCGTGGACCGTCCGCAACCGGACCTCGGCGTCGACACGGTGCTCAGTGACAACGAGGGCGGTATGCGAAGCGCCGTGGAGCATCTGGCCGCGCACCGCCACGAGCGCCTGGGCTTCCTCGGCGACGACCGGACGATCTGGACCGCTCGAGTGCGCCAGGCGGCCTTCGACTCGGCCGCGGCGTCGCTCGGCCTATGCGGCCCGCTGCGATCGCGCCTCGGCCCCTACGAGGTGGGCGAGATCGCCGGACTGCTGAGGGAGTGGACGTCCGGACCGGACCCCGTCACGGCGGTCGTGACCGGCAACAACCGGGTCACGGTGGCGGTCCTGCACGCCATCCGCGAGCTCGGCGTTCATCTCGCGCTCGTCGGGTACGACGACTTCGAGCTGGCGGACGTCGTCGACCCACCGGTCACCGTGGTTCATCAGGACCCTCTCGAGCTCGGCGGGCGGGCGGTGCAGCAGGTCTTCGCCCGCCTGGCCGCGGGCGCCGGCGAGCCGAGGACGGTCATCATCCCGACCCGGCTCATCGTCCGCGGCTCGGGCCGCAGCCGGCCGTCAGGTGACCGTGACCGCAGCCCTGCGCTGGCGACGACGGCCGGTCCTGAGGTGGTCGCATACCCGGTCGTATGACCAATTCGGTCGCTATCGCGCCCAGTTCGGGTATATGACCGGGTACACGACCGGTTCTTCGGGTCAGGCGCCGACCGAGCGCCCCTTACACACCCCCCGTAGGTGAGACACATACCGAAGCCTGGTGAGCCACATACCGACGCGCCGATATCCTTCCGAGCGCACCGTTCCGCTTCAGGGCCCACACCCTCCCTGCTCTAACCCGGAGTACCCCACCGTGGCCATGCGCATGTCGTCGCTCTTCTTGCGAACCCTTCGCGAGGACCCCGTAGACGCCGAGGTGCCGAGCCACCGGCTGCTGGTCCGGGCGGGTTACATCCGCCGGGTCGCTCCAGGGATCTACACGTGGCTGCCGCTCGGCCTCCGTGTTCTGCGCCGGGTCGAGCAGATCGTCCGCGAGGAGATGGACGCGATCGGCGCCCAGGAGCTGCTCTTTCCCGCCCTGCTGCCGCGCGAGCCCTACGACGCGACGGGCCGATGGACCGAGTACGGCGACAACATCTTCCGGCTCAAGGACCGCAAGGACGCCGACTACTTGCTTGGGCCGACGCACGAGGAGCTGTTCACGCTGGCGGTCAAGGACATGTACTCGTCCTACAAGGACCTGCCGGTCACGCTCTACCAGATCCAGAACAAGTACCGCGACGAGGCCCGTCCGCGGGCGGGCATCCTCCGCGGTCGTGAGTTCGTCATGAAGGACGCGTACTCGTTCGACGTCGACGACGCCGGGCTGCAGAAGAGCTACGACCAGCAGCGCGAGGCCTACACCCGGATCTTCGACCGGCTCGGCTTCCACTACGTCATCGTCCAGGCCATGGCGGGGGCCATGGGCGGCAGCAAGAGCGAGGAGTTCCTCGCCACCGCGGAGAACGGCGAGGACACCTACGTGCGGTGCCCGAACTGCGGGTATGCGGCCAACGTCGAGGCGGTGCGGGTACCGGTCCCGTCGCCGCAGGACTGGTCCGACGCCCCGGCCGCGCACGTCGAGGACACGCCCGACACCCCGACCATCGCGACGTTGGTCGACCACCTCAACGCGCATCACCCGCGGGACGACCGGCCCTGGGAAGCGGGGGACACCCTGAAGAACGTCCTGGTCAGGGTGACCGCTCCGGACGGGACCTCGCAGGTGCTGGCCATCGGGGTCCCAGGCGACCGCGAGGTCGACGAGAAGCGGCTCGGCGCTCAGCTGGACCCTTCGGTGGCCACGGTGTTCGAAGACTTCGATGAAAACTCGGTACTGGTCAAGGGCTACATCGGTCCTGGGGTGCTCGGTGAGGGCAAAGCGGCCGGCGTGCGCTTCCTCGTGGACCCCCGGATCGTGGGCGGAACCCGGTGGGTCACCGGGGCGGACGCGCCGGGCAAGCACGTCCTGGACCTCGTCGTGGGCCGTGACTTCACACCCGACGGCACGATCGAGGCGGCGGAAGTCCGGTCAGGGGACGAGTGTCCGAGCTGCGGCCACCGGCTGGAGACGGCGCGCGGCATCGAGATGGGCCACATCTTTCAGCTGGGGAAGAAGTACGCCGAGGCGCTGAACCTCAAGGTCCTCGACGAGACCGGAAAGCTCGTCACGGTCACGATGGGCTCGTACGGCGTGGGCGTTTCCAGGGCGGTCGCCGCGATCGCCGAGGGCAACCACGACGAGCTAGGCCTGTGTTGGCCGCGGGAGGTCAGTCCGGCCGACGTCCACGTGGTGGCCACCGGCAAGGACGACGACGTCTACCTCAAGGCCCAGGAGATCGTGGCGCAGCTCGAGGCCGCCGGGCTCGAGGTGCTGTACGACGACCGCCGCCAGGTCAGCCCTGGGGTGAAGTTCAAGGACTCCGAGCTCATCGGCGTTCCGACGATCGTCGTCGTCGGCAGGGGGCTCGTCGACGGGACGATCGAGGTGAAGGACCGGCGCTTGGGGGACCGCCGTGTCGTGGAAGTCGACTCGGCGGTGGCGGAGGTGGTCGCGGAGGTCCGCGGCCTCCGCCAGCCCCCGCCATGACGGGGGGCGCAAGGGGGGACTGGGGAGCAGCGGGAGCGGACGGCGCATCGAGGGTGGTCGGTGCGGTCCGTGCCGTCATCTTCGACTGGGGCGGCACCATCACGCCGTGGCACACCGTGGATGTCAACGAGCAGTGGCGCGTCTTCGCCCGGGAGTACCACGTCGACGAGACCGACCCCGCCCTGGCCGAGGAGCTGGCCGAACGGATCTGGGACGCCGAGAGCGCGGGATGGGGCCGCGGTCGGTCCGAGGGGGCATCCGCCCGGCTCGAGGAGATCCTTGCCGAGGCCGGCGTCGTTGCCGACGACCCGCGCGCGGTCGCTGGGCTGGCCGCATACCAGGCGTTCTGGGAACCCCACACGTGGACGGACCCCCAGATCGGACCGCTCTGGGAAGGTCTGCGACGCAACAGGATCCGCGTCGGGGTGCTCTCCAACACCATTTGGTCTCGCGACTACCACCGGGGCCTGCTGGAGCGTGACGGCGTGCTCCATCTCGTTGACGCCGACGTCTACTCGAGCGAGACGCCCTGGGTGAAGCCGAACCCCGAGATCTTCTTCGAGGCGTCCCGCCGGATCGGTGTCGATCCCGCCGAATGCGTGTTTGTCGGCGACCGTGGCTACGAGGACGTGCACGGCCCGCAGTCGGCGGGCATGCGGGCCATCCTCGTGCCGCACAGCGACATCCCGGAGTACCAGCAGGTCGCGCACGACGCGACCCCGGACGCCGTCGCCCATGAGCTCAAGGACGTCCTCGACATCGTGCTCCGCTGGGACGGGCGATGAACAGCCATGCCGGACGCCGCGCTGGACCCTTCCCTGCTCACTGTCCTCTTCGTCGCCGGGGCGGCACTCCTGGCCGGGTGGGTGGACGCGGTCGTGGGCGGTGGCGGCCTGGTCCAGCTGCCGGCCCTCCTGCTCGGGTTTCCCACGGCCTCGCCGGCGCAGCTGCTTGCGACCAACAAGTTCAGTTCGGTGTTCGGGACCACGACCAGTGCGGTCACGTACTACCGGCGCGTCCACCCGGACCTGCGCACCGCACTGCCGATGGCTGCCGTGGCGTTCGTCGGGTCGATCGTCGGTGCGCTGATCGGCCTGCACATCCCCAAGGCGGCGTTCACTCCGATCGTCCTGGTCTGTCTTGTCGTCGTGGGCACCTACACCCTGCTGAAGCCGGAGCTCGGGCGCGAGACGGTCTTGCGGTGGAGCGGTCACAAGCACCGGGTCGCGGCAATGATGACCGGGTTCGTCATCGGTGTCTACGACGGAGCGCTGGGCCCCGGGACCGGCTCGTTCCTCGTCTTCACACTCGTGGGCCTGCTGGGGTATGCCTTCCTCGAGGCGAGCGCCAAGGCCAAGATCGCCAACGTCGCGACGAATCTTGGCGCCTTGGTCGTGTTCGCGCCCGGTGGCCACGTGATGGTCAAGGTCGGCCTCGTCATGGCGGCGGCCAACCTGCTCGGGGGCTACGTGGGTGCGCGAACCGCGGTTCGGCTCGGCAGCGGGTTCGTCCGGGTCGTCTTCATCGTCGTCGTGTCGGCGTTCATCGTGCGGCTCTCCCTGCAGCTGCTGGGGGTGTGGCCCTGACATGACCGCGCCACAGGTCGTCCACAGACCGCCCGGCCACGATGTGGTCACGGGCGCTCCCGTGGTGACCGCGGCCTCGCGGGCCAGGCAGATCCTGCACCGAGTGGTCGACGGGGCCGTACGGGCCACGGGACGCCGCCCGTCCATCGCTGCCGCCTGGTGGCGCGATCTGGCCGTCGCGCTGGGCTGCCTCTCGGTCGTGTGCGTCGTGGGCCTCTGGATCAGGGGGCAGGCACCGCAGGAGTTGGGCTCGGTCAGCGGGGCCCTCCACTCGTTCGGTCGGCTCAGTGCGCTGCTCGCGTCCGACCTTCTCCTCATCCAGGTCATCCTCATGGCCCGAGTTCCGTTCCTGGAGCGCAGTTTCGGCCAGGACGTGATCGCGCGGACCCACCGGCTGACGGGGTTCACATCGTTCCACCTGATGTGGGCGCACATCGTCCTCTCGACCCTCGGATACGCGGCGTCGACCCAGCTCGGGATCTGGGGAACGCTCGTCGACTTCGTCCTGAACTATCCGGGGATGCTGCTCGCGGTGGCCGGCACGGCCGCCCTCACGATGGTGGTCGTCACGTCGGTCCGGAGGGCGCGCTCCCGGCTGCGGTACGAGAGCTGGCACCTGCTGCACCTCTACGCGTACCTCGGCGTGGGGCTGGCCCTGCCGCACCAGCTGTGGACGGGGCAGGACTTCGTGGGAAATCTCGCCGGGACCGTGTTCTGGTGGACGCTGTATGCGGTCGCAGTCGGCTGTGTCGTGTCGTTCCGGGTGGTCCTGCCGCTGGTCCGATCGTGGCGGCACCGGCTCGTCGTCCACGAAGTGCGTCGTGAGACGCTCGGGGTGACGTCGGTGGTGATGTCGGGTCGGGACCTTGAGCGTCTCGGAGCCCGGGCCGGGCAATACCTCATGTGGCGGTTCCTCGACCGACCCGGCTGGACCCGCGCGCACCCGTTCTCGCTGTCGGCGGCGCCGGACGGCTCGCGGTTGCGGATCACGGCGGTGCACGTGGGTGACGGTTCGACCGGCCTGGACCAGCTGCGGCCCGGTGCGCGGGTCCTCGTCGAGGGGCCCTACGGCCGGCTGCACGACGGTGTCCGGACCGGTGAGAAGGTCCTCCTCATGGCCTCCGGTATCGGAGTGACGCCGATGCGCGCGCTCCTGGAGGGCCTGCCTCAGCAGCCCGGCGACGTCGTCCTCATCTATCGCATCCACTCTTCGGCCGACGTCCTGTTCCGGGACGAGCTGCCCGCCTTGGCCGCCGAACGAGGGGCTCGCGTCGTGACGGTTCCCGGTCCCCGCATCCCCGGGCGGGGCAGCTGGCTCCCGTTGTCCGCCGCCCACCTCGGGGACGTCGAGGCCTTGCAGCACCTGGTGCCCGACGTGGCCGAGCGTGACGTGTACCTCTGCGGCAACGCGCAGTGGATGGAACACGCTCGAGGCGCCGCAGTCGCCGCGGGCGTCGAGCCGTCGCGGATCCACGTGGAGAGGTTCGTCTGGTGAGGCGGATCGGCCTGTGGGGGCTCGTCACGGTGACCGTCCTCGTCCTGCTGTTCAGCTACCACACGTCGACGTCGAGCCGGTTCGCCCCGAGCCAGGCGGCGGTCTCCGCCCCGGAACCGGTCGACACGACGCCCACTCTGGACCCGGGCCGCTTCGACGGCGATGCCATCGTGACCCGGTTCGGGGTGGTCCAAGTGCGGATCACCGTCCACGACGGGCGGATGACGTCGGTCGAGGCCCTCCAGGTGCCGAACCGGGACCGGCACGACTACCTCATCAACGAGCGAGCGGTTCCGATCCTCAATGCCGAGGCCGTCCGCACCCAGAGCGCCGACGTCGACCTGGTGTCCGGCGCCACCCTCACCTCGCACGCCTATGCCGAGTCCCTGCAGTCCGCGATCGACAAGGCCAGCGGATGAGCCGCCGGGCCTGGGTGGAGCAGGTGATGGGTATGCCCGTCAGCATCCACCTCCGCGGGCCCGACGTACGTGGGACGGAGGCCGAGGACGCGGTTGCGGCCGTGTACGCCGAGCTGGTGCGGCTCGACGCGGTCTTCTCGACGTACCGGCCGGACTCACTCATCAGTCGCCGGCGCCGCGGCGAGGTCACGTCCGGGCCGGACGACCCGGTGCTCGCCGAGGTCGAGCAGCTGTGCGCGGTCGCCTCGGAACGGACGGACGGGGCGTTCACCGCGTGGCTTCCGGACTCCGACGGCGTCCTGCGATACGACCCGACGGGTCTGGTCAAGGGCTGGGCCGTCGACCGAGCCGCCGTGCCGCTGACCAGGCTGCCGTTCGCGGCCTGGTCGGTCAACGCCGGCGGCGACGTGCTGGTCGGCCGACACGCACACCTGCGGCCGGAGGGAGCCGACGCGGCTCCGTGGCGAATTGGCGTCGAGGACCCGCGGGACCGGTCACAGATGGTCGCGGTGGTCCCCCTTGCCGAGGGCGCGGTTGCGACGTCCGGGTCGGCGGCTCGGGGCGCCCACCTCTTCGACCCGGTGGCGCACCGGATGGTCGAGCGGACCGGGTCCATGACCGTGGTCACCGACACCCTCCTGTGGGCCGACGTGTGGGCGACGGCCCTCTTCGTCGGTGGGCAGAGAGCCCGAGAAGCGTTCTCGCGCAACGCCCCCGGCGCTCAGACGTTCGCCGCGTGAAGCTGCCGTCTGAGTTCGGCCGGGTCGACCGTGGGCCGATCGCAGACGAACCCACGACACACGTATGCGGCCGGCCGTCCGGCCACGAGCGGGCGGTCCGCCAGCAGGGGTATGCCGGGCGCGTCCGGTTGTCCAGCGACGAGGACCAGCCCCGGAGACGTGGAGGAGCGGGCCACGGCGAGCAGGGCCTCGGCGTCCTCGCCGGATCCGACGACCGCCACCTGCAGCGGGCCGGCCGCTCGAGCCTCGGCCACCGCGAGCGCCCAGCCGGCGAACCGAGGGTTCTGCGCAACGATCCCCCCGACGGCGTCGATGGCGTGTGATGCGGCGTCGAGGTGCCGTGTCGAACCGGTCAGTGCGCCGTACGTCAGAAGGGCTCCGGCCAGTGAGGTGGTGCCAGACGGCTCGACGTTGTCACCCAGGGCCCGCGGCCGAGTGAACAGCGCCT
Source organism: Actinomycetota bacterium (assembly GCA_046731055.1). Lineage (GTDB taxonomy): Bacteria > Actinomycetota > Actinomycetes > Actinomycetales > Dermatophilaceae > Lapillicoccus. Next base: position 5,800 of record JBKPKI010000144.1, on the reverse strand, counting down.
CGGCGTCGTCGGCGGTGTCGTGGAACCCTCCGTCGCCGGCGGCGAAGTGACTGAGTGCCGTGTCGAGCAGGTCGGCGCTCGCGGCGAGCCAGTGGGGCTCTCCGGTGGCCTGGTGCAGGGCGAGCAACCCTTCGGCGAGGTCGCCGTAGTCCTCCGCCACGCCCACCGCATTGCCCACGACGCCGTCACGGGAGGACCTTCGCAGCCGGCCCTCGACGAGGTGCGTCTCCAGGAGGAAGCCGGCGGCGCGGGCGGCGGCGGCGACGTACCGCGGCTCGCCGGCCAGGGCGCCGAGGTCGGCGAGGGCGGCGATCGCCAGCCCGTTCCAGGCGGTGACCACCTTGTCGTCACGGCCGGGCTGGGGCCGTAACGCCCTGGCGGTCAGCAGCCGCGTCCGGACGTCGGCCCACCAGGCCGGGTCGTCGGGATCGGCCGGCAGCTGCAGTGTCGAGAGGCCGTGCTCGAAGGTGCCGTCCTCGGTCACCCGGAGCAGCTCAGCGGCCCTCGACCCCTCCTCGGCGCCGAGCACAGCGGTGAGCTGGTCTGGGCTCCACGCGTACGTCAGGCCCTCGACCCCATCGGCGTCGGCATCGAGCGCACTCGCGAACCCGCCCTCGCGCATACCGAGATCGCGGAGCAGGAAGTCGGCGGTCTCGCGAGCGACCCGCTCCGCGAGAGGTGACCCGGTCGCCCGCCACCAGTGCGCGTACACGCGGATGAGCAGCGCGTTGTCGTACAGCATCTTCTCGAAGTGCGGCACGATCCAGGCGACGTCGACCGCGTACCTCGCGAAGCCACCGGCCAGCTGGTCGTACATCCCGCCCCGGGCCATCGCCTCACCCGTCGCGCGGACCATCTCGAGCGCGCTCGCTTCGCCGGTGCGACCGTGGTGCCGGAGCAGGAACTCGAGAACAAGCGAGGGCGGGAACTTCGGCGCGCGCCCGAATCCGCCTCTCTCCGTGTCGAATTCAGGTCTGAGAGCCGCGACGGCCGCGTCCAGGTGGCTTGTGGTGAGGGCCGAAGGCGGGGGAGCCGCCGCCCTCTGGAGCGCACCGACGATGTGACTGCTGCTCGTGAGGACCTCGTCGCGGCGGTTCTGCCAGGCGTCCGAGACCGCGCCGAGGATCTGCAGCAGCTGCTGCTTCGGGAAGTAGGTGCCGCAGAAGAACGGCTCGCGGTCAGGCGTCATGAGGACGGTCATCGGCCAACCGCCCTGACCGGTCAGGGCCTGGGTCGCGGTCATGTACACCGAGTCGACGTCGGGGCGTTCCTCGCGGTCGACCTTCACCGAGACATACCCCTCGTTGAGGGCCTGCGCGACCTCGGTGTCCTCGAACGACTCGTGGGCCATGACGTGACACCAGTGGCAGGCCGAGTACCCCACCGAGAGGAAGACTGGCACGTCGCGTCGGGCCGCCTCCTCGAACGCGGCCGGCTCCCACTCCCACCAGTCGACGGGGTTGTCCCGGTGCTGCTGCAGGTAGGGGCTGGTCGCGGCGGCCAGGCGGTTCGCCATGACGTCAGCCTGCCAGCCTCAGTCGGGGTCCCCGCGAGGTATCGGAGCGAAGCGGAGAATTTCGTGGGGTGACTAGTCGTTCATCGCCTTGATGACCGCGACGGCCAGGCTGGTGCGCCTGGGTCCCTCGGCCGGATCGGTGGCGTTGTCAGCCTCGCGGACGATGGTCCACGCCTTGGCCCGGTCCTGCTCGATGCCGGCGTGCTCGCAGACGATCTCCAGCCGGCGGCGCAGGTTCGCGCGGACCGACGAGCCGGTGCCCAGCTCGTCGGTGCGGTTCCACAGCGCGGGCGCGACCTCGAAGGCCCGAGCGCCGGCGGTGGGCTTCGGGTCGATCGCCAGCCACGACTGGCGATCGCCGCGGAGGACGTTCTCGTAATGGAGGTCGGTGTGGAGCAGGTATGCGTCGACGTCCGGGTCGGTGGTGAGGTCCGCGGCGAGCCGGCGCGCCTGCTCGACGAACCGGCGGGGCAGCACATCCACGGCTGGCCGCGGCTTCGCCAGCTGCCGCGCCGCATACGCGGAGAGCGTCGGGACCTGCGGGAGCGCGGGCGAGCGCAGCTGACCGAGGAGGTCGCCGATGATCCCGCAGGCCGCATCGACCGGGACCGAGCGCAGGTCCGTCGCCGGGTCGAGGCGTTCGAGGAGGAGGGCGAACCGGTGCGGGTCCGCCCGCAGCAGCCGCACGGCTCCCCGCCCGTTCCACTGGCGCAGGCCGAGGTGCTCGGTGAGCGCCTCCGAATGAGGCCAGGTGACCTTGAGCACGGCCGGACCCGCCGGCGAGTGCACTGGAACCGCGACCGCGGCGACGCCCCACCGGACGCCGCCGTCGACCGAGAGCGACCATTCCTCCAGCAGCTCGGTGAGCAGCCCGGGCAACCGGCGCAGCCACGCCTCGCCGGCGACGGCGTACCAGGCTGTCGGGTTCACCTCGTCAGGCGGGTACGTGGCCACGCGGGCCCGGAAGCCCTCGGGGACCAGATCGGTCACGGGTACGCCTGGCCGGGGAACGGCACCGGGGGCACACCCCAGCTGCGGCCCAGGCGTTGGGCGCCCACGAGGAGACGGACCAGGGTGGTCGACGCCGTCGAGTCGTCCGGCAGCGTGGCCACCGGTTCCAACCCACCAGCCACCAGCGTCGTCAGCACCTGGCTGGCGAGCCTGGCCGCCACGTCCGGGCCCGTGACGGGAAACGGAAGCGCGTAGCCCAGGGGATCCGGTGGAGCGGAGGAGCCGGCCATCGCGAGAAGCTCGGCCGCTCGCGTGGTGAGATCGGTATGCGTGTTCACCGCGACCTTGCGCCGGTCGCCGCCGGTCTGGGCGGCGACCACCTGGAAGGCGTACGCGGCCGAGCGGGTCGCATCGAGCAACGGGACCGCGGCCTCCGGAGGCAGTGGGTCGGCGGGAGGCCACGAGATCGTCGCCCCGAGCAGCTCAGCGGCCGCGCCGCAGGAGGCGACCACGGACGCGACGACGGCCCGGTTGACGGCGGTGACGGTCCTGAGCGCCGGCAGCACCACGGTGACGACGGCCGTCTCCGCCGCGGCGACGTCGCCGGCCGTCGCGGTTGCCGGCGCGCTCACGGCGACTGAGGGCGTCGTGGAAGCGGTCGAGGTGCCGTCGATGACATGGTTGGGCACGTCCGCGGAGGTGAGCCGCGCGCGGAGGACGTCCGCCTGGGTCTGGTGGAGGGAGGACAGGCGGGCCACAGCCTCGGTCGGCTTCGGGACGCGGCCGGCCGCTTGGGCGAGGGCGGCGGTCCGCCGGACCAGGTCGACGAGCACGGCCTCGTCGGGCACCGACTTACGCGGCAGCAGCGGAAACGGCGGAGCGTCGTCCTCCAACCGAATGCTGCACCCGGCGAGCAAGGGACCAGCCACCGCGGCCAGGACCGCCGTGCGCATCACGGCGCGGCGCGTCGGTGCCGGGCCGCACCCGGTCCCCTGCGCGGCCATGGCGCCGATCATGACACGAGCACCCCGCGCACTCCTTGAGGGAGGACCGCGCCGAGCCGTCCTCGCTAGCATGACCAGCGAGTCGAGAACAGGGAGGTGCCACCGTGGGTGACGACATCGCCGCCGCGCTCGCGGCGCCTCTCACCGCGCTCTCCCTGGTCCCCGTCGAGGCGACGGTGACGACCGCCGGCCCGCGCCGCGTGCTCCGCGTCCTCGTCGACCGTGACGTCAGCCGACTCGATCCGACCGACTCCTCGAGCGCCGTCCCGCCGCTCAGTCTCGACGACGTTGCCGACGCCACGCGGGTCGTCGGCGACAGCCTCGACCGGCTGGACCTCATGGGCGAGCGCCCCTACACCCTCGAGGTCAGCTCGCCGGGCGTCGGTCGGCCGCTGACGGGGTACGCGGCGTTCCGTCGCAACGTCGGCCGGCTCGTCACTCTCACCGTCGAGGACCAGGCACCGGTCACCGGGCGGATCCTCTCGGTCACGCCCGACGAGGTCACCGTGGAGACGCCGGCGACCCGCAAGCAGCCGGCCTCCCGCCAGAGCGTGTCGCTGGCCAGAGTCCTCTCCGGCGCGGTCCAGGTGGAGTTCCGCCGTCCGGACGGATCGGGGGAGCTGGCGGGTGAGGTGCCCTGATGGACATCGACGTCGCCGCCCTCCGGGCGCTGGAACGCGAGCGGGACATCAGCCTCGACGTGCTCATCCCGGCGATCGAGCAGGCGCTGCTCGTCGCATACCACCGCACCGAGGGCTCCTACCGCCACGCCCGCGTCGAACTGGACCGCAAGAGTGGCCACGTCGTCGTGTGGGCCCGCGAGGACGCCGACAGCGAAGGGCCGCCAGGTCCCGACGGAGAGCCGCCGGAATCCGGGCAGCCCGGTCCCGAGTTCGACGACACGCCCCAGGGATTCGGCCGGGTCGCCGCGGCGACGGCACGGCAGGTCATCGTCCAGCGGCTGCGCGACCTCGAGGACGAGCAGATCCTCGGCGACTTCAAGGGCCGCGAGGGCGACGTCGTGTCGGGGGTGATCCAGCAGAGCCCCGACCCGCGCCACGTGCTCGTCGACTTCGGGTCCGTCGAGGGCGTCCTCCCGCTGGCCGAGCAGGTTCCCGGCGAGCGCTACCGGCACGGCGACCGGCTGCGCTGCTACGTCGTCAGCGTCAAGCGCGGGCCGCGCGGCCCGCAGATCGGCCTGTCGCGGACCCACCCCAACCTGGTCCGGACCCTTTTTCGGCTCGAGGTGCCGGAAATCGCGGACGGGACGGTCGAGATCGCCGCCCTGGCTCGGGAGGCCGGCCACCGCACCAAGATCGCCGTCCATGCCAAGATCCCCGGCGTGAACGCCAAAGGAGCCTGCATCGGGCCGATGGGCGCCCGGGTGCGGGCGGTCATGACGGAGCTGCACGGGGAGAAGATCGACATCGTCGACTACTCGCCCGATCCGGCCACGTTCGTGGCGGCGGCCCTGTCGCCGGCGCGCGTGCAGTCGGTCGAGGTCGTCGACGCCCAGGCCCGGGCGGCGCGGGTGATCGTGCCCGACTACCAGCTGTCGCTGGCCATCGGCAAGGAGGCGCAGAACGTGCGCCTGGCGGCCAAGCTCACCGGCTGGCGGATCGACATCCGCCCCGACACCCCAGCGCCCGACGCGGCAACCTCCTGACGTCCTCTCCTGACGTCCTCGCCATTTCCTTGTCGTCACCGGTCCCCCCGCTGTCCATATTTCTCCGCACGTGATGACCTGTCGGCGGACATTTCGGACATTGGCCTCCAACAGGTCATCACGTGCGGAGAAGTTGGCATCGGGGGAGCCGGCGCCGGGGCTGAGTGAGCCGGCATACGGAGGTCTGTACGCGTGTTGAACCTCCCGGCGGCCGGCGGGGTAGACTTGTGCGTGACCGACCGGTCTGGACTGCCTGCCTCGGTGTCCGAACGCACGCCCGTACGCATGTGCGTCGGCTGTCGTCGCAGGGATAGCTGGTCGGCCCTCCTGCGAGTGGTCGCGGTGAAAGACGAGCAGAACGGTTCCGTCCGGCTCGCTCCGGACCCGCAGCACCGGTTGCCCGGGCGTGGCGCATGGCTGCATCCGAGCACGACGTGCCTCGAGCAGGCGGTACGCCGGAAGGCGTTCACCCGGGCCCTGCGGCTGCCGGCCGGGCCGAACGTCGCTCCAGTGGCCGAACACCTCCACCAGATCAGCACTCAACCGAAGGCGGGTCACGCCGAATGAACGCGCGATGAGCACCCGATGAGCACTCAGCGATGAGCACCCTCTAACCCCGGTCTGAGCCGAAGGAACCCCAACCTCCTTCCGGGTCGGACCACC
>JBKPKI010000143.1:0-2806 GCA_046731055.1 Actinomycetota bacterium | reverse complement strand
ATGGGCCGCCTCGTCGTCGATGCCGGCGCTCGGCTCGCGGCACTGCCCGAGGAGCAGCGGCCCGGCACCGTCGTCGTCGCGGTGATGACCGACGGCTACGAGAACGCGAGCCGGGAGTGGACGCACGCGTCGATCAAAGCCCTGGTCGACCAGCAGAGCCAGTCCTACGGGTGGCACTTCCTTTACATGGGCGCCGACCAGGACGCCATCGAGGTCGGTAAGGGACTCGGCATTGCCGCCGACCACGCGATGACCTGGACCCGCGGCTCCGCCAAGGCGGCGATGCATGCGACGTCGGCGATGGTCGCCGACCTGCGCCGGGCTCGGGCCGACAACCCCGCGGCGGCGATGCGCGCCTACACCGACCAGGAGCGCGCCGAGGCCACGGCCGAGTGAGGGAGTCCGGTCCTAGGGTGAGGCGGTGACCGGAGCCCCGTCGAGTGCGGCTCTGCCCGAGAAGGCCGCCGAGACCAGCGCCGAGCAGCCCTGGCCGGTGCGCGTGCTTAGTCTGAAGATCGGCGAGTACGTCGAGAAGATGCCGCAGCTCTGGGTCGAAGGTCAGGTCGTCCAGCTCAACGTCCGGGGCTCGACCGCCTACCTCACCTTGCGCGACCCCGACGTCGACATGTCGCTGTCGGCAACCGTGTCGGTCCACGCCATCGCGGCCATGGGCGCCCCTCTCGACGAGGGAGCGCGGGTCGTCCTCCAGGCCAAGCCCATGTTTTGGCCCAAGCGCGGCACCCTCCTCCTCGACGCGCGACAGATCAGGCCGGTAGGCGTCGGTGACCTGCTGGCCCGGATCGAGATCCTCAAGCAGCGGCTCGCGGACGAGGGCCTGTTCGAGGTCGAGCGCAAGCGGCCGCTGCCGTTCCTGCCTCGCTGCGTCGGGCTGGTCACCGGCCGGGGTAGCGCCGCCGAAAGGGACGTCGTCGAGAACGCCCGCCGCCGTTGGCCGTCCGTGCGGTTCGCCATCCGGGAGGTCGCCGTCCAGGGCAGTGCCGCGGTCACCGAGGTTGGCGCGGCCGTCAGAGAGCTCGATGCCGACCCGCAGGTCGACGTCATCGTCGTCGCTCGCGGCGGCGGCGCCGCGGAGGAGCTCCTGCCGTTCTCGAACGAGACCCTCTTGCGGATCGTCTCCGAGGCGGTGACTCCGGTTGTCAGCGCCATCGGGCACGACGTGGACACTCCGTTGCTGGATTTCGTCGCCGACCGGCGCGCCTCCACCCCCACCGACGCCGGACGCCTGGTCGTCCCGGACGCCGACGCTGAACGCCGGGCCACCGAGCAGTCCCGGGTCCGGGCGACGCGCGCGCTGCTCCGCCGACTCGACCACGAACGGCACGCGCTCGAGAGCCTGCGGTCGCGGCCGGTGCTGGCCGATCCCACTGCCATCGTGACGCGGCAGCGCGAGGTCGTGGTCGGGCTGCGCGCTCGGGCGCGCGACCGGATGGTCGCCCGCGTCATGCAGGCCCACGACGAGGTCCGTTACCTCGGGGCGCGGGTCCGAAGCCTCTCCCCCCAGTCGACCCTTGAACGAGGGTATGCGGTGGTGCAGCACCGTGACGGGCGCGTGGTGATGTCGCGGGAGGAGATCGAGCGCGACGAGCTGCTGCGGGTCCGGGTGGCGCGCGGCGACTTCAACGTGCGACCGGTGAGTGGACCGGAGGACGGCACCCCCGCCGTGGCTGGCTAGGGTTGCTCGCATGGCCGCGGGCGAGGTGTCGGATCCGTCCGGCGACGGCGCCGAGTTCGCCGACGTCGCGGAGCTGTCCTACGAGGACGCACGGGACGAGCTCACCGCGATCGTCGCGCAGCTCGAGGGCGGTCAGCTCCCCCTGGAGGAGGGTATGCGCCTGTGGCGCCGCGGTGAGGCGCTCGCTGCCCATTGCACCGCCTGGCTGGACGGCGCCCAACGTCAGATCAGCGAGGCTGGGCCGGCTTCAGCGCCGTCGTGAAGGTCGTGATCTCGTCGTCGTCGGCGACCGCGGTGACCACAGTCGTCATCGACGTCGCCGTGCCCCCGCCCGACGGGACGTCGACCAGACTGGTGCGCTTGTTCGCGGGGTCGTAGAAGACGGTCCACGTCCGCCCGGCTAGCTGCCTCATGCCGGTCTGCTGTCCCCCGCTCGTCGCGGCCTGCAGCCACGCCGGGCTGGACTCCTTGGTCTGGCGGATCGCCACGTAGCCGTCCTTGGGCGTGCTCCACCCCGCCTGCCAGGTCGGCAGGCCGTCCGTGCTCGCCGCATACCGGGCGTTGGTCGGTGACCACCCGTCCGGCAGTCCGACCGGTGCCTCGAACGGCAGCCCGCTCTGGCCAACCGCGTCGGCGACGACCGATGCCGCGTCGACCGGCGGCTGCTGGATGCTCTGGACTCGAGGAACGATGGCCACCAGCACCGCCACCATGCCGAGGACCACGAGCAGGGACCGGATCATGTTGCCGTACGTCCCCATCGCATACCGGCTGCGCGTGCGCGCGGGCTGCTCCTCGGAGGCCGGCACCGTGCTCGGGGAGCTCATGCCTTCATCGTCTCCCGAGAGGTGCGCGGATCCAAACGCACCCCTCCCTGTCGGGGTCCCCGCGAAGTATCGGAGCGGAGCGGAGAACTTCGTGGGGTGACTTGGTCGGGTCCCCGCGAAGTATCGGAGCGGAGCGGAGAACTTCGGGGGGTGACCTAGAGTTGGCCGCGTGCCGACGCCGGACGACGCCCTGAGCAGCCCGTTCCAGCCGGCGCCGCCGGCGTCCTCCGGGCGGCCGGACCGTAACCTCGCTCTGGAGCTGGTGCGGGTCACCGAGGCCGCGGCG
>JBKPKI010000142.1:0-1396 GCA_046731055.1 Actinomycetota bacterium | reverse complement strand
ATGATCCGCACCCGCCCGCCGGACTTCTCCTTGAGGTACCGGCCGGTGCCGCTGATCGTCCCGCCGGTGCCGATGCCGGTGACGAAATGGGAGATGCGCTGGTCCGTGTCCGACCACACCTCCGGCCCCGTCGTCTCGTGGTGACTCTGCGGGCCCATCGGATTGGCGTACTGGTTCGGCTTCCAGGCGCCCTCGATCTCGCGGACCAGCCGGTCGGAGACCGAGTAGTAGGAGTTGGGGTGCTCTGGCGGCACCGCGGTCGGGCACACGACGACGCGGGCCCCGTATGCGCGCAGCACGTCCTGCTTGTCCTGGCTCACCTTGTCTGGGCAGACGAAGACGAGGTTGTACCCGCGCTTCTGGGCGACCAGGGCGAGCCCGACCCCCGTGTTGCCGGACGTCGGCTCGACGATGGTGCCGCCGGGCTTCAGCTCGCCGGACTCCTCGGCGGCCTCGACCATCCGCCGCGCGATGCGGTCCTTCACCGAGCCGCCCGGGTTGAAGTACTCGATCTTGGCGAGCACGGTGCAGGCGATGCCGTCGGTCACGGAGTTGAGCTTCACCAGAGGCGTGTTCCCGACGAGATCGGCGATGTGTTCGGCGTACTTCACGGGACCATCCTGCCTCCTGTCCGCATGACCGGCGCACTGTCCACCTCCCTCGGGATATCCCCCCGAATCGGCGTCGTACGGTGGACACTGGAATCCGGCAGGCTGGTCACAGCGCGCGAGCTGGGGTCAGCGGGACACCGGCTGGGGGACGCCATGGGACGTGCACGGCGCGCGCGCCGCATCGCTCAGAGCGCTGCCTACGGAGGCGGCTTCGGGATCGCCGGTATCGGCGTGCTCGGGGTCGTCGGCTACGGCCTGGTCAAGGCCGAGGCCCTGCTCGCCCGCATTATGGTGGGTATCCCGATCGAGGCCCCACCCGAGGACGACGGGGTCTACGGCGCGGCTCCCGGCCCCCCGATCGAGCTGCTGGTCCTGGGCGACAGCAGCGCCGCCGGTCTGGGTGCGGACGGCGGCGACGAGACCATCGGCGCCATCCTCGCTACGGGCGTCTCCGCGTTCGCGGGCCGTCGGGTGCGGCTCACCAACGTCGCGGTCGTGGGGGCCGAGTCCGGCGATCTGGGCGTCCAGGTCGCGAACGCCCTCGACCGCGTGCCGCATCCGGACGCCGCGGTCATTTCCATCGGCACCAACGACGTCACGCACCGCATCGACAAGTCCATCGCGGTCCGCCACCTCCAGGCGGCGGTCCGCCGTCTCCGCGACGCCGGTGCCGAGGTTGTCGTTGGCACCTGCCCCGACCTCGGCGCCGTCCAGCCGATCGGGCAGCCGCTCAGGGCGCTGGCGCGTCGCTGGAGCCGCGACCTCGCCGCCGCGCAGACCGTGTC
>JBKPKI010000141.1:0-7607 GCA_046731055.1 Actinomycetota bacterium | reverse complement strand
GCCTTTCAGCAGGCGGTGTGGGGCGAGCTGACGAAGATCCCGTGGGGCACGACGACCACGTACGGCGCAATCGCGCGGGCGCTCGAACTGCCGTTGTCGGCATCCCGTGCGGTCGGGGCGGCGAACGGGGCGAACCCGATTTCCATCATTGTGCCGTGCCACCGGGTTATCGGAGCCGACGGGAGGTTGACCGGCTATGGCGGCGGATTGCCGCGCAAGTCGGCGCTGCTGCGGCTCGAGGGGGTGCCGACCGAGCGCGACCAGCTGGTGCTCTTCGAGTAATCGCCTCCTGACCCTCCTGGCGGTCCCGGCGGGTTCATGCCGGGGAGCCGGTGCCGCTTCGCAGGACTGGGGTCGAGGACCGCCAAGACAGATCTCCCCGACAGTGCACGGAAGTTGCGATGCATGTCTTGGGCACTCGTCACCGTCCGGCCTGACGGAGCTGTGACGGCGGGATACGAGGCTGCGGCCGAGAGGCGGGTCTAGTCTCGGCTCGTGGAGCGCCCCGCTTCGGCGACGGCGGTCGGCAGGGATCGCGGTCGGGTTGCGCCGTTGCAGTCGCCCACGCCAACGGGCCGGCTGATCGGTCGGGACGAAGAGCTCACTTCGCTGCGCGAGCTGGTGCGAGATCACCGGCTGGTGACTCTGACCGGTCCGCCGGGGGTCGGTAAGACCAGGCTCGCCATCGCTTTAGCCTCGGCGGTTGCGGACGACTTCCTGGAGGGTGTCGTTTTCGTCGATCTTGCACGGGTTCGCGAGCCGGGCTTGGTGGTGGCGGAGATCGCCCGGGTCCTCGGCGTAGGGGATGGACAACTCGAGGCGCTCGAGGACCGGTTGGCCGCCGCCACCGCCGACCGGGAGATGCTGCTCGTCATAGACAATTTCGAGCATGTGCTCGAGGCCGCGCCGAGTTTGACCCGCATGCTGTCAGTCGGCCCTCGGTTGCGGGTGTTGGCGACCAGCCGGGAGCGCCTTCATTTGGCGGGCGAGCGAGAGTTCGCGATCTCGCCGCTATTGACGCCTGCTCCCGCCGAGGTGACCGATCTGGATCGGCTTATGGCCAGTCCGTCGGTGACCCTGCTCGTTGAGCGCTCGGGGCTACGAGACTTCGCCGTGACTCGGCAGAACGCCAGAGCGGTAGCTGAGGTCTGTGTGCGGCTGGACGGGCTGCCGCTCGCGATAGAGCTGGCGGCGGCGCGGCTGAAGGTGTTCAGCCCCGCCGAGTTGGTGACCCGTCTGGAAAGGCGGACGGAAGTACTTGCCGATGGCGCGCAGGACATGCCCCCGCGGCACCGCGCGCTGCGCACGGCGATCGAGTGGAGCCATGATCTGCTCTCGGCGCGAGAGCGCATACTCTTCCGCCGCCTGTCGGTGTTCGCCGGCGGCTGGACGCTGGGGGCCGCAGAGCGAGTGTGTTCCGAGCCCGAGCAGGAGGTTGTCGTTGTCCTTGGATCGCTGCTCGACAAGAGCCTGATCCTGCGGACCACCCGCTCCGATGGCACCGCCGGATTCATGATGTTGGAAAGCATTCGGGCGTACGCAACCGATCAGCTGGACAGGTACGACACCTCAGCGGCGTTTCGGGCGCGACATGCGGCCTACTACGCAGAGCGTGCGGTCGCGTATGGCGCCAACATCGCCGGTCCGGACGAGGCGTTGTCGTATTCCTGGATCAGCGAGGAACATGGCAACCTGCGGGCGGCGCTCGCTGAGCGCCGCGCTGCCGGGGACCTCGTGGGAGCGCTTCAGCTGGCGAGCACGCTCAGCTGGTACTGGTACACGCAGGGATATCTGGGCGAGGGAAAAACGATCCTTGACGAGTTGCTGCACGCGGCCGCTGCGGCGGAGATCCCCGCCGACACGATGGCGAATGCGCTGATCGCGCTCGGCTTTGTGGCGAGCGCCCGAGGGGACCTGGATGACGCCGATCGTGCTCTGACCAGGGGGCGCGCCCTCAGTGAGCGGGCCGGGTTGAAGCGTGGGCTCGGAACGGCCGCACTGTGCCTGGGACACGTGGCGCGCGGCAGGGGCAGGTACGCCGACGCCGCCGCGCTGTACACGGAAGCAGCGGCAGTATTCACCGAGCTCGATCACCAGTACGGGCTCGCATGGGCCATTCATGACATGGGAATGCTTGCCGCCGAGCGCGGCGAGGTGGCCGAGGCGGAGGGACTGCTGCGTGACAGCCTGCGCATGGCTCGGGATATGGCCTACCCGTGGGCGTTCGCCTGGTCAGCGTGGGGGCTGGGCACTGTCATGCTGCGTCGCGGTGCGGTTGACGTGGCCGCCGGCTTTCTCGGCGAGGCAATTGCCACCTTTGACGCGGTGGATGACGGCCGCGGTGTGGCCCAGTGTTTGGAAGTGTTCGCAGAACTGGCCTGTAGTCGGGCGTCGTATCACACGGCGGCCCGGCTCCTCGGCGCGGCGGGGGCGCGGCGGCAGGCACTGGCGGCGCCGGAGTCGGGGGAGGAGCGGAGCCGGCGGAGAAAGGTCGAGGCCGTCGTGAGGCAGGCGATCGGCCCGGACGCGGCCGACCGGGCGCGGCACGAAGGCAAGGCCATGGCTCCCAGTACGGCGATCGCTCTGGTGGGGGCATTGGCCGCCCCCACCGCCGCGGCCTCCCAACCAACGGCTGCGGTCGTCGCGCTGACCAGACGGGAACGCCAGGTGGCGGCTATGGTCGCGACCGGCGCCACCAACCGGCGGATCGGGCGGGACCTCGATATCGCGGAAAAGACCGTCGAGGTTCATGTGCGCAACATCATGGGCAAACTTGGCGTTCCCAGCCGCGCTGGTGTCGCCGCCTGGGCGGTCGCGCGGGGCCTGTTCCGCCCTGGCCCTTAAGGGATTCTCTGGATAGTGGTGTGGCCTGAGCCACCGGTACATCAGTAGCCGAAGCACACAGCCGAGGCCCTTGGAGGATCCGATGGATCAGGACAAGCTCAACGAGTTCCTGGGTCGCTGCATCGGCGATCTCGGGGCGACGATCGCCGCGGGGAGCACCGTCGTCGGACACCGATTAGGTCTCTACCGCACACTGGCGGCCGGCCCGGCCACGCCGGCGGAATTGGCCGTCCGAACCGATTGCGATGCGCGGTACCTCACCGAGTGGCTGCGCGGGCAGGCGGCCGGTGGTTACGTGCAGTGCGACGCCACCACCGAGACCTATTTCCTCACCGACGAGCAGGCGTTCGCCCTGGCTGATCCCGCTGGCGCGCTCTATATGCCGGGAGGGTTCGTGGCCGCCGTCGGAGCGCTGCGCGCCATCGACGGAATCACCGACGCGTTCCGGACCGGGTCGGGCGTGGCATGGGACGAGCACGACGGCGAGGTCATGGTCGGCACCGACCTGTTCTTCCGGCCGAACTACCTCACCAATCTGGTGCCCAACTGGATCCCGGCACTGGAGGGCGTGGAGGACCGGCTGCGCGCCGGGGCGAACGTGGCCGACATCGGATGCGGGCTCGGTGCCACGACGTTGCTACTGGCGCAGCACTACCCGAACTCGCGGTTCATCGGATCGGATTCCCACGCGCCCTCTATCGAAACGGCGCGGAAACGTGCCGCCGAAGCGGGTGTTGCTGACCGCGTCTCCTTCGAGCTGGCCTCAGCTCAGACGTTCTCCGGTCGCAGCTACGACCTGGCCGCGACGTTCGACTGCCTCCACGACATGGGCCACCCGCTCGGCGCCGCCGCGCACATCCGTGAAGCTCTAGCCCCGGACGGGGTTTGGCTAATCGTCGAACCGAGCGCCGCCGACGACCCCGCCCCCAACTTCAACCCAGTGGGACGGGTATTCTACGGATTCTCCACGTTCGTCTGTCTCCCGAACGCCAAGTCGCAAGACGGCGGTTATGCCCTTGGGGCGCAGGCGGGGGAAACGGCCATCCAGCATGTCGTCAGCGACGCGGGCTTCAGCCGGTTCCGCCGAGCGGCGGAAACAGCGTTCAACGTCGTTTACGAAGCAAAGCCCTAACAGTGTGCGCCATACCACCACGCCATCCGCCAGGCGTCCATGCCAGTCGGAGTATGGACGCTTACCGGGTCAGGCCGGTCGATATCCACCCCGTCACCCCGGATCCGGGCTTGCTACCGAACGGGGACTCCGCCGAGTTGCAGGATCATGTCCAATCGGTCGCGGACCGCCTCACACTCCACAACCAGCCCGTCCACTACCCGGAAGCAGTCGACAAAGGGCAGGTCAAGCGATCGGCCCGCCGCGGGCAACGTGCCTAGAGGGGTGACCAGATCACCTTGGTGCGTGCCCCTGAACCGGCCCGTGACGTACACCTCATCCCCCACCTCGAGCACGCGTTGCAGCTCCATCCACGAGTCAGGCAGGGCACTCCTCAGCGCCGGGGCCGCCGCATGGTGCTTCGCGTTATCCAGACGCCCCGAGGGAGTCATTGCCACACAGTCCGGCGAGAACAAGGCGAACGCACCATCGAGGTCGCCAACACCGAAACACTGAAAGAATTGCTCTGCCACTACGCGCTGTCGGCGCACCCACCATGCCGACCAGCGTGCTCCTGCCAACAGGCGCCAGGTGCGATAAACGCGTAGAGACTCCGCCCCGCCCCTCAGCACACCCTGATCCGCATCCCATCAGAAACCGGCCTAACGTGACCGGAGGCTCACGGTGCCCGATCACGATGCGAGCGCGTCTCCTGGCCGCGGCCGGAACGCCCTGACCGGCCGGTGGTCACTCGATCGACCCGTTGGCTGGTCTGGCGCAAGCAAGTTGCGCCGCACCGCCGCGAAACAGGAGTGCTCATGTGGAGCGCCTGTTCGTTGTCGGCACCAATTCGTGACCAGAGCACGCAGGGCTCACATGCAGGCTCCGCCCGCGTTCGCCCACTGATTCCGGTCGTTCGGGCCCATGCCAATGCCCAAGTGTTTCCCGGTGTCAGTGAGGCTCGGAATAGTGGCTGCGGCCAAACACTCGTCGATTCACCGATTGGGACTAGTCCTGTGCTTGCGAGGGGCGGGCCCAGACCGAGGCGCCCTGCCAATCAATCGCCACCACAGTCTCATCACCGACAACCCAAGCGTCATGACCCGCCGGCAACGAGGAGACCTCTCCCGCCACGACCTCGAGTTCGGTCCCGTCTTCCATGGCGACATGCAGCCGACCCGTCAACTGGTAGGACTGGTGCGGCGCCATGCACCAGTCCGTGCCGGCCACCGGTTTGACGTCCTGCGACCAACGCCATCCCGGCTGGAGAGTCAGCCGGCCCACTTGAGCATCGCCGGCGAGATTGAGCAGCTCCAGCCGCCAGTTCTCGCCCTCACGAACCTCATCCGGATTGTCGAACGACACTTGCTCCACGGGCTGCGCCATGGCGGACCCCTTCCAATTTGCTCGTCCTACCACCGCGTTCCAGCAGCGGTCAAGGGCGCTGGAAGAGATCCTGACCGACCGAAGTACTGCTCGCCTAACGGTGGTTGTCCAGGAAGGCGGAGCTGGTCCGACATTTTCGAACACACTGATTTGCCGGTTGCTCGATCGACCCGTTGTCTATGCGGGCGACGGAGCGTGCGTCGCATCGCCGCCTGCGGACGCGCCGGAGATCGCCGGCTTGCAACCGTGGGGGACTAGAGCGGCAGGTCCGCCGTCCCCGCGCTCAGCCCGTGCCACTCCGATTCCCGACGCGCGAGCTCGGAAAACACCATTACACCGTGGGATGAGGCACGTCGTAACGGCTCACGATCCGGGCGCGAGCCAGCGCCATCGCGAGCGCGACCCAGCCCAAGCCGATCACGACCGTCGACACCTCGATCAGATGGGTGCGCAGCAGCTCAAGCAGCCCACCGACAGCCAGGACCGGGATCGCGCCTGCCCCGATCAGCAGGGGCAGGTTCCGGGTCCATCCGGGCAGAGCTCGCGCGCGCCGGACCGGAACGCCGAGCAGCACCAGGCTGACGGAGGTTCCGAGCGCCGACAGCGTGATCCACGGAGTCAGCACGGTGACCGTGCTGCCGGTCGGCTGCCAATCCGGCGGCCCGAGAAAGAAACCGAGCACTGCGAGCACAGCAGCGAGTTCCGCGATACTGGCCATGGCCAACCCGACCGTGGCGAGCCGGGACCGAACCCCGGGCAGGACGAACAACGCCCCCGCCGCGACCGGGAAGAAGAGGGGCGCGACCTCGTAGATCACCGGCGGCTGCCAGCCGGTGACCAGAATCCAGCCACCTTTTACCACCCAGCAGAGTCCGCCAATGAGCGCGCACACCGACCCGAGTGCCGCAGCCCGGTCGCGTGTCATCGGCTCCCCTTCCGATCTCGAGTATGCCGACAGCAACGCGGCCAGCACGAGAGAGTTAGGCGCGTGAGTAGACGAGCTGGCACCGCATTGCGGAGCCACAGTTGCCGGCGGCGGGATCGGCGGCCCTGGTTTTCGGAGCCATTTCGTTACGAGCCTGTGGTCAGATGACGACGACCTTTCAGTCCGGCCAGGCACGAGGGATGTGGATGGCGGCAACACGAACGATTACGACGCTGACCGGAGACCGCGATGAACTGACGTTCTTTCGCACGCGACGGTTCCTTCGTCTTCGGCGATGTCGTCATTCTCTTCACGTCGAGCCAGACCACCCTTCCGATCTTGGGCTGAGCCACCGCGGCTCGACTGAGCGTCGGTGTCGCCGCCGACTGGCACCAGGACAGCCGGCGCTAAGCCCGCGAGCGCGTCCGTCCGCCGCCAGTCGGGCGCCGGAAGATCGGCCTGAACCAGTGCCATGAATCGCAGTTGGCCGACTTCGTGAAAGCCGTTGATGCCAAGTCAGCTTGTCGGTTGAAGGCACGCCGCTGAAGTGCGAGTGGGGAGCGCTTACGACGTGGACCGTAGCGCTGCTTAACGGATCAGCGCGGGCATAGTTGCTGTCCCGGGTTAACGCGCGCTGGGAACGGCGGACTTGCAAGGTGACTTCGAGCTGGGTGAGTTCGTATACCGGGCTCCCCGCTGGATGCTCGTGGTTGAGAAGAGCTGCTGAGACGGTTTGCGAACATCCAACGCTGGCGGGCCTAGTCACCACACGAGTGAGCTGCCTCCATCGACGACCATGACGTGACCTGTGATGTACGAGTTCCGGATCAACCCAATGACGGCCTCGGCGCAGTCGTCTGGATGGGCCGATCGGTGCAGAGGTACGGCGGCGGCGGTGGCCGCGTGTTGTTCGTGCAGTTGCGCCGTCAAGGGGGTGGCGACCAGTCCCGGGGCGACGGCGTTGACCCGAACCGGTCCGCACGATTTGGCGAGCAGGGCGACGAGGTGGTTCAACGCCGCCTTCGACATGGCGTATGCGATCGACGAACCAACGGGCCGAACGCCAGCAACGGAGGTGATCATCACCACGCTGGGATCGGGTGACTGGCGCAAATACGGCATTGCGGCCTTGGTTAGCCACCACGTGCCGAACACGTTTATCTCGAACGTCCGTCGGAGGATCTCGTCGGTCAGGGCTTCGAGATCGGCGTGGTCGACGAGTCTCGTCCAGCCAGCGTTGTTGACGAGGATGTCGAGCCGGTTGAAGCGCTCGAGGGTACGAGCGATCATCGCGCGCCCCTGCGACTGGTCGCTGATGTCCGCCTGCACGTACAGGGCCTC
>JBKPKI010000140.1:0-49930 GCA_046731055.1 Actinomycetota bacterium | reverse complement strand
ACGCCATGCACGTGGCGCCGCATCCGCATACCGGCCTGCAGACCGTGTCGTGGCTCGTCGCCGGCGAGGTGACCCACCGCGACTCTCTCGGGACGACGGCCCAGGTCGTCCCGGGACGGGTGGCGGTGATGACCGCCGGGGATGGCATCGCGCACTCCGAGGACGTGCTGCCCGGACCCGAGGAGGGAATGCTGCACGGTGCGCAGCTGTGGGTGGCGCTGCCTGGGTCGGAGCGGCATCGTGAACCCGACTTCGTCCTCCACGAGGCGGCGCCGGTCCTCGAGGCGGAGGGTGTGCTCGCCCGGGTGTTCGCGGGATCGCTGGGCGGGGTCACCGCGAGGACGCAGGCGTACACCCCGCTGGTCGGCGCGGAGCTCACACCGCACGGCGAGGGCCCGGCGCGGCTGCCGCTCGAACCCGCATACGAGCACCTCCTCGTCCCGCTGGCCGGCTCGGCGAGCATCGAGGGCAGCTCCGTCTCGCCGGGACAGGCGATGTACCTGGGCGTGGACCGTTCGGAGCTCGAGCTCCGCCTGTCGCCCGACGCGCGGGTGCTGCTGCTCGGTGGAGAGCCGTTCGCCGAGGAGATCGTCATGTGGTGGAACTTCGTCGCCCGCACTCACGACGAGGTCGAGCGAGCCCGAGCGCAGTGGAACGTCGGTGGCGACCCCCGATTCGGCGAGGTCGAGCACTACCCGACCGACGAGCGGCTGGCGGCGCCACCACTGCCCAACGTCCGGTTGCAGCCTCGGGGCCGGGTCTCCTCGCGTCCACCGAGGAGCGACTCCTGAAGCGGCTCCTGGGGCGGGTGCCCGCGGCCGCCTGGCGGCGCGGCGTCCGGGTCACGCTGACCGCGATCGGTGTCTTCTACGGCTGCCGGTACGGGCTCGGCGACCCGACGATGGCCCTGTATGCGGTGTTCGCGGTCCTCGCGTTCTCGCTCCTGTCGCAGACGTCGGGACCGCCGGCCGTGCGGACCCGAACGCTGTTGGCCTGCCTGGCGTTTGGGCTCGTCGACGTGACCATCGCGACGTATGCCGCTGTGAACACCTGGGTCGCTGTCCTGGCGATGTTCGTCTTCGGCTTTCTCGTGTCCTTCGCCGGAGTATGCGGCGTCCGGGTCAGCGAGGTGTCGACCGGACTGCAGTTGCTCTTCATCCTGCCGTCGCTGCCTCCCTTCGACCCCGGCTCACTCGGCTCGCGGCTGATCGGGTTGACCATCGGGATGGTCGTCCTGATCGTCACGGACCGCGTGCTGTTGCCGGACCCAGGGCCACCCAGCTTCGCCTCCCAGCTCGCCGAGGCCACGGAGAGGGCTCGGGCGCTCGCTGCCGGCATCGTCGACGCGTGCCGCGTAGGCGGCTCCATCACGAGCGACGAGCTGGACCGCCTTGCCGCTGAGGCCAAGTCGGCGGCGACCAGCATCCGCCTGGATGAGGTTCCGCTGGCCGAACGCCCTTCCGCCCCAACGCGACTCGAGCGCGGGTTGACCGACGCCACGGGCGCGCTGCGGGCGGCGTGCTACCGGCTCCTGGTCCTCCGGTCCGAGGTGCGCGACGACACCGACGACCTGCCCGTCCCGGTCGTGGCGGCGGTCGAGTCGACCCTCGCAGCCGCGCGGACGGCCCTCCTCGGGACGAGCCCGGCACCGTCGACCGACGCGCTCACCGCGGCCCTCGAAACGGAACGCGACCTGTGGCGGACGGTCCTCGCGGAAGACTCCAGCGCGGCTGACCCGCGTGAGGTGCGTCCCCTGCGCGGAGCGGCCACCTTGGTCGCGGCGATCCAGGCCGCCGACAGCACGCGCGTCATGGTCCTGGCGCTGCGGGCGGGGTCTGGGGCGTCTGTGCCCGCCGCCGAGTCCGGTCGGAACGAACCGTTCTGGTATGCGCACGGTTCGTCGTTCGCGTTGATCTGGCACCGGGTTCGGCAGAACCTCACGGTGCGCTCGGTGGAGCTCCAAAATGCCCTCCGCCTCGCGGCCGGGCTCGCGGTGGCGCGGTTCGTCGCGGGCGAGTTCGGTCTGTCCCACGGCCTGTGGGTACTCCTGGCGACGCTGACCCTGACCCGCACGTCGGTCCGCGCGACCCGAGGGGCCCTGAAGCCGGCGCTGATCGGGACCGTCATCGGAGTCGTGTTGTCGGGCCTGTTGCTGCTGCTCGCCGGGTCGACGGCGGCCGCTTACGTCGTGGTGATGCCGATTGCGCTGTTCGCTGCGGTACTGGCCGGACCCACGGTCGGGCCGATCGGCACGCAGGCGGCGTTCACGCTGGTTGTGGCCTGCCTGTTCAGCCAGGTGGCGCCGCCGACGCTCGAGCTGGCCGGGGACCGGCTCGTCGACGTGCTGATCGGCGCCGCGGTTGGGGTTGCGGTCGGCGTGCTGGCGTGGCCGCGTGGTGGCCAGGCCGAGCTCCGCCGGGCCGGTTCACGGTGCCTGTCCGCCGCGGCGGACTGCGTCGACACGACCGCGGACTGGATCGTGGCGACGTGCCCGCCGGACGCGCTCGACGCCCGTCTGCACGAGGTGCGGGTGGCGTTGGCGTTCTACGACGGGACGTATGCGCAGTACCGGAGCGAACCGGTCGACGCCCACGATTCCACCGACTGGCTCATCGTCGGCGTCGTCACCGCCCGGGCGGCCAACGGCGCTGCGGCGGCGGCTCGCTGGGCCGAGCAACGCGGCGCCCTGCCGTGGGAGGACGTCCGCGCCGACCTGGAGATCGCCGCCCGGCGGATCGCAGACGAGTTCCGGTCCGCCGCACACCGCGTCGCCACGCCGACCGAGACGGTCTCGACGAGCGGTCGGGCAACGCTGCGGGAGGCGGACCGGGCGGCGATCCGGTCCGGTCTGGCCGAGACGGCCCGGGAGCCGGGGCGTCACGAGCGGCCGAACGCCACCCTTCGAGCGGTCGAGGCCTGGGGCTGGCTCTGGTGGCTCGCGGACGACCTGTCCCGCCTCGAGGGTGAGACGGCACCGGCGGCGGCCCCTGCGTCGACGGCGACGAGCTGAGGGCTTGGCGGTCTGCGCCGGGCCGCGCGTGTGGTTCATCCGGTGGTGCGGAAGTCCATCCGGGGGTCCTGCCGGCGCGACGGACCGTAGGTCAGACAGAACGGGTGGCCGACCGGGTCCCGGAAGACTCGATACCCGGTCTCCGGCGTGCCCGGCGCTCTGGTTGCGCCCCCCGCCAGTACCACCTGTTCGGCCGCATCCACGTCGTCGACGCGGATGTCCAGGTGCACAAGCGGATGGTTGGGATCTGGCCAGCGCGGAGGTACCCAGGGATCGGCGAGCTGGAAGGCGAGCTCTCGCATACCGGGCTGGCGGCCGATGACGACCCACTCGGGACTGTCCTCAAGGACCTGCATTCCCAACAGCTCCGCGTAGAACCGCGCCAGCTCACGGGGGTGCGGGCAGTCGAGGACGGGTTTCTCGAGCTGGGCCTTCATCCGTCCATCTTGGTCGCAGTGCGCCCCTCGAGTGAGTCACTACGCTTCGGCGGGTGAGGTGGATCTTCACGGTCAGCGTGGCGTCGGTGTATCCCCACTACGTGACGAAGGTCGAGCGGAAGGGGCGCGCCAAGGCCGAGCTCGACCAGGTGATCGAGTGGCTGACCGGTTTCGATGGGGCGGCATTGAGTGGTCACCTGGACCGGGGGACGACGTTCGAGGACTTCTTCGCCGAGGCGGAGCTCAACCCGCGGGCGGCGGAGATCACGGGCGTGGTGTGTGGCGTCCGCGTCGAGAACATCGACGATCCGTTGATGCAGAAGATCCGTTACCTGGACAAGCTCGTCGATGAGCTGGCCAAGGGGCGGCCGATGGTGCGGATCCTGCGCGCGTAACTCAGCCGGCTCTCAGCCGCCCAGGCCTACCGTGATGGCCGTGGCTGGGATGCGGGGCTCGTCGCGCTTCGTCGTTCTCATGGCCTGGCTCGGGTGCTGTGCACTCGCCACGATCGGCGCGGCAACCGTCTATGTCGTCGCCCAGCAGGTCGGCCGTCGGGCGGCCGACGACATACCGCGGGCCGTCGTGGCCCAGCGGGTGGCCGCACTGTCGTCTCGCGCACCGACTTCCGGCCTCCCGGCCATGGGCCCGGCGATGGCTCTCAGCTCACAGTCCGCACCCTTCGTGATCGTCTACGACTCGGCGCACCGGGTTCTGGCGACGACGGCTCGTCTGGACGAGACGACCCCCGGTTTGCCGAGCGGGACGCTGGACGACGCGGTGTCGCTTGGCGGGACGAGCGTCACGTGGCAACCGCGGGCCGGAGTTCGCGAGGCGGTGATCGCACAGCCGTGGTCCCGACCGGCCGGCTCGGGCGTCGTCGTCGCGGGAGTAGGGCTCGGCGCCACCGAGGACCGCGCTCGATCGGTCCTCGTCGCCGTCACCGCAGGTTGGGTGCTCGTCGTTCTCGCGCTGACGGCGGCGCTCGTCGTCCTGAGGCGCGGCACCGAACGGAGCCTCCCGACCGGGTGATCAGAAGGCGGTCTGCCTTTGTTAGGTCTCAGTCCTCCGACCGGCCGGAGCTCATGCCCTCCTTGATGAGGTCCATAACGGTGGAATCGGCGAGCGTCGTCACGTCGCCGACTTCGCGGTTCTCCGCCACGTCCCGCAGCAGCCGGCGCATGATCTTCCCGGACCGCGTCTTCGGCAGCTCCTTGACGATCATGATCTGGCGCGGCTTCGCGATGGGACCGATCTCCTGCGCGACGTGCGTCCGCAGCTCCTGGACCAGCTTCTTACCCTCGCCGATCTCATCAGCCTCGTGGATCGCGTCGGCGCGCAGGATGACGAAGGCGCAGACGGCCTGCCCGGTCGTCGCGTCGGTGGCGCCGACCACCGCCGCCTCCGCCACCTTCGAGTGCGATACCAGGGCCGACTCGATCTCCGTCGTCGACAGCCGGTGCCCCGACACGTTCATCACGTCGTCGACGCGGCCGAGCAGCCAGATGTTGCCCTCCTCGTCCTTCTTGGCGCCGTCGCCCGCGAAGTACAGATCCTCGAACCGAGCCCAGTACGTGTCCTTGTACCGCTCGGGGTCACCCCAGATGCCGCGCAGCATCGACGGCCACGGCTTGTCGACGACGAGGTAGCCGCCCCCGCCGTCCGGGACGGAGTGCGCCTCGTCATCAACGACGTCGACCGAGATCCCGGGAATGGCCTTCTGGGCGGAGCCGGGCTTCAGTGGGGTTACGCCGGGCAGCGGGCTGATCATGATCGCGCCGGTTTCGGTCTGCCACCAGGTGTCGACGATCGGCGCCTTGTCGCTACCGATCACCCGGCGGTACCAGATCCACGCCTCGGGGTTGATCGGCTCCCCGACGCTGCCAAGCAGGCGCAGGGACGACAGGTCGAACTTGCCCGGGATCGCCTCGCCCCACTTCATGAAGGTGCGGATCGCCGTGGGCGCGGTGTAGAGGATGGTCACTTTGTAGTCCTGGACGATCTCCCACCAGCGTCCCTGGTGCGGCGTGTCCGGGGTCCCCTCGTACATGACCTGGGTGGCGCCGTTGGCCATGGGTCCGTAGACGATGTACGAGTGGCCGGTCACCCAGCCGATGTCGGCGGTGCACCAGTAGACGTCGGTGTCCGGGTGCACGTCGTGCACGACCGAGTTCGTGTAGGCGCACTGCGTCAGGTAGCCGCCGGTCGTGTGGAAGATCCCCTTCGGCTTTCCGGTGGTCCCTGAGGTGTAGAGGATGAACAGCGGGTGCTCCGCCTCCATCCCAACCGCCTCGTGGGTGTCGTCCGCCTTCTCGAGAGCTTCGTGCCACCACACGTCGCGGTCGTTCCATGCGACGTCCTGCCCGGTCCGCTTGACGACGAGGACCTTCTCGACCGTCGTCTCACCTTTCGCGAGCGCTGCGTCGACGGCCGGCTTCAGGGCCGCCGGCGCCCCGCGCCGGTACCCGCCGTCGGACGTGATGACCAGCTTGCACTTGGCGTCGAGGATGCGCGTGTAAAGCGCCTCAGACGAGAACCCGCCGAAGACGACCGAGTGCGGCGCGCCGATCCGGGCGCACGCCAACATGGCGACGGCCGCCTCGGGGATCATCGGCAGGTAGATCGCGACTGTGTCGCCCTTCCCGATTCCTAGGTCCTGCAACGCGTTGGCCGCCTTCTGCACCTGCTGGTGCAGCTCCGCATACGTGATGTCCCTGGTGTCGCCGTCGGGCTCGCCGACGAAATGGATTGCGACCTTGTCACCGTTGCCGGCCTCCACGTGCCGGTCGACGCAGTTGTATGCCGCGTTGAGCTCTCCGTCCGCGAACCACGACGCGAACGGGGCTTTGCTCCAGTCGAGGACCTCGGTGAAGTCCTTGCTCCAGCTCAGGCGGGTGCGGGCCTGCTCGGCCCAGAAGCCCTCGTGATCAGCTTCGGCCTTCGCGTAGAGGTCCTCGGTGCCGTTCGCGTGTTCCGTGAACTCCGATTCAGGCGGGAACGAACGGTCCTCGTGCCCGAGGTTCTCGAGAGTCTGGTGCGACGTCTGGCTCGACATGGCATCCTCCTGCGACGGTGCTGGGGCTGACGCTGGTATGCAAGGGCGCGCGCGGGGGCGATCACGCCTCACCTGCCAACCTACTCAAGAGGTATGCGCCCGGCTCGGGCAAGGGGGCGGTCCTCCAGACCGGTCGGGCGGCTGTTCCGTGAGGCGAACGGCGGCGCCAGCCCCAACGGTGGGTGGGCAGCAGGTGAACAGTCGCTGAACACCTGGTCAGGAGCCTGTCGGATCGGTGCTGTCGTCCGAAGACTTGGCGCCATGACCACCGCAACCGTCACTCTCGCGCTGGTCGTCGTGGTGGCGCTCGCCTTCGACTTCACCAACGGCTTCCACGACACCGGGAACGCCATGGCAACCTCCATCGCAACCGGCGCCCTGCGCCCGAAGGTCGCCGTCACCCTCTCGGCGATCCTCAATCTCGTCGGCGCGTTCCTCTCGGTCGAGGTCGCCCTGACCGTCACCAACGCGGTCGTCAACGTCCAGAACAGCAAGGGCGCCCCCAATCCGGAACTGACCGCCGACGGCGGCTACGCCCTGCTGCTCATCATCCTCGCCGGGCTGGTTGGCGGGATTGTCTGGAACGTCCTCACCTGGCTGCTCGGGCTTCCCTCGTCGTCCTCCCATGCCCTCTTCGGCGGGCTGATCGGGTCGGCGATCGCCGCCCTGGGCCTGAGCGGCGTCAAGTGGACCGGCGACGGCGCCAAGCTCGACGGCGTCCTCGGCAAGGTGATCCTCCCCGGGGTCGCGTCGCCGGTCATCGCCGGTCTGGTTGCGGCGGTCGGGACCTGGTTCATCTTCCGAGTCATCGCCGGGGTGGCCGAGCGCTTCACCAACCAAGGCTTCCGGTGGGGCCAGATCGGCAGCGCCTCGCTCGTCTCGCTGGCCCACGGGACCAACGACGCGCAGAAGACCATGGGCGTCATCACCCTGGCACTCATCGCCGCGGGCCACTGGACCGATACCGGGTCGGTCCCGATCTGGGTCAAGGTCGCCTGTGCCCTCGCCATCGCTATCGGCACGTACGTCGGCGGGTGGCGGGTGATCCGGACCCTTGGCAAGGGCCTGGTGGAGATCTCCCCACCGCAGGGCATGGCCGCCGAAAGCTCCTCGGCCGCAGTCATTCTCGCCTCGAGCCACCTTGGCTTCGCCTTGTCCACCACGCACGTGGCGACGGGGTCGATCCTGGGCAGCGGCGTCGGCAAGCCCGGTGCCCACGTCCGTTGGCACGTCGCTGGTCGGATGGTCACGGCCTGGATCATCACTCTCCCGGCGGCGGGCCTCGTCGGCGCGGTGATGTGGTACATCGGACACCTGCTCGGCGGCATCACCGGCCCGATCGTCGTGGTGCTCATCCTCATGGCCCTGTCGACCTTCATGTGGGTCCGCTCGCGGCGCCAGCCCGTCAACGCCGGCAACGTCAACGACGATTGGCAGCCCACGGTGGAGGCTGTGGAGATGGAGCGCGTGTCATGAACAACGTCACCCTGGCCCTCGATGGCGCCTGGAAGGTTCTCGTCACGAGCCTGCTCCTCGGCGCCGGCCTCCCGATCATCTTCGCCCTCGGCGTCCGGGCGCGCGCCTTCGCGGCCGGCGGCGACGCGGAGGCCGTTGCCGGCCGGCCGCGGCCGGCCGGCAACGTCCTCGCCGTCGTCTGCTTCGTGCTGGTGCTGCTGGGAATCGCGCTCGGCATCACCATCATCGTCGCCTCCGGCTTCGGCAAGGCCGTGTCCTTCCAGCACATCTACCCGACCATCGTGGGCAAGTGAGGACTGCTCCGTGGCACTGAACGCGCGCCTCCGTGGCGTCCTGGACTGGCTCCTCGAGGGCTACCCCGCAGGCGTCCCGCCAAAGGACTACATCCCGCTCATCGCGCTGCTGCGGCGCCGCCTTACCGATGACGAGATCCGCCAGATTGCCGACGAGATCGCCGCACTCGGCTTCGAGGACAGCTCGCCGGCCGACATCGGCGTGAGCATCACCAGGCTCACCGACGCGCTGCCCAGCCTCGAGGACATCGCCCGCGTCGAGGAGCACCTCAACCGCTACCACGACTGGCCGCTCGAAGCCTCCTGACCACAACGGAAGGCCGGGCCCTTGGGGGCCCGGCCTTCCGCATACCCGGTATGCGGGTCAGCTCACCGCATCGAGGGCATCGGCGATGCCTTCACCGTAGTAGCTGTTCTCCGACGGCGGGCCGACGCAGGCCGCTCCGACGTTGTTCTCCGGTGCGGCACAGGCGTGGTCGTCAGCTTGTGCCTCGAGCCGCTGCAGCATCTGCGCTGGAGTCCACGTGGGGTGCTCCGACTTCATCAGCGCTAGAACCCCGGCCACGTGCGGAGAGGCCATCGACGTTCCGCTCAGCAGCCCATAACCGGAGGCTGCGATGTCCGTGGGGAGCGTGGACAGGACCCTACGGCCCGGAGCGGCGACGTCGATGACGCCGAGACCCCGGTTGGAGAACGACGCCAGCACCGTGGCCTGGGTCGTCGCAGACACCGTGGCCACCCCGTCCAGCTCGGTCGGGATGTCGTGGCAACCGCTGTTGATCGTGCGGGTGACTGGCGTGCTGTCGTCCGGGGACGTCGTGTCGACCGTGTTGTTCGTTAGGTCGGTCGCAGCATTCCCTGCGGCGGCGGCATGCACGACGCCCTGTCCAGTCGACCAGTTGACCGCGCGACGAACGGCCTCTTTGGCGGCGTACTGGTCGGGCTGGTCCTCGCAGTAATACATGAACGGGTCCACGTAGTAGCTGCTATTCGTCACGTCCATGTGCTTGAGGCCCGCCCACACAAACCCGCACACCGCGTACTCCGGGTAGATGAATCCGTCGTAGTTGGTGACCTTGACCGAGGCGATCCGTACGTTCGGCGCCACGCCCACGATGCCGATGCCGTTGCGGGCGGCGGCGATCGTGCCTGCGACATGCGTGCCGTGGTAGGCCGACACGCCGCCTGTGCTGTACTGCCAGCCGGTCGGCGACAGGTCCGGCCGGCCGGCGTCGGTGCAGTTGACCGAGTTCGCGGCGCTGATGTTCGGCTTCAGGTCCGGGTGGTCCGGCACGATGCCGCTGTCGAGGACACCCACGAGCACGCTGCGTGAGCCGTCGGTGACCTTGTGAGCCTGGTCGGCCTTGATCTGCACCATGTCCCACTGGGCGGCCTCGTCGGGGTCTGTCGCTGCGGCCGGCGCCTGGGCTCCAGGCAGGTCACCGTTGTAGTCCTTCTTGGCACCCTGCTTGTAGCCGGAGGCGCCACGGCCCCAGGAGGCGCCGGCCTCCTCAGGGGTGCCCTCTGACACCGCGACGGTCCGGGTGGCGCCGACCGATTCGACGGCATTTCCGCCGGCGGCCACGACGTCGGTGCGGAACGCCGATCGCTGCGAATGTGCGACGACGACACCGATCTCTGGCCAGGACTGCACGACAACGCCCCCAGCGGCCACGACGGCCCTCTCGACGAGGCGGGTCTGTCCGGGGTTGGCGGCTTTGGCGTTGACGATGTAGCTCATGAGCATGCCGTCGGGGGTGACGATCGGCACGGGGGTGGAGACGGGCTCCGCGCTGGTGGCCGCGTTCGCAGTTCCCGAGAACAGCGCAGTGCCGAGAACAGTGGCGGACGCGACCGCGATGGCGGCGCGACGCCGGGTAAGGCGTGGTGACATGGGTTAGGGGTACTCCTTTTGGAGACCCACCTCGGTGATGGGTCGTGTCGGGGTACCCCTACCCTGTCGGGAAATCTTCAGGAATCGGCCCTGGGCTAAGTAAAGCCTGAGTCAAGAGCGGGCGCCGGCCGCAGGATCTTTACCAGTGGTGGGCCACGTCGATGACGACGCGGGAACCGTCGCCGGGTCCGGCCAGAACGAAGACCCGGAACGGCAGCCGAGCCCGGACGCCTAGCCCGATGTTGGTCTGGCCCTCGAAGCTGCCGGCGTAGGCGACCTGCTTGAAGGTCTGGTATCCGGAGACGTCGGCCAGCTTGGTCGGGTGGGCTGGCGTCCTGTTCGTCGGGACGTAGACGACGATCTTGAGTCGGGCACCGCCCTGCAGCGGGACCAGGTCTCCGCGTGGGTCGTTGTACACGGCGTCGACGTACTCGACGTGGTATGCGGCCGCGGGACCACCGTTCAGGTCGACGACGAGCCGGTCGTAGCAGTCGTGCCGGCCCGTGCGGACGCCGGCGAGCGATGTCGCGCCCCCGTTGCCGGCCTCCTTGAACAACGACCCCCACACGATGCCGCAGTACGGCGCCGCCGACGCGGAGACGGAGGATGCCGACGCGGCGGTGGTCAGCCCCAAACACCCGACCAGGGCGAGGAAGGCGACGACGACGGCCGTGTACGCGGCGCGACGAGTGGGGAATTGGGACTGACGAGGTGTCATGGCGTCCTCCTTTCACAACACACAGAAGACGCACAGCCCGCCAGTTCGGTTGACACGGCAGACGCCCCGGACCTCCAAGGCCCGGGGCGTCTGGCTACGACGCATACCGGCTAGCGCCACCCCACGAAGTTCTCCGCTCCGCTCCGATACTTCGCGGGGACCCCGGCTAGTGGCGCAAGACCGCCTTCTCGGCGCCGGCGCCGGTGAGCGAGCGGACCTCCATCTCGGCGTACTTCGCCTCGTTGTGTTCCTTCGAGGTGACCGTTCCGAGCCAGCCGAGGATGAACCCCAACGGGATCGACACCAGGCCCGGGTTCGCCAGTGGGAACCAGTGGAAGTCGATCGCCGGGTCGGTGATCATCGAGGCGGCCTTGCCGGCGGTCACCTTGCCGCCCGAGACGGTCGGGCTGAAGGTGATGAGGACGACCGCGCTGATCAGGCCGCCGTAGATGCTCCACAGCGCGCCACGGGTGTTGAACCGCTTCCAGAACAGCGAGTAGAGGATCGTCGGCAGGTTGGCGCTCGCCGCGATGGCGAAGGCCAGCGCCACCAGGAAGGCGATGTTCTGGCCGTTGGCGAAGATGCCACCGATGATGGCGACGATGCCGATGACCACGGCGGTCATCCGAGCCACCCGCACCTCGGCGTCCGGTCCGCCCTCGCCCCGCTTGATGACCTGGCCGTAGATGTCGTGCGCATAACTGGCACTGGCCGTGATGGTCAGGCCGGCGACGACGGCGAGGATCGTGGCGAACGCGACCGCGGCGATGATGCCCAGGAGCACGGTGCCGCCGAGCTCGTAGGCGAGCAGCGGCGCCGCCGAGTTAACTCCGCCCGGGGCCGCACTGATGGTGGCCGGACCGACAAGGGCGCCGGCGCCGTAGCCGAGGACGAGCGTGAACAGGTAGAAGATGCCGATCAGCCAGATGGCCCACTCGACCGACTTCCGCGCCTGCTTCGACGAAGGGACCGTGTAAAAGCGCATCAGCACGTGCGGGAGGCCGGCCGTCCCGAGCACCAGGGCGAGCGCCAGCGAGATGAAGTCGATCTTGCTCGTCGTCGAGGCGCCGTACTGGAGGCCCGGGCCAAGGATGGCCTCCCCCTTGGGGCTTGCCTGGACAGCGCCAGCCAGCACAGCCGAGAGGTTGAACCCGTAGAGGGCCAGCACCCACACCGTCATGACGAAGGCGCCGATGATCAGCATGGTCGCCTTGATGATCTGGACCCAGGTGGTGCCCTTCATGCCACCGATGAGGACATAGCCGACCATGATCACGCCGACGACGGCGATGACGACGCTCTGCCCGACCCGTGCTTCGACTCCGAGAAGGAGGGCGACGAGCCCACCGGCGCCGGCCATCTGGGCCAGCAGGTAGAAGAAGCTCACCACCAGGGTGGAGATGGCCGCGGCCACCCGGACCGGACGCTGCCGGAGGCGGAAGGACAGGACGTCGGCCATGGTGAAGCGGCCGGTGTTGCGGAGCAGCTCGGCGACGAGGAGCAGCGCAACCAGCCAGGCGACGAGGAACCCGATCGAGTACAGGAACCCGTCGTACCCGTTGATGGCGATCGCCCCCGCGATGCCGAGGAACGACGCCGCAGAGAGGTAGTCGCCGGCGATGGCGATGCCGTTCTGGCGACCGCTGAACGCGCGTCCTCCGGCGTAGTAGTCGGCAGCAGTTCGGTTGTTGCGCGATGCCCGGATGACGATGGCGAGAGTGATGACGACGAACAGGGCGAAGATCGCGATGTTGAGTCCCGGGCTGCCGACGTTTGTGGCCGCGGGCAACACGGCGGGGGCGGCGGCGCTCACAGTTGCTCTCCTTGTTCCACGCGCTCACGGAGCGCCTCGGCGGGGGGGTCGAAGTGGCGGTCGGCCCACCGCACGTAGGCGACGGTGATGGCAAAGGTCGAGACGAACTGGAGCAGCCCGAAGATGAGGCCGACGTTGATCTCGCCGAAGACCTTGGTCGACATGAAGTCGACCGCGAACGACGAGCAGAGGACGTAGAGGAAGTACCACGCAAGGAAGAGCGCGGTCATGGGGAAGACGAACCGTCTGAACCTGCGGCGCAGGTCCTTGAAGTCGGTGGACTGCTGGACCTCGGCATATCGAGATCCGCGGTCCGACGCGGCGACCTCGCGGTCGAGAGCTTCGTTGCTCACGTCGACACCTCCGTCGGTGGGGCAGGTGGAGAAAATCAGCTAGGCACGCTCGCACGGGCGCGGGGCCACACCCGTTGCCCCGCCAGCCTCGACCCTGCGGCATTCGTCACGAAAGGAGGGCGCGCCCGATGGGGGGAGGCGGCGCCCAGCGGGGTGCGAGGCCGCGCCGAACGGTGTAGCGGGCGCGCCGAACGGCTCTCGCCTCGGTTTCGCGATCGATTGGCGCCCGTGGGACTACGGATTCGAGGAGCGGTCGTCAGGACGAGCATCGGAGTGTGGAAGGTGACGGCATCGGGGCGAGAAAGGAACCGCTTGCTCCGCCGGGCCGCGTGCCTGTCGGGGTGGACCTGCGCTCCGTCGGATCTACCTCTGGCGGTATGCGGTTCGACATCGTTGCCGGGACGGAATGTGCCGGGTGGCTCGAGCTCGCTGGGCCAGGTGAGGTGCTGCGGCTGAGCGGTGAGGTCTCAGAGGAGTTCCGGGGCCGTGGAGTGGCCACCGCTGCTGTCGCCGTTGCCTGTCGAATCGCATACTCGGTCACAGGAACCCGGGTTGTCGAGGCATTCGTCCCGAACGGACTCGGGGCCGCTCACCGGGTCCTCGAGGCCAACGGCTTCAGCGTCGAGGACCTTCGCGAAGAACCGCTCCGGTTCGAGCTGAACCTGACCACCTGGTCGCGCTCCACCGGCAGATGAATCGGTCGGCCCGCCGGTGTGGGGGCTGGCGCCGCGGCGTGGCTGAGAGCACGCTGGAAAAGGTGATCTACGGACGCGAGGCGGAGCTGGCGCTGCTCCGAGACCTGGTGTCCGAAGCTCGAGCCGGGTCCAGCGCGTCGGTGCTCCTGGAGGGCGAGCCGGGAATCGGCAAGACCGCCCTCCTCGACATGGTGCGCGGCTCGGCCGACGGTATGCGGGTCCTGTCGGCTACGGGCGTCGAGGCCGAGGCGGACCTGCCGTTTGCGACCACCCATCAGCTGTTGCGGCCGGTGTTCGAGTTGAGCACCTCGATACCGGAACCCCAGGCGGACGCGCTGAGGGGAGCACTGGGGCTCGCGGACCCGACGGCACACGACCGGTTCCTGGTGGCCGCGGCCGTGCTGTCGATCCTCGGCGAGGCCGCACGTGAGCGGGGTCTGCTCTGTCTGGTCGACGATGCGCAGTGGATCGACGACGCCTCGGCTGACGCCCTCGTGTTCGCCGCGAGACGGATGAGCGGCGAGCGCGTCGTCATGGTGACGGCGGCCCGGCCCGGCCCGTCAACCGACCGCTGGGCCCCGCTTCGACGCCGGATCGCGCTCACCGGCTTGACCGCGTCGGAAGCTGTCGCGCTGGTCGGTGCCCACGCCTCTGCGACGCCGAGCGATTCGGTCGGATCGCGACTCGTCGAGGCCACGCAGGGAAACCCACTGGCCCTCGTCGAGCTCGCCGGCCTGCTCACGGCTGAACAGCTCGCCGGAAGCACGCCGTTGCCGGATCCGCTCCCGCTGACGTCGGGCCTGGAGCACGCCTTCCTCGAACAGGTGCGCCGGCTTCCCAGTGATGTGCAGATCCTCCTGCTGGTAACCGCCTTGGACAGCACCGGTCGCCTGGGCACGGTTCTTGCTGCGGCCCGACTGCTCGACGTCGACGAGGCCGCCCTTCACGAGGCCGAGTCCTCCTCGCTACTCGACGTCGAGGGTGCGGAGGTGCGGCTCCGTCATCCGTTGGTCCGGTCCACGATTGTCGCCGGGAGCAGCTCGACCCAGCGGCGCCGAGTTCACCTGATGCTGTCGGAGGTCCTCGCCCCGGATGACCCTGACCGCTCCACCTGGCACCGTGCCGCAGCGACTCTCGGCCCGGAGGAGACGATCGCAGCCCAGCTGGAGGACGCGGCCGAGCGCGCGCTGTCGCGGAGCGCGCAGTCCGCCGCGGCGGCCGCCTACCAACGGGCCGCCGACCTCACGCCATCACCGGCGGACCGTGGCCGGCGCCTGCTGGCCGCCGCGCTGGCCTCTTGGCTGGGGGCTCGACCGGACCGGGCGATCGCCGCGATCGCCGAGGCGCGGACGCTTCTGCAGGATCCCGTGCAGCAGGCAGAGCTGGCCCGCCTGCACGGCATCATCGAGTGGCAGCGGGGCGTCTGCACGAATGCCTCGTCGATCCTTCTCGAGGGAGCCCAGTTCGCCGCCAGCGCTGGGGAGGCGAGGCTCGCGCTCACCATGCTCGTCGAAGGCGGCCAGGCGGCCGGATACGCGGGCGACATGGAGACCCTGCATGTCGCCGGACGGCTCGCGAACGACATCGAACCGGCCGGCGATCCCTCCGCGGTCTTCGCCAAGGACCTGGCCCAGGGGTTCTCCGAGATGGTGGCCGGCAACGGCGCATACGGTGCCACGCTCTTGAGCCGCGCTCTGGACTGGGCCGACTCGACCCATGACTCCGCCCAGCTGATCCTGGCGTCGTCGGCCGCTTTTTGGCTAGGCAACACCGGGGCGGCCAGCCGGCTGGCCGAGCGCGCCGTCCGTACCGCACGGGTCGCCGACCTGGTCGGCAGCCTGCCCCACGCCCTGGAGTACTACTCGCTGGCTGAGCGGCTTCTCGGCCACTACGAGATCGCCGCGGCCTCGGCATCGGAGGGCCTGGATCTGGCTCGGGAGACCGGCCAACTGTGTTCGGTCGTGCAGCACCTCTCCACGTTGGCCATGGTGAGTGCCGTCAGGGGAGAGGCGAGTGAATGCGAGCGGCTGGCCGAGGAGTGCGTGGCTCTGGCCGAGCCTCGACACCTGCTCGTCTCCACCTATTACGCACGGCACGCGCAGGCACTGTCCGCGCTCTTCCGGGGCGATTATGCGGAGGCGCTGCGACGCCTGCTCGACCTCAGGGAGCTCCCCACTTTCGACTGGTATGCCGTCCCCGACCTGGTCGAGGCCGCGCATCGTTGTGGCCAACGCGATACGGCCCTCGAGGCGATCTCCTGGATGGAGCCCTGGGTAACCGGCGCGTCGTCTCCTGGGGCCACCGCTCTGCTTCTACGGTGTCGAGCGATCACCAGCGCCGATGACGAGGCCGGTCCCCTCTTTGAGGCGGCCGCCATGGACCACCCCGACGCGATGGCTTTGGAGCGAGGACGCAGTGAGCTGCTCTACGGCGAGTGGCTACGCCGGAGGCGGCGAAAGTCCGAGGCACGGCGGCGACTGCAGTCCGCGGTCAGTCTCTTCCAGAGCATCGGTGCGGAGCCGTTGGCCAAGCGAGCGCACGTCGAGCTGAGAGCGGCGGGGGAGAAGGAACTTCGCGCCTACGGTTCGTCGGTGCCTGCGCTGACCGCGCAAGAGTTGCAAGTCGCGCTGCTCGTGGCGGAGGGCGCGTCGAACCGGGAGGTGGCCACCCGCCTGTTCATCAGCCCCAGAACCGTCGAGTACCACCTTTACAAGATCTATCCCAAGCTGGGCGTCGTCTCGCGCACGGACCTCGTTCGGCATATGGCTGCTTCCGGCCAGCAGCCGACCGGGTGAACCCGTAGTTCTACGGATTCGGGCTCTGGGACAGGCCTTCTAGCGTCCAATGCATGACTCGACGCATCGTGCTCAGCGTTCTCGCCGCCGTCTTGATCGTGATTGGGGGGCTCACGGCGCTCAGTGGCGCGGCCATCATGCTGCTGTTCCGCTCGGATGGGCGGGTGGAGTCGGGTGTCGAACGGATCAGCACTCCGACGCATGCGCTGGTGAGCAGGGCCGGTGACGTTACCGGGGTGAGCGCCGCTCCCGGGTGGCTGGGGCGGCCCACGATGGAGGTCACCCTGACCGACCCACCCGGTGCAGCGGCAACGTTCGTCGGGATAGGGCCGGCCGCTGCCGTTGACGCGTACCTGGCCGACGTCGCCCGCGACGTCGTCACGGATGTCGAGGTCACACCGTTCGTCCTCCAAACGGCACGGCAAGCCGGCACCCGGACTCCGGCGCCGCCGGCTGAGCAGACCTTCTGGGTGGCCAAGGGAACGCAGAACGGCACCACGACCAACCTCGTGTGGCAGGCGCAGGACGGCGAGTTCCGAGTGGTCATCATGAACGCCTCGTCTGCGACCGGAGTCGACACCAATGCCCGCTTCGGTGTTGCGGTCCCGGGCCTGGGCAACGTGGGTCTCCTGGTGCTCATTATCGGCCTGGTCATGCTTGCGATCGGCGTCGTGCTACTCGTCGTCGCGCTCGCGACGCGCACACGCGCGACCGCTCCTGCGGGAGATGGTTCGGCGGCCCCGCCGTCCAGCGCGCCCATGGCCGGGCCAGCTCGCGACCCCGAGCGCGTCGACCATGCCGGTCCGTGAGCCTGACGGAGCCCGCAATGTCGGATCGTCGATCATCCAGTGCGATCGCCTACGGTGGCGCCGCCGGCATCCTGGCCGCCGTCCTGTTCGCCTCTTCCTTGGTCCTGGTCCAGGTCGCACCCGTTAGCCAGACCTACGAGTCGACGTCTTCGTATGTGAACTCGGCCTTGCTGGCGGCGGCCTTTGTCGCCGCGGCGGTCAGCGTGCTCGGCATTCTCGCTGCACACCGCGGCCACGCGAAGTTCGGTCGGGTCGGCGCAGTCGGCGGCTGGCTGGCCGTCGCGGGCTACCTGGTCGTGGCGCTGCACAGCATTTACGCCATGATCGTCGGCAACGGTCAGAGCGCGATTGCCGTGCGCATCGGTGCGGCAGCAGCGCTGGTCTTCGGCTCGGCACTGCTCGGCATCATGACGCTGTGTTCCCGGGTCCTACCCTGGTGGTGCGGGGCTCTGTTGATCGTCGCCTTTCCCCTGGGCGTCATCGCGGAGGCCGCCGTCGCCGGCATCGAAGCCTTTTTCCTCGCCCTGCTGTGGGGGTCCGTCGGCGCCGCGCTGATTCGCCTTCGAGCCGGCAGCATTACCGCCCGCGCGGCTGTCGAAGCTCGCTGAACTTCCGCAGTCCGCTGCGTCCCTTCTCCAACACGACTGAGGAGGCACCTGTCATGAGTGAGCGGCAGGTCAAGGTTCGGCCCGGACGTCACTTCGGATGGTGGGTCGATGGGCACTTCGCGTCCGGGCGGCGGTTCATGCTGACCTGGTGGCCGGCGGAGAACATGGCGCGAACGGTCGCGCGCTGGTTCAGCGCGCATCCCGAGCCAGGCCCAGATGCGACGTCGCCGTAATTGAGGCTCAGCCTGCGCTGGTCCGCAGTCGGCCCCCGTGGCCGCCGTCATGGGCCGGTAGCATCCGGAACCTCCGGCGCTAGACCTGACCCGCTTCCCTCAGTCTTGTGCCGTAACGTCGTTGTAGGCCGGATCGTGGCTCGCCACCTTCCGTGCGCCAACGAGATGGCCACCTAGATAGGCGCCGACGCCCGACACGGCGGCTCCGGCGAGGGCGAGCGCCGCCCCGGCGTCGTGCCGGCCGCGCCGACGAGTGAACCACGACGCCGTGTAGAGGCTGAGGGCGACGCCATTGGTAAGGGCGTGGACCAGGCCCACGCGCTTCTCGCGTGCCTCGGCGGCCGACCACTCGGCCCATCCGGTCCAAAAGGTGGGACCGGCGGCGAGGAGTCCGGCGCCGACGAGCTTTTGAGCCGAGGCGGCGGAGTCCCGACCGCCGAAAAGGTCGAGCAGGGTGGCGGAGGTCCAGGTGCCCAGCACGACGTCGGTAAGGATCGGATGTACCGCATGGCCGAGCCACTCCCCGCGCAGCACCGCGGAACGCGCTCCCGTACCGAACACGGCGCGAATCGTGGGCTCCAACGCGTGCACCGGCTGGTCGAGAGCCACGGCCTGTTCGAGCCGCAGGGTCTGACGCACGATCATGGACGGCGGTTCGACAGTGGTCATTCGCTACTCCTCGCCCGGGGTGTCTCTCATCATCCATATGCCCAATCGCGCTCGAGCTGACCCCAAGCGTACGGACAGCTTTCGGTGCCCCCCGAACCGAGTCATTCGGCGTGTGGGATTCGCGTCCGGGAGCGCAGGTTCTCGGGAGCGTGCAGCCGCACCATGGTTCGGGCCGTGCCGTGTGGGACTGAGCCCGGCGTCGCATACGAGACGATCACCGCGACGAGGAAGGCCGTGGGCACTGTCCAGGCGGCGGGCTGGGCGAGAAGCGCCCCGGGCCAGCCACCGCCGACCGCGGCCGGACCGGCGAGGACGGTGATTGTCGTGGCGGTCAGGGCCAGCACACCACCGGTAACCAGCCCC
Source organism: Actinomycetota bacterium (assembly GCA_046731055.1). GTDB lineage: Bacteria > Actinomycetota > Actinomycetes > Actinomycetales > Dermatophilaceae > Lapillicoccus. Next base: position 30,712 of record JBKPKI010000140.1, on the reverse strand, counting down.
GCGGTCGCCCCGGCCACCGACAGGCGGCGCCACCAGACCCCCAGGACGAGCACCGGGCAGAACGTCGAGGCGGCGACCGCGAAGGCGAGCCCGACGGTGTCGGCCAGGCTGGTGTTGACCGCGAGCCAGCTCGCCGCATACGGGACGGCCACGGCGACCACCGCCGCCAGCCGGAAGGTCCGGATCCGCGGGATGTCGCCCCCGGCCCGTCGCCCGATGGTACGGGCCAGAAAGTCCTGGTCGACGACCCCGGCGACCGAGATGGTCAGGCCGGAGGCGGTCGAGAGAAAGGCGGCGAATGCACCGCCGGCGAGGACGGCGGAGAGAACCGTCCCGAGGGTTCCCGGGGCGACGATCGACGGCAGCAACAGGGTGACGGAGTCCGACCGGCTGCCCGCGGGCAGGGTGGGCAGGTAAACGCGCCCGAGGACGCCGTAGACCGGCGTGAAGAGATAGAAGAGGCCCAGCAGACCGACCACGACCAAGGTCGTCCGGCGCGCGGCCCGGCCGTCCGGGTTCGTGTAGAAGCGGACGAGCACATGCGGGAGGCCCATCGTGCCGAAGCAGAGCGCGAGAATCGTCGAATACGTTGCGTAGACGGGGTGTTCGCGTCCGCCGAACCCGCTGAGCGCCTCCGCCCAGTCAGCGCCGGCCACACCGGCGACATCCGGAGCCGGGGCGCCGCTCTGCCACCACAGGGCGAGAAGGACGAAGGCGGGGACCGAGATCGCGGTCAGCTTGAGCCAGTACTGGATGGCCTGCACGAGCGTGATCGAGCGCATGCCTCCGGCGGTCACGTTGGCGAGCACGACGACGGCGACGATGAGACTTCCCAACGCCGGCGGCGCGCCGGTGACGGTGCTCAGCGCGATGCCCGCGCCCTGGAACTGCGGCAGGAGGTAGAGCCACCCGATCCCGACGACGAGCAACGACGCCAGGGCACGGACTCGTCGCGACTCCAGGCGCGCCTCGGCGAAGTCAGGAAGGGTGTATGCGCCGGAGCGCCGCAGCGGGGCGGCGACGAGTACCAGCAGGATCACGTAACCGACGGTGTATCCGACGGGAAACCAGAGCATGTCGGCACCCAACGCATACACGAGCCCGGCGATCCCGAGGAACGACGCGGCGGACAGGTATTCGCCGCCGATCGCCGACGCGTTCCAGGCGGCGCTGACGCTTCGCCCGGCGACGTAGAAGTCGCTCGTCGTCCGGGAGATCCGCAGGCCGAGCGCCCCCGCGGCGAGGGTCACGGCACAGACCAGGGTGATGGCCAGAACACCGGCCTGGGCGATGCTCACTGCTGCCTCATGAGCTCGGAGAACTCCCGCTCGATCCGCTCCGACTGATGGACGTAGATTCGAGCGGCGAGGAAGACGACGGGATAGATGAGGACGCCCACTGCCAGCCACGGCAACGGAATCGAGCCGACATGAACGTCTCGAGTGGCAGGCGCGAGAACGAACAGTGTCGGAAGACCGAGGACGACGACGGCGATGCCGAGCAGGATCGCGATCGACAGCCGCAGCTGGGCCCGGAGGAGTGCGGACAGGTAGACCTCGCCGAGCCCGGTCTGCTCTTCGAGCTCCTGAGCCGGAGGCCTCCGCTCACCGGGGCGGCGCGCCTCCCGGCGCGGGGAGGTGATCCGTACCCGGCGCGACGGGCCGGAGGGAGCGGTGCTCACCGGTGAGCCGGGCGCAGCAGTCGGTCGCGCAGATCTCGGGTATGCCGCCGGCTCACTTGGAGCTCGACGTCGCCGACGCGCACGACGGCGCGGCCGGCGTCGCTCGACACCTCGGTCACGTGCGCCAGGGACACCAGGGTGGACCGGTGGATGCGCACAAATCCTTTGTCGCCCCAACGCTCTTCGAGCGCATTGAGGGAAACGCGGACGAGATGGGAACCAGTGGCCGTGTGCATACGGGCATAGTCGCCGTGCGCACTCGCGTACAGGATCTGGCTGCGCTGGATGAAGCGAGTGACGCCTCCGAGCTCGACCGGGATGGTCTCGTCCTCCAGGGGGACGGGGGTTGGCGTGGCCTCGGAGCGTTTGGCGACCACCCGGCGGACCGCCTCGCCAAGCCGTTCCGGGCGGATCGGCTTCATGACGTAGTCAGTGGCCTGCAGCTCGAACGCGTCGACCGCGTGTTCCTCGTAAGCCGTGACGAAGACGACCTGTGGACGATCGGCGAATCGGGCGAGGACCTTGGCCAGGTCGAGGCCGTCGAGGCCGGGCATGGCGATGTCGCAGAAGACGACGTCGACTGGATGCTCTTCGAGGGCGCGCAATGCCTCTGTGCCGGACGAGGCCACGTGCACATGACCGATCCTCGGATCCTGACCGAGGAGAAACGTGAGCTCGGCCAGGGTCGGCGCCTCGTCGTCGACGACCAGCGCGCGCAGCGGCGCGTCGGCGGACGGCGACGTCGCGGGCATACCACCGAGGATAGGTCGTGGTCGGCAGGGCAGAGCCGGCTCGGGCTAGGGCTCGGCGCGGACGCCGGGGGCGTACTTGGGCACCCGGAACGTCACCTTGGTACCTGCACCGGGGGCGGTCTCGACGATGAGCCCGTGGCGGTCGCCGAACGCCTGCCGCAGCCGTGCATCGACGTTGCCGAGGCCCAGGCTGTCGGCCTCGCTCTCGCCGGCGAGCACCGCGCGAATGGTCTCAGGGTCGCCGCCGACACCGTCGTCCTCGATGGAGATCTCCGCCTCGGCACCGTGGTCGGCGGCAGTGATCGTCACGTGCCCGGTGCCGGTCTTTCGTTCCAGGCCGTGGCGAACCGCGTTCTCCACCAACGGTTGCACGGCAAGAAAGGGCACCGCGACGGGAAGTACTTCGGGGGCGATGGTCAGGGACACGACGAGCCGATCGCCGAACCGGGCCTTCTCGAGCACGAGGTACCGCTCGATGTTGCGCAGCTCGTCGCGAAGGGTCGTGTACGCGCCACCGCGACGGAACGCATACCGAGTGAAGTCCGCGAACTCGAGGAGCAGCTCTCGCGCGCGGTCGGGATCGGTCCGGGTGAAGGAGGCGATCGCGCCGAGGCAGTTGTAGATGAAGTGCGGGGAGATCTGCGCGCGGAGGGCCCGCAGCTCGGCCTCCATGAGGCGGGTGCGCTGTCGTTCGAGCTCGGCCAGCTCGACCTGGGTGGAGATCCACCGGGCCAGCTCCTCGGTCGCGCGGACCAGGCCGGTGGAGACGCTCGGACCGTATGCGGCGAGTGCGGCTACCACCTGCTCGTCGGCGACGATCGGGGCGAGGACGCCGGAGCGGATGGGGCAGTCGGGGTCGTCGCAGAAGACGGTGCGCTCGTCGAGGACGACGGTCGTTCCGGAGGAGAGGACCGGCTGGGCCTGGTCATGGACCGCCTGACGGTGGTGAGAACCGATACCGTCCCAGGCCAGGACGGCGTGCGGGTCGGTGAGGGCGATGGCCCGGCTGCCGAGCATTGAGCGCAGCTGACGGGTGGCCTTTTGGGCGCCCTCAGGGGTAAGACCGTCGCGGAGGAACCGGGTAGCGAGGGCGGCCCGGTGCAGTGTCTCGTAGGTCGCGCGGTCGACCTGGCTGACGAACCGGCGGCGGCGCAGCAGCCAGATCAGCCCGACGAGCACCGCAGCAAGGACCAGCGCGGCGAGGGCCGCCGCGAGCTGGTTCCGTTCCACGGACGCAGCGTAGGCGCGAACGCATACGGTTCCAGGGTGTCTGCTCCCGTGGACGTCGCGGCCCGGCTGCGTTCTCTGGGTGCGCTGCCCGGGGTGGCGGAGGCCGGCGAGGCGGCGCGAGAGGCGTGCACCCGGCTGCGCTTCGAGGAGACCCTGAGGCGTCGCACACCGGAGGCCGCGGCGGAGTCGCGGATGCGAGGCGCTCGGGCCAGCGCAGCCCTGGACGGGGCGGAGGTGCCGGTCGAGCGGGTTCGCGCGCTGGTGAGTGGATCGGCGGCGTGGGGGTCGGACCCCGTCGGGCTCGTGGTCCGCGGTGCCGTGCAGGCGACGGCGGAATCAGAGCACGTCGTCGGGCTGGTCACGTCCGCGCCGTGGCAGGCTCTGGTGCGCCTGCACGTGGCGGCGATGGCCGGAGTGCTACCGGCCGCGCAGGTGGGTCGGCCGCGGAGCGCCGGAGAGGAGGTGCGGGAGTTGGTGGAGGTCGGTCCGGCGCCAATTGGGGCGACGGTCGCCAGCCGGCTGCAGGCGGTGGCGGACGTCTGTCGGGCGGCGGGGTCGCCGGGGGTTCCGGGGCTGGTTGTGGCGGCAGTCGTGCACGCCGAGGTCGCCTCGGTGCGCCCGTTCGTGCGCGGGAACGGGGTGGTGGCGCGGGCCGCTGAGCGCGCGGTGCTGCAGGCCACGGGACTGGACCCGACGGGAGTGGCGGTCCCGGAGGTGGGGCACTTGCAGGGTGGGTTGGCGCCATACGTCGGTGCCTTGGCCGCCTACGTCACCGGGACGACCGAGGGGGTCGCGCTGTGGCTGCGGCACTGTGCCGAGGCGGTGGTGGCGGGGGCGGACGAGGGTATGCGGGTCTGCGCGGCGGTTCGGACGGGCCGGCTGTCCTGAGCGGTGCAGGGCTCACGTCGCGGTCGCTGTGCGCCGAGTGGACTGGCGGGTCGCGATTGGGGCGAGTACAACAGAGGGACAACTCCAGACCACCGTCCGACGACCGGGCACCCACGCGCGGCAGTCCACTGATGGACAGATCGTCTTTGGGCACATCCCTCGGCGACAACCACTGAATGCACGCCCTGGTCACTCGAGCCGTCTGACGGTCGTGATGGCACCTCACCTCTCTAGGTTGAGGTGCCATCACTTTGCCCGGTGCCTGGGCGCGAGGCGGCTTGTCCACAGCCGCTGCGCACGCCGTCCCGCGGTCCACAGGTGGGCAGCGGGGCCTGGCTGCGTCGCCGCGCCCAGGTGAGGCTGGACGCGCAGGTCCGAGGGGCGGGCCGGTCAGGGGCTGGTGGTGCGGGCGGTGGCGAGGGGAAGGCGGGGCACGCTGCTGGTCGTCGTGGGCGCGTCGGGCGGCGTCGGCGCCTCGACACTGGCTGCCGCGATCGCGGTCCGCGCGGCCGCGGCGGACGTGCCGGTCACGCTCGTCGACGGGTGCCCGTTGGGCGGTGGTCTCGACGTGGTGCTCGGCGCGGAACAGGAGGGCGGGATCCGCTGGAACGATCTGCATCGGTTGGTCGGGTCGGCCGACGGGCGCGCGCTGCTCGCCCGCTTGCCCGCGGCCGAGGGGGTGCGCGTGCTGTCCTTCGCTCGGGACGGGTCCCAGCCGGCGCCGGAGGTCGCCCAGGCCGTTGTGTCCGCCCTCCTCGACGAGTGCGACCTCGTCGTCGTGGACGCGAGCTCGGCCGGGGGCGCCGTGGCGGTAGCCGCGCTGGATTCGGCCGACCGCGTGCTCGCCGTCTCCGGTGACGGGATGAGCCAGCTGTCGGCGCTGTCCGTGGTCTCGGGGCTGCTGGCCACCGGGAACGGCCGGGTCGGGGTGGCCATGGCGGTATGCCTGCGGGGGCCGTCGTCGACGGTGGGTCCGGTGGCGCGCGTCGTCGAGTCCGAGCTGCGGTGGCCGGTGATCGGCGCGGTGGAGGACGACCGCGGGGTCGCCGCCGATCTCGTTCACGGGGTCGCGCCGGGCGCGCGGGGCCATGGTCCGGTGGTTCGGGCGGCTGACGACATCCTGGGCTGGGCGATGGACCGGCGAGGTGCGGCGTGACTGCCGTGGACGCGTCGGCCGGCGCGGCCGTGGAGCCCCCATGAGTGTCGCGGCGGAGCTGCCGGCACCGGCGTGGGACCACATCCGCACCGGTCGGCGGCCCGAGCCCGAAACCCTGGCCAGGGTGGCCGAGGTGGACGTCGCCATCGAAGGAGTCGGGGGTGCCGCCGCACGACGCGGTGCTCTCGAGGCTGGGCTGCTCGGCGCCGGACCGCTCCAACCCCTGCTGGAGGTTCCCGGCGTGACCGACGTGGCCGTGAACGGGGACGGTTCCGTGTGGCTCGACCTAGGGACCGGCCTGGTCAGGGCGGATGTGGACCTCGGCGGCCCGGATTCCGTGCGCCGGCTTGCCGTACGGCTCGCGGGCCTAGCCGGCCGGCGGCTGGACGAGACGTCTCCCTTCGTGGACGGCGTTCTTCCGTCGGGCGTCCGGCTGCACGCCATCCTGCCGCCACTCGTGGCGGGCGGCCCCCACCTGACCCTGCGGGTTCCGGCTCCTACCACCATGAGCCTGGCCGACCTGCAGGCCCGGGCGATGTTCCCGCCGGGCTGGGAGGAAGTTCTCCTGAGGATGGTGCGTCGGCGAGTGGCGTTCGTCGTGTCCGGTGGGACCGGCGTGGGCAAGACCACGCTCCTTGGTGCGTTGCTCGGCGAGGCCGCTCCGACCGAACGGATCGTGATCGTGGAGGACGTCCGCGAGCTCCAGGTCGACCAGCCCCAAGTGGTCCGGTTGGAGGCGCGACCACCCAACGTCGAGGGCGCCGGAGAGGTGACGCTCACTACGCTGGTGCGTCAGGCGTTGCGGATGCGTCCCGACCGAGTCGTCCTCGGCGAGGCTCGAGGTGCCGAGGTCCGAGAGCTCTTGGCGGCGCTCAACACCGGCCACGAGGGTGGCTGCGGGACGCTCCATGCCAACAGTGCCGCTGACGTCGTCGCCCGGATCGAGGCGCTCGGCGCGTTGGCGGGGATGACTCCGGCGGCGGTTCACGCCCAGCTGGTCAGCGCCGTCGACGTGGTGGTCCACGTCGGCCGTCGGGCGGTCGCCGGCGAGGTGCGACGTCAGGTCGAGACAATCGCCGTGGTGGTTCCGAGCGGTGGCGGTCGCCCCGAGGTCGTTGCGGCGCTTTCCGTCGCCGACGGCGCAGGTGGTGGCGGGCCGGGGTGGCCACGACTGCTCGATGTGTTGGGGACCCCGGGCCAGAGCGGCGGGCCCGTCGCGCTACTCGCGACGGCCGGGGAGATCCGTTCTGATCCAGGGCAGAGCGCACCGTGACCGCCGTCGTCGTCGCACTCCTGCTGGCGGTCGCAGCCGTGCTGCTGTGGCCGCGTTCGAGCCTAGGCACGTTCGGCTCTGACCGGACGGCTCGCCGTCCGCGGGCTGGCCGATCCTCCGCTGCGCACCAGGGTCGCCTGCGGCTCTCGACCCGCCGAGCCCGAGCAGAGTCCGAACGAGCCGCGGTCGACGCAGTAGAGGTGCTCGACGCCCTGGCACCGGCGCTACGCGCCGGTCTGCCGCCGGTCGCCGCCCTGCGTCTCGTCACGTCGACGGCACCACCCGGTCGCCTGGCGCTCGGTGAGCTCCACGAGGCGGCCGCTCGCGGGGAACCACTCGGCTCGACGTGGTCCGCCTGCGCCGAGGCGGTCGACTCCGACGACCTGCGCTTCGTGGCGGCGGCGTGGACGTTGTGCGACACGCTCGGGTCCCCGATCGCGCCCACCGTGTCGACCATCGCGGCGATGGTTCGTCGCCGCCGAGCAGTACGCCAGCGGATCGCGGCGGCGCTGGCCGGTCCCCAAGCGACGATGCGCGTCCTCACGGCCTTGCCGCTGACGGGGCCGCTGCTCGCGCTCGCCGTTGGGGTTTCGCCCGCGGATCTTTATGCGCAGCCGTCGGCCGCAGCCTCGGTGGCCACAGGATTGGTTCTCCTCGTTCTCGGCCGGGCGTGGACCAGTCGAATGGTCCGCGCGGTGTCCGCGGAGGCTCGAGTCCGTATCAGCGCCAGGGAGAGAGTTCGCTTCTTCCGAGGACATCGGCGGTGGGACGGTCACAGTACTCGTCACCGCACTTGGGACAGCGGCCACGCGCACCGGGCCGGTGATGGGGAGCGCAATGACGGTCGATCGGGCCCCGAGCCGTCATGACCGGCCAGTTCGCGGTCGGCTCGGCCGTGGGGCTGCTCGTCGCGACGCTGACGTTGCTGGCCCTGCCGCGCGCGAGAGCGGAGTACGGCGCTGCGACGGCGCTCGTGGACCGGCCGGTCAACAAAACCGACGGACGCCGCCAGCTCGGCGTAGGGACGCCGGGCGCCCGAGCGCCGACATCGGAGGAGATCGCTGCCTCGATGGTCCTGCTGTCGGTCGCCCTCCAGTCCGGCTCGGGCGTCGTCGAGGGGATCGAGCAGGTGGCGCAGGTCGCGCCGGCCCTCCCGGCGGCGGAGCTGGCGGTCGTGGCGGCCGGTCTCCGGTGGGGGTTGGCGGAGGATCAGGCGTGGGCGCAGGTCGACCCGCGGTGGTCGCGGACGGCGCTGGCGCTGCGGATGGCTCGTGAGGCGGGCGTCCCGCCGTCCTCGCTACTCCTTACCGGCGCCGACGACCTGCGGTCGGCCCGGCTGGCCGCTATCGATGTCGCCGCCGCACGGCTCGGGGTTCGACTGGTGATCCCACTGGGAGTCACCTTCCTCCCCGCCTTTGTCCTCACGACGGTGGTCCCGGTGGTGCTGGCCCTCGCTCGACAGGTGCTGGCCTCATGATCCGGGCGCCGCCACAGCGCGAGGGGTGAGAAGGTCGGGAGGTGACGGCCTCCGACCTCGTTCCGACGCTGCGTGCCTCCGCCGCCGAGCGGGTGCCGAGCGGCCGGCGAGGATTGTGGGTGAGCTTCTTGTCCGCGTATGCACTCGAGGCGGTGCTGGGAGCGCGGCGATCGGCGCCCGACGGAGCCAGCGACGCGGACGGGATCGACTGGATCGGACTGGACCTCCAGCACGGCGATCTCGATCTGAGCGACGTCGTACCGCTGCTGCGCGTCGCGGAGGCAGCCGACGTGGTTGTGCTCGCGCGGATGGCGTCACACGCGGGTGACGCCATCGGCAAAGTGGTCGACGCCGGCGTCCACGGAGTCATCGTGCCCGGCGTCGAGTCAGCCGCTGAGGCAACCGCTCTGGTGCGGGCGACTCGGCTGCCGCCCCTGGGTGGTCGGAGCACAGGTACGGCCCGCACCTCACTCGGCGTCACCGACAGCACGGAGCCTTTGCTGCTGCCGATGGTGGAGACGAAAGGCGGCCTCGAGGCGGCGACGCAGATCGTCGGTGTCGAGGGAGTGGACGGCATATTCGTCGGACCGTACGACCTCTCGATGTCGTTGGGTGTCGACCGGGCGACGACCGCGTCATGACTGCCATCTCGGTCGTCGAGACGGTACGGGCGCGGGGCAAGATCGTCGGCATCTTCACCGGGCGGCCGGACCTGCTCGCGGCGGCGTCGGTGGTCGACCTCGTCGCCGTCGACACCGACGTGTCGGCACTGCGGCGCGGGGTCAAGGAGCTATTGAGCTGACGTTCGGCTCAGGTCAGCCAGGAGCACGATCCAAGGCCGTTCACGCGGGCGAGTCGGACCCGAGATTCGCAGGACGCCGCCCTATCCTTCGCGGCATGGCGCAACGAGTGCGAACGATCCTCGTGTCCGATCTGTCGGGCGACGAGGTGGAGTCAGGGGGCCAGTCGATCTCCTTCGGCTACAGGGGTGTCGACTACACCATCGACCTCACGGCCAAGGAGGCCGCCGGGTTCGACAAGGCCATCGCGATGTACGTCGAGCATGCCCGGAAGGCCGGTCGGGGCCGGTCGGCCCGCTCCTCTTCGGGGTCGTCGCACCGCCAGGGCGAGCGGGTCACCACCGTGAAGAAGTGGGCCGACGAGCAAGGAATCGACTATCCGAAGCGAGGGCGCCTTCCGAGGAGCCTGGTCGAGGCTTACGACGCCGCGCACTGAATCCGGCCGAGACGAATACCGGAGCAGCGGTCGCCCGAACCGGTGCCGCGGCTTCCCGTTGATCGCTCTTCAGGACAACCCGATCCAGGGAGCCGAGGCCTGCATGGCCAGCCGCACCGGCGTGTTGGCGGCCCCGAACCCGGCGTATCCGCCACGCCGCTCCAACAGCTCGAGATAGAACCGGCCAGCCACCAGCGGCGTGTACACGTGGAACAGCTCCCCTTCCCCGTCGCGGTCATAGAGCACGCCGAACCGGCGCAGGCGGTCGAGCAGCGGGGCGTCCAGGCCGAGGCGTGCCTGCACGTCGTCGTAATACCCGTCGGGGAAGGTCAGCAACGGAGCCCCGTCCCGCCGTAGGACTTCCACCCGTTCCAGGAGGTCGGTGCACGCGAAGGCCAGCTGGTTGACGCCGGTAGGCGCATGGCTGGCCCTCACCACGATGTTGAGCACGACGCGTACACCACCCTGGCGGGGCAGCAGGGCCCGGCTGCGCAACCGGCCCGCCGGATCGAAGAACTCGCTCACCGGTCCCGGTTGCAGACCGAACAGCGTGCGGTAGAAGGACACCTCGGCGTCCGACCGGTCCACGTCCACGGCTGCGCCGACGTGGTCAAGGCCCAGCCAGCCGTCGTCGGCAGAGCTCGACTCGCGACCGGCGTCCGAGAGTCCGAAGTTCCCGGCCGACCCCACCTGCACCGCCACTCCCGTTGGGCTGGTCACCGTGAACGACGAACCACCGTCGTGTCGGGGGGACGGCTCCCACATGAGGGCCTCGGCGCGGGCGAACAGGCGCGTCGGGTCGTCGACGCCGACGCCAAGTGCGGCCACCGACGGCCGAGGCAGCGCGCTGGCTCGCCGCAACTCGAGGTCGGAGCCGCCGTTGAGCCGGACGTGGGCGCCCCCGTTCCGGAACGACCGCAGCGCGCCGGTCGAGTCACTTTCCAAAGGTCGAAAACCCAACGACATCAATAGGTCAGGGATGACGCTGGACCGTGGATCCGTCGCGAGCTCGACGATCCTCGCCGCCGGAGAGTCCGGTTCGGCGGGAGGGTCGAACAGTTCGACCATCGGGCGGCTCGGCGTCCTTGCATCGGACGTCGACCTCCCGACGGTGGCGTCCCAGTGCCGTCGGAGCTGCTCCTCGAGGAACAGCAGCGACCTCATCGCGTCGCGCGCGGTCTCGTGGGGCTCCGCCTCCCGGACGATGTCGCTGAACACCTCGAGGGACAGTGGCCCCCGGTAGCCCGCTTCGACCACTGCCGCGACCACGCCGACGACGTCCAGTGCGCCCTGACCCGGGAAGCAGCGGTGGTGGCGGCTCCACTCGAGGACGTCCATCGACAAGTGTGGGGCGTCGGCCACCTGCAGGTATTCGATGCGGTGCCCGGGTATGCCGGCGACTGCCGCTGAGTCGTCACCGCGGGCGAGCAGGTGGAAGGTGTCGACCGCCAGCCCGACCTCAGGCATACCGACGCGGTCGACGACCTCCCAGGCATGCCCCACGCGGTTGACGAAGGTGCCCCACGCCAGAGCCTCGAAGGCCAGCGAAAAGCCGCGATCCGCGGCCCGCTTGCCAACCGTCGCGAGCTGCTCCGCAGCCAGGTCGAGGTCGGCGGTCGCCTCGGGATGCACCGCCGAACACAGCAGCGCCCGGGTGGCACCAAGCCGCTCCATGACCTCGAACTTGGCCTCGGCGAACCGCAACCGCTCGGAAAACAGCGCCGGCGCGACGCCCACGACGTCGCGCAGTGGCTGGAACAGGTCGATGCCCAGCCCAAGGTCGCGGCTCCGCGCGGCCACCTCCTCCGCGCGCAGCGACGAGACGGTGAGATCGGCGTCGAACAGCTCGATGCCGGCGAAGTGCGCCGCGGCGATGGCTTCGAGCTTCTCCTCCAGCGTCCCCGCCACGGAGACCGTCGCGATGCTCCTGCGCACGACGGACTACCCGCTCAGCGCGACGCGCTGGCCGGTCAGCGCCCCGAAGTGCTCCTGCATCCGCCCGATGTCCGCCGGCCGACCGGTGAGGAGCCGGAACGCCGCCGCGTGCTGGTGCACGGCCATGGCGCCCCCCGTCATGACCCGGCAGCCGGTCGCGCGGGCCCGGTGGACGAGCTCGGTCTCGAGGGGGAAATAGATGATGTCAGCCACCCACTGGTCAAGGCGCAGCAGGCCAGGGTCGACGGGCATGCCGGGATGCGCGTCCATGCCGACCGGCGTGGCCTGGATCAGGCCCCCCGCCCTGTCCAGGGCCCGCTCGAGGTCGGACGTCGCCCCGACGCGGTGTGTCCCGACCAGCGACCCCAGTCGGGCGGCGACGGACGCCGCCCGGTCGGCGTCCTGGTCGACGATGTCGAGGTGTGCGGCTCCGCAACGCAGTGCGCCGTAGCCCACCGCCACGCCCGCCCCGCCGGCGCCCAGCAGCACCATCCGGTCTCCGAGCGACTCCGGCAGCGTGGCCCGCAGGGCGTCGGCGAACCCCACCCAGTCGGTGTTGTGCGCGGTGGTCCGACCGTCGCGGATGACCACGAGGTTGGACGCCCCGAGCGCCTGCGCCTCCGTGGTGGCCTGATCGACATTTGCCATCACGGCGTTCTTGAAGGGATGCGTGACGGCGAGCCCGTCGAAGCCCAGCCGAACCGCCCACCGCAGGACGTCAGCGGTGTCCTCGAGGCGGAGCCCGGCCTGCGTCCCATCGATCAGCCGGTAGGCGAGGGAGAGACCCTGAGCCTCTCCCTCGCCTTCCTGCAGGGGTTTCGCCAGCGAGCCGCCGATGTTGTCACCCAGGAGTCCGACCACGAACGACGTCGTCGTCATCGTGCAGACCCTCCCGACTCGGTATGCGGCGAACGCTCAGCTGGTGCGCAGCGCGCCGGTGGAGCCGACGTTACGCGCTGAGTCCCTGGGCTGGCCGAGCTCGGTCGTCGGGATGAGGTGGGTCTGCTTCGGGCCGGTGGCCACCGCGATTGCGCTGATCGCGCAGGCCAGGGCGGCGAAGATCGCGACCCGGCTCCAGCCGTCGCTGCCGGTCCCCGCGAGGGCGGCCGCGATCGTGGGAGTGAACCCGGCCAGACCGAAGCCGAACTGGGTACCGATGGCCATGCCAGAGAGCCGGACGTTGGTCGGGAAGTACTCCGCGTAGGTCGCCGGCCAAACTGCGTTGGTCATGCTGTAGACCACGCCCGCGAGGAGCAGCCCGACGGTCCAGACCAGGGCCCCGTTCTTGGAGGCGATGGCGGCGAGGTAGGCCACCGCAAGGATCGCTGAGCCGATGGCACCGGTGACGAAGATCGGCTTTCGGCCGACCCTGTCGGACAGGGCCGCCCAGAACGGGATGATCGCAATGGCGATGATGTTGGCCACGATGGCGATCCACAGCATGAAGGTCGAGGAGAACCCGTTGCCGTACGTCGCCGAGGTCGCGAAGGACAGCGCGAAGACCGTGTAGAGCGTGTTGATCATCGCGATGAAGGCGGCGAAAAGCACGCGCAGAACGCCGCGCCAGTGGTACCTGAAGAGGACCGACAGCGGTGTCTTCGGGACCTCGCCGTGCGCGACCTCCTCCGAGAACACCGGTGTCTCGTCGAGCCGGCGCCGGATGATGTAGCCCACCCCGACGACGATCGCGCTGAGCAGGAACGGGATCCGCCAACCCCAGCTCAACAGCTGTGCCTCGGGCAACGCGGCGATCGGCAGGAACACGAGCGGGGCGAGCACCTGGCCACCCTGCGTGCCGCTCAAGGTCCAACTGGTGAAGAATCCGCGCCGGTTGTCCGGAGCATGCTCGAAGGACATCGAGTTCGCCCCTGCCTGCTCACCCGCGGCCGAGAGTCCCTGGAGGAGGCGCAGGACGACGAGCAGAATCGGCGCGAGGAGGCCGATCTGGTCATACGTCGGCAGACATCCCACGAGAAACGTCGAGACCCCCATCAGGAGCAGCGTTCCGATCAGGACCGGCTTGCGTCCGAACCGGTCGCCGAGGTGGCCCATGACGAATGACCCGATCGGCCGGGCGACGTAGCCCACACCGAACGTGGCGAGCGACGCGACGGTCGCCGCCGCGGCATTACCGGAGGGAAAGAAGATCTTCGGGAACACCAGCGCGGCGGCGGTGCCATAGATGACGAAGTCGTAGTACTCCAGCGCGCTGCCGACCCATGCGGCGATCGCGGCCTTCTTCGGCGTCCGGACCGGAAGCCCGTCGGCGGGGGCCGCATCGGCGGCCGGGTTCGTGTCTGGCATCGTTGCCAACCCTTCGCGAGGATCGCCATGGACGCGGTGTCCGGCGATGGAACGTGGGCAGACCGTAGAACCGCCGCCCACGAGGTGGCAAACGTTTGCCATAATTTGCCACATGCCGCCGCAACGCCGCCCGCGAGCCGTGACGATCACCGACGTGGCCCACGCGGCCGGCGTGGCCCCGTCGACGGTCTCCCGCGCGGTGACCCGACCGGACCGGGTCAACGCGGTCACTCGCGAGCATGTCCTCGCCGTGGCGAACCGCCTTGGCTACCGGCCGAGTCCGGTCGCTCGGGCCCTGGGCAGCGGCCGGACCTGGACCCTGGCGCTGGTCCTTCCCGACATCACCAATCCGTACTTCGCGGGCGTCATCCGGGGCGCCGAGCGGCAAGCCGCCGCCACCGGTCACGTCCTCGTCATCGGCAGCTCCGAGGAGTCCGGGCGTGCCGAGTGGCGGATCGTCGAGAAGCTCGCCGGCTCGGTCGACGGGTTCCTCATCGTCTCGAGCCGGATGAGCGACCAGCGCATCGTCCAGACCACCGGCCTTCGCCCGGTGGTCCTCGTCAACCGACAGACGCCCGGCGTCACCAGCGTGAGCCCGGACCAGGCGTCGGGAACGCGCCAGATCATCGAGCACCTCGCCTCGCTTGGCCACCGTGACGTCCTCTTCCTCGCCGGGCCGCCGGAGTCGTGGCTCGGCGCCCGCCGGTGGGCGGGCATCTCCGACGCGGCGAAGAAGCGACGAATGACCGCCCGCCGGGTCGGACCGTTCCCGCCGTCGATCGAGGGAGGCTACGTGGGCGGCGAGGCGGCCCTCTCCGACACCGCCACCGCGGTCATCGCCCACAACGACCTGCTGGCCATCGGCGTCCTCATGCGGCTGGCCTCGCGCGGCGTGCGGGTGCCCGAGGAGCTCAGCGTCGTGGGGTTCGACAACATCTTCGGTTCCGACTGGTGCGACCCGCCGTTGACGACGCTGGGCGACCGGACCGAGCAGGCCGGCCGGTCGGCGGTCGACCTCCTGGTGTCCCTGGTCGAGGACCATGGCGAAGACACGGAACCACCCGCCGAAATCGTCGCCCCGACCGAGCTGGTGATCCGCCTTTCCACCGGCCGCGCGCGCACGGGAAAGCTTGTCCTGCCCTGAATGCCGCTACGACGGCTCGCCGAGGCTGCGCTCGATGCCGCGGGCCGCCACCTGCAGCGCCGACACCAGACGAGCGCGCTCCCGGCGCAGGCTCGGCACGACGATTCCCACCGACGCGACCACATCGCCCGCCTGACGGATGGGGACGGCCACCGAGCAGGCGCCCAGGCTCATCTCCTCGACGGTCGTCGCATATCCCTCGATGCGGACCCGCCGGAGCTGCTCCGCGAGCAGACCGGGCCTCGTGACGGTATGCCGCGTCACTCGCCGCAGCCTCGACTGCAGGACCTCCCGCTGCACCGCCTCGGGCGCGAACGCGAGCAGCACCTTGCCAACGCCCGTGCAGTGCAAGGGAAGTCGTGATCCCACGGTGCTGACGATCGGGACCGACGCGCGTCCGGACAGCCGGTCGAGGTAGAGCACGTGGTGACCGTCGCGGACCGCCAGGTGCACGGTGGCGAGCGTGGCGGCATACACATCGTGGAGGAACGGAGATGCCGCCTGCCGCAAGCCGGTCTGTACCGGCGCGAGGAGCCCGACGTCCCAGAGCCGACGGCCGATGGCGTAGCGGCCGTCGGCGAGGCGGGTCAGCGCGCCCCACTCCACCAACTCGCCGACCAGCCGGTGCGCGGTCGGCAGCGGCATCCGCGCCCGTCCGGCGAGCTCGGTGAGGCTCAGCATCCGATGCCGCTGGTCGAAGGCGCCGAGGAGCGACAGGGCACGAGAGGTGACGCTCGCCCCCGCCGCTGTGGTGTTCCCCGCCAACGGCCTCCTTCCGCTGAGTGAAAGGGTAGTCTCGCTGACTGGTCGGCGGTCCCCCTACGGTGGCCATCATGAGCACCGCCCCCGAGGTCGAGTTCGACGTCGAGAACGACGACACGTTCGACACACCGGTGGTCGTCTCCTCCGACACCGCGGCGACGACGCAGTCGGACGTGAGCCGGGAGATCGCGGACATCGCCGACCGCTACCGGCGGTCGGGCGTCGAGGAGACGCAGCCACGGCTGGACTACCCGCCGTACCGCAGCAGCGTGCTGCGGCACCCCACGAAGGACCTCCAGCACGCCGACCCCGAGATCATCGAGCTCTGGGCGCCGTGCTTCGGCGAGCGAGACGTCAGTCCGCTCGAGGCCGACCTGACGATCCAGGGCGGGGGTGAGCCGCTCGGGGAGCGGATCGTCGTCACGGGCCGTCTCGTCGACGGCGCCGGCCGCCCGGTATCCGGACAGCTCGTCGAGATCTGGCAGGCCAACGCCGGCGGTCGCTACGTCCACAAGCGGGACCAGCACCCCGCGCCGCTCGACCCGAACTTCACCGGCGTGGGCCGCTGTCTCACCGGCCCGGACGGCTCATACCGGTTCCAGACCATCAAGCCCGGGCCCTATCCCTGGAGGAACCACCACAACGCCTGGCGCCCGGCGCACATCCACTTCTCGCTGTTCGGCACCGACTTCACCCAGCGGATGGTCACCCAGATGTACTTCCCGGGAGACCCGCTCTTCGCGCTGGACCCGATCTACCAGTCCATCACCGACCAGGGCGCCCGCGACCGCCTTGTCGCCACCTACGACCACGACGTGACACAGCACGAATGGGCGACCGGTTACCGCTGGGACATCGTCCTGACGGGCAGCCAGCGCACCCTCATGGAGGAGTCGTGACCGCCCTCGTGCCGACGCCCGGGCAGACCGTCGGCCCGTTCTTCGGGTATGCGTTGCCCTTCGACCGCGACAACGAGCTGGTCGCGCGATCGCATCCCGCGGCCCTCCGCCTCCGCGGTCGGGTGACCGACGGCCAGGGCCGCGGCGTGCCGGACGCGATGCTCGAGCTGTGGCAGGCCGCGCCCGACGGATCCGTTGTGCAGCAGACCGGTTCGCTGCAACGTGACGGCTGGACCTTCACGGGTTGGGGTCGGGCGTCCACCGACGCCGACGGCAACTACGTCTTCACGACGCTCCGCCCGGGCGCGTCCCAGCCTGGTCGAGCGCCGTTCTTCGTGCTGGCCGTCTTCGCCCGCGGTCTGCTCAACCGGCTCTTCACCCGCGCCTACCTTCCGGACGACGCAGAGGCCCTCGCCGACGACCCGCTGCTGACCTCGCTCGAGCCCGAGCGTCGCGAGACCCTCGTCTGCCGCCTGGACGACCACGGGTACGCGTTCGACGTCCGGCTCCAGGGCGACGGCGAGACGGTGTTCATCCGGTATCCGGGTCAATGACCGACTTGTTCTGGCCGGGCGACGAGCGGGCCGGACCCGCGATGTCCCAGATCTCGTTCCTCTCGGCGATGGTGCGGGTCGAGGAGGCCTGGCTCGTCGGTCTGGTGACCGCAGGGATCGCTCCGTATGCGGCGAAGGCCGACCTCGCCGGTCTGGTCGGGCCGGCGGACGTCGACGGCGTGGCGGCCGCGAGCGAGGCGGGTGGAAACCCGGTCATTCCCCTGGTGTCGTTGCTGCGCAACCGGATCACGGAGTCGAACGCCGAGGCGGTTCGGTGGCTGCACCGGGGGCTCACCAGCCAGGATGTCGTCGACACCGCCTTGATGCTGTGCCTGCGCGAGGTCCTGGACCGCGTCGACGCCGACCTCAGCACGCAAGTGACAGCGCTGGCTCGGCTCGCTGAGGCGCATCGGTCGACGGTGATGGCCGGACGCACGCTCACCCAGCACGCCGTTCCGATCACCTTCGGGCTCAAGGCGGCCGAGTGGCTGGCGGGGGTCCTCGACGCGGCTGACGCGGTGTCCGACGCCCGAAGAGCGCTGGCGGTCCAGGTGGGTGGTGCGGCCGGCACGTCGGCCGCGACGACGGAGCTCGCTCGTGGGGCGGCGCTTGACGATCCCGCCGCTGTCGCGGTGGCGCTGGCCGACGGTCTGGCGACGACGCTGGGGCTGGCCGCGCGACCTCCGTGGCACACGTCGCGGCGTCCCGTTACGGCCATCGGGGACGCGCTCGTCACCGCCACCGACGCGTGGGGCAGGATCGCGTCGGACGTGGCCAACCTCGGGCGCCCCGAGATCGACGAGCTGGCGGAACCAGCCGTGGCCGGTCGCGGTGGGTCGTCGACGATGCCGCAGAAGCAGAACCCGGTGTTGTCCGTGCTGGTTCGCCGGGCGGCCATCACGGCGCCCACCCTCGCGGCCACGCTGCACACGGCTGCCGCCCTGGCCGTCGACGAGCGGCCGGACGGTCCCTGGCACGCCGAGTGGGCAACGCTGCGTACTCTCGCCCGGCAGGCCGTCGTGGCCGGCTCGCAGACCACCGAGCTGGTGTCCGGTCTCCGGGTCAACGCCGAACGGATGGCGGAAACCGTTGCCAGCGCTCGGAGCGCGCTGCTGGCCGAGCAGAAGTCGATCGCCGGCGAGGATGCCGCCGACGATCCCATGACGTACCTCGGCGTCGCGGACCTCGTCATCGACGCGGTCCTGTCCCGCGCCTCCAGCCGTCAAGGGACGGCACGATGAGCCGGGTGCGCATCCTCGGAACCCAGTTCAGTGACCCCGGACCGGAGGGCAACCGGAAGCCGTTGCTCGTGTTGGGCCCATCCCTGGGGACTTCCGCTAAGGCGCTGTGGCAGGGATGCGTCGGAGCGCTCGCCGATGACTTCCACCTGGTGGGCTGGGACCTCCCCGGACACGGCGCCAGCCCGGCGACCACCGGGTCGGCGATGGACTTCTCGGAGCTGGCTAGGGCGGTACTCGACCTCGTCGACGGTGTCCAGGACGAGCGTGGCGAGCCGTCCGGGCCGTTCTTCTACGCGGGGGACTCGGCCGGTGGAGCAGCCGGCCTCCAGCTCCTGGTCGACGCTCCGGAACGGGTGGCGGCGGCCGTGATCCTCTGCAGCAGCGCAGCCTTCGGTGTCATGCCCGGCTGGGCGGACCGCGCGGCTGCCGCTCGTGCCTCGGGCACCTCCTCGCTGATCGCGCTGTCGCTCGAGCGGTGGTTCCCGGACGGCTTCGCGGACCGCGAGCCGGAACGGGTCTCGATGCTCCTGCACTCGCTGCAGGAGACCGACGACGAGAGCTACGCCCAGGTATGCGAGGCCCTCGGTCGCTTCGACGTCCGTGACCGGTTGAGCAAGATCACCGCGCCGGTGCTCGCCGTCGCCGGATCGGAGGATGTCGCCACGCCGGTCGTCCAGCTCGAGGAGATCGCGGCCGGTGTGCCGGAGAGCCGGCTCGTCGTCCTCGACGGCGTCGCCCACCTCGCGCCCGCGGAGGCGCCGGCGATGGTCGCCAAGCTCCTGACGCAGCACCTGGCACCGGTCGAGGACATGACCACCGGCATACGCCCGGCCATGGAGTCCGAGGCGCCGGACGCGCTGTACGACAAGGGAATGGCGGTGCGGCGCCAGGTCCTCGGTGATGCGCATGTCGACC
The DNA here is from genome assembly GCA_046731055.1 of Actinomycetota bacterium. Lineage (GTDB taxonomy): Bacteria > Actinomycetota > Actinomycetes > Actinomycetales > Dermatophilaceae > Lapillicoccus. The sequence continues at coordinate 11,265 of JBKPKI010000140.1, read as the reverse complement.
GGGCGACGGCAGCGGCCACCGACCTCACCCGCGACTTCCAGGAGCTCATCACCCGCTACGCCTGGGGGAGTATCTGGACCCGACCCGGCCTCGACCGGCGCAGCCGCTCGATGATCACCCTGACCGCCCTCATCGCCCGTGGCCACCACGACGAGCTGGCCATGCACTTGCGCGCCGCCCGCCGCAACGGCTTGACCGACGCGGAGATCAAAGAGGTGCTCCTCCAGAGCGCGATCTACTGCGGCGTGCCTGACGCCAACACCGCCTTCCGCATCGCGCAAACCGTCCTTGCGGAATCCATCTCCACCGAGGAGCAGTCCTGATGACAAACGACACCGGCGAGTCCGCATACGTGTACGCCGCGGTACGGACTCCATTCGGCAAGTTCAACGGCGGCCTCGCCGGCGTCCGCTCCGACGACCTCGCAGCCACCGCGCTCACCGGCGTGCTGGCCGCCGTGCCGGATCTTGACCCACAGGACATCGGGGACGTCGTCTGGGGCAATGCGAACGGAGCCGGTGAGGACAACCGGAACGTGGGTCGCATGGCGGTCCTGTTGTCGGGCTTGCCGGTGACCGTTCCGGCGACGACCGTGAACCGGCTGTGCGGGTCGAGCCTGGACGCCGCCATGATCGGGTCGCGCACCATCGAGTCGGGCGACGCCGACGTCGTCGTCACCGGCGGCGTGGAGTCGATGACCCGGGCCCCATGGGTGCTGCCGAAGCCCGCGAAACCGTTCCCACCGGGGGACGTCACGGCCGTGTCGACGACGCTCGGCTGGCGGTTGGTCAACCCGAACATGCCGCCCGAGTGGACGGTGTCGCTGGGGGAGAGCAACGAGCAGCTGCAGGAGAAGTTCGCGATCCCCCGCGAGCGGCAGGACGCGTTCGCCGCCCGGTCGCACCGCCTGGCCGACGCGGCGTGGACGGAAGGGTTCTACGACGACATCACCGTGACCGTCCCGGGCGCCGACATCGCGCGCGATGAGTCGATCCGGCCGGGGACGTCCGTGGAGAAGCTCGCGACACTGACCCCGGCGTTCCGCGTGGAGGGGACGATCACCGCCGGCAACGCCTCACCGCTGAACGACGGCGCCTCGGCGGTGGTGCTCGGATCGAAGGCGGCCCAGTCGCGGATCGGCAGCGCGCCGCTGGCCCGGTTCGCCGGGCGGGGCGCGGCCGCCCTCGAGCCGCAGATGTTCGGGTATGCCCCCGTCGAGGCAGCGGAAAAGGCGTTGCGGCGGGCGGGAATTGAGTGGTCGGACGTCGGCGCGGTCGAGCTGAACGAGGCGTTCGCGGTGCAGTCGCTGGCCTGCATCGACGCCTGGGGCGTCGACCCGGAGATCGTCAACGCAAAGGGCGGGGCCATCGCGATCGGGCATCCGCTGGGGGCCTCGGGCGGACGCATCCTCGGCACCCTGGTGAAGCGTCTGCGCGACGGCGGGCATCGGTGGGGGGTCGCGGCGATCTGTATCGGCGTGGGTCAGGGACTCGCCGTCGTGCTCGAGAACGAGGACGCCTGATGTCACGCGTCTCGATCGTCACGGATGCGGATGCGGCGGTGACCGGAATCGCCGACGGGGTCACCGTTCTCGTTGGTGGTTTCGGCATGGCGGGTATGCCGGTGGACCTCATCGACGCGCTGATCCGGCAGGGCGCCTCTGGCCTCACGGTGGTCTCCAACAATGCCGGCAACGGGGACACGGGCCTGGCGGCGCTGCTGGCAGCGGGCCGGGTTCGCAAGATGATCTGCTCGTTCCCGCGACAGTCTGACTCCTGGGTGTTCGACGGTCTGTACCGCGCGGGCCAGGTCGACCTGGAGGTCGTGCCGCAGGGAAACCTGGCGGAGCGGATGCGCGCTGCTGGCGCGGGGATCGGGGCGTTCTTCACGCCGACCGGTGTGGGAACGCCACTGGCCGAGGGCAAGGAGACGCGGACGATCGACGGCCGGGACTACGTCCTCGAATACCCGATCCGCGGCGACGTCGCCCTGATAAGGGCGCACATCTCCGACGGGATGGGCAACCTCGTCTATCGGAAGACGGCGCGGAACTTCGGCCCGGTGATGGCGGCAGCCGCCGACCTCACGATCGCCGAGGTCGCTCAGGTGGTTCCCGTCGGCGCGCTCGACCCGGAGAGCGTCGTCACGCCGTCGATCTTCGTCAACCGGGTCCTCGACCTCTCGGCCGCCGGATCGGCCGCAGAACCAGCACGGACGGAGGCGTCATGACCGACACCGCCGCCGAGACGCATACCGGCATCTCCGCGACCGTCGAGCACACCGAGCGTGGACCGCTGGACCGGAAGGAGCTGGCCGCGCTGGTCGCCCGAGACATCCCGGCGGGTTCCTACGTCAACCTCGGGATCGGCCAACCGACCACGGTGGCCGACTACCTCGACCCGGCCGCGGGCATCGTCCTGCACACGGAGAACGGAATGCTCGGGATGGGGCCGGCCGCGGTTGGTGAGGAGATCGACACCGACCTCACCAACGCCGGCAAGATCCCCGTGACCGAGCTGCCCGGTGCGTCCTACTTCCACCACGCGGACTCGTTCGCGATGATGCGCGGCGGCCATCTCGACGTCTGCGTGCTCGGTGCGTTCCAGGTGTCGCACCACGGCGACCTGGCGAACTGGCATACCGGAGCGGCGGACGCCATCCCCGCGGTGGGTGGCGCGATGGACCTCGCGATCGGTGCCAAGCAGGTCTTCGTGATGATGACTCTGTTTGCCAAGGACGGCTCGTCGAAGCTCGTCACCGAGTGCACGTACCCCTTGACGGGCCTGCACTGTGTCAGCTGCGTCTACACCGACTACGCGGTCTTCCAGGTCGGTCCGAACGGCGCGCGCGTGGCCGAGACCTTCGGGATCTCCTTGGCGGACCTCGCGTCTCGCGTGGACGTCCCTCTCGCAGCGTGAGGGCGGCCGACGGTAGGGTCGACCGGCCTCTTCGACGTTGTCGCCACGGCCAGGCGAACGGCCGGAGGTCCCGAGTCTCCCGCGGCCCGCATGGGGGTTCCGTGGCTAACGAAAATGAGGCTCGAGGCGACGCCGCTGATACCGCGCGCTGATGTCAGCCCTCAGCGGCGTCGGGGTCCTCTTCGGGCTCGAACGTATTCGGCTCGCTCGTCGTGATCTCGATGCCTTCCCCGTCGCCGTCGATAGGCGCGTCGGTCTCGGGTGACTGGGTTTCGGGTCGGTCGCTCATTCGGTTCTCCATCCTCGTCTCTCCGTCCTCGTCCGGGACTTCCTGATTCGGCCCCTAGCCGTCGGGGCGGGATGTGCACACGGTATGCGCGGCTCGGCACACGATCCACAGGCCTGAGGCTGGGTCTCGCGCTGCGCCGTGCTCGTCGCGAGCATCGATGGCGGAGGCCGGACCGCCCGGCCGGCGTTCGTCCCGGACGCCTTGGTGGACAGGGGAAGTCGATGCGAGGTTCGTTGTGTGCCCGGATGTGGGCAAGACGGTGCCGGGTCGGTCGACTGCGGTCAGCCGGCATGACGACGGCGGAGTATGCGGTGGGGACCCTTGCCGCCGTCGCCTTCGCCGCTGTGCTGCTGGCGGTCGTCAAGTCCGGCGCGGTGATGTCCGCACTGACGAGCATCATCACGACGGCACTGGGCTCGGCCGGCTGACATGTCGGGCCGGCGCGACCGCGGGATGGTGACCGCTGAGCTGGCGGTCGCGGTGCCAGTCGTCGTCGTGGTGCTCGCGCTGGGGCTCTCGGCGATCCGGCTGGGCATCGACGAAGTCCGGTGCTTCGATGCCGCCCGGCTGGCGGCTCGCGCGTTGGCGCGGGGTGACTCGGAGGGTTCGGCGCGGGCGCTGGCGGTCACTGCGGGTCCGCCGGGCGCCTCGGTGGTGCTCGGCGGCACCGGCGCAGAGGTGTCGGCGACCGTATCGGCGAGCCGCGACCTGGCGGGGTGGCAGATGGTGACGGTTCGGGGCTCGGCGACGGCGGCGCGGGAGGAGCTCCCATGACGGTATCGAGGGGGATGCTCGGCGTCTGCTCGCGCCGGCGTGCCCGAGACCGAGGCTCGGGCACGGTGGCCGTGGTCGGGGTGGCCGGCGTGCTGCTCGCCATGACCGTCGGTGCGCTGCTCGTCGTCAGCGCGGTCGTGGCCGCGCACCGGGCGCAGGCGGCCGCCGATCTCGGCGCGCTAGCCGCGGCGGCGGCGATGTCTCGAGGCGACTCCTCGTCCGCCGGGTGCGAGCGCGGTGCCACGGTGGCCGCTCGCAACGGTGCCGTGCTGGCCTCGTGTCGGGCCGCCCCGGATCTCTCCGTCGAGGTGGTCGCCGAAGTGCGCGCCACCACGCCGCACGTGGGCACCGCGTCGGCGCGGTCCCGGGCCGGGCCGTCGACGTCCGCAACGCAGAGGGCAAGTTCGCGCACCGCTGAGGACACCATTGACGTGGGACTTGGCCCGAACTGAGGTCGGACCCGGCGGCTTAGTAGCGTCCCGTCTTGAAAACCGACTTAGTCGGGCGTCCCGAAAGCGGCACGAGCGGATCCCCGCTTGGAAGGTTGTTGGGAGTGCCGGGGGTGTGAGCTAGTCGCCGGTGTTGAGAAGTCGCCGGGCGAAGTCGGCGTGGGTGACGAGGGCGTTGAGGTATCCACCGCGGATGCCTGCGTAGGCGGCGGGGACTTTGGTCAGTCCGTAGGCGACGCCGATGACTTCTGGGATGTTTCGTAGCTGGGGTGCGCTGACTGCAATGATGCGTCGGGTCAGTTCGGTGTCGAGGGCGTCGCCACTGGAGTCCAGCAGAACTCCCGAGAGGTCGGCCTCGACGCCTGCCTTGCGAGCGAGGGTGCGCTCTCGTGGTGTGAGTGCGTCGTAAAGGGTGGAGCCGGGTGGGTTCCAACCGCCCACACCGACGACGGCCTTGGTCACGGTGTCGAAGTGGGTGACGGCTTCGGCGACGGCCGCTTGGCGGTACAGGCCGCGTGCCGTGTGCTCGTCACTGACAATCATGGGCGCGTAGAACACGGAGGCATCGGCCTTCGCTTCTCGGGCGATGGTGCGCACAACGTCGACAGAAACGGCTTCAACGTCGGGTCGGGTCAGCGCGCCGGTGAGTTGCACAACACGTCTGGCGCGTAGGCCGCGCAGCATCGCGGCCATGGCTAGCACGACTCGGGCCCAGCCGACCCCGAGCACGTCGTTGGGGTTCATGATCTCGCTGAGGAGTTCTGCTGCTGCCGTACCGACCTGTGACCGGATCTCCTGGTCGTCCCCCATGGTCGTGTTGACGACAACGGCATGGCGCAGTCCGAACTCCTGGCACAGCCGTTCGCTGAGCACGAGGTCCAGGGAGCCGGCTCCCGCGACCGTGATGCGGACCATGCCGCTCGCCCGGGCTAGTTCGAGCAGGCGGGCGACCCTGAATCGCGTCAGACCGAGCTCTTCGGCGATCTGCACCTTTGACCAGCCATCTGTGTAAAAGAGCCGGGCGATCCGGGCGGTTGTGACCATCTCAAGTGGGCCGGCAAAAGGGGCATGTGAGGGTGCTGGCATCCCCCTCTTCCTCCCCTTCTCAAATGAGCACGGCTTGACGGTGAGGGTACCAGATGAGCACAATGACCCACTCGGATGCTCATATGTGAAATTGGTGAACCGTGATGTCGATGATGCAGGTCAGCGTGCTACGGGGCGTGGGACAGGTCGACGTCGAGGAGCGCCCAGTCCCGGAGCCGGCAACCGACGAAGTCGTCGTGGAGGTCGGGTCGGTGGGTGTCTGCGGGTCCGACGTGCACTACTACGAGCACGGACGGATCGGTCCGTACGTGGTGGAATCCCCTCTGGTCCTGGGTCACGAGGCCGGTGGTGTGGTCACCGCGATCGGGTCGGCGGTGACCACGCTGGAGATTGGCCAACGGGTGTCGATCGAACCGGGCGTGCCGTGCCGACGCTGCCCGCAGTGCCTGGCCGGGCGGTACAACCTGTGTCCTGGCGTCCGGTTCTTCGCCACCCCGCCGTATGACGGCGCGTTCAGCCAGTACGTCGCGATGCCGGCGTCGTTCGTCTACCCCATCCCGGACGGCATGAGCGACGACGCCGCCGGCCTGATCGAACCGCTGTCGGTCGGAGTCTGGGCCTGCCGCCGCGGCCACGTCGCGCCCGGCACCAGCGTGCTCGTGACCGGCGCCGGCCCCATCGGGCTGATCGCCGCCCAGACCGCGCGCGCATACGGGGCCGACACCGTCACCGTCACCGACGTGAACCGGCACCGGCTGCAGCTGGCCGCCGATCTCGGGCTCGCCACCATCGACGTCGGGCAGACCGCGATCACCGATGCCGGGATCGAGGCCGACGTGCTGCTGGAGTGCTCTGGCAACGCCCGAGCCACATGGGACGCCGTCAACACCATGGCCAGAGCCGGAAGCGTCGTCCTGGTCGGCATGGGCGGCGACACCGTGCAGCTGCCCCTGTCCTACGTCCAGGACCGAGAACTCACCATCACCGGCGCATTCCGGTACGCCAACACCTGGCCCACCGCGATCCAGCTCGCCGCATCAAGGCGAGTGGACCTCGACGCGATGGTCACCGGCCATTACGGCCTCCGCGACGTCGAGGCAGCGCTCACCGCATCACGAGACGACCCGACCAGCATTAAGGCCATCGTCAGGCCGGGGGAGTGACATGAGCGCCGTCGACCGGTTCCGCCTCGAAGGCCGGGTCGCCGTGGTCACCGGGGGCACACGGGGTCTCGGAGAGGGTTTCGCCACGGCGCTGACCGATGCCGGCGCTGCCGTGATGCTGGTCGGCCGCAACACCGACCGCGGCCGCACGGTCAGCCAGACACTGAGCAACAGCGGCGCCTCAGTCGCGTTCACCGCCGCCGACGTCACCGTCCCCCAGGACGTCACGAGAATCCTCGACGCCACGCTCGATCGGTTCGGCCGCGTCGACATCCTCGTCAACAACGCCGGCGCCTGCATCCACGCACCCGCACTCGACGTCACTGACGAGGACTGGCGACACGTCATGGACGTCAACCTCGACGCCGTCTGGCAATGCGCACGAACATTCGGGCGCCACTTCGTCGACCAGCGCGCCGGCGCCATCATCAACATCGGCTCCATGTCCGGCCTCATCGTCAACCGGCCGCAATGGCAGCCGGCGTACAACGCCTCCAAAGCCGCCGTGCACCACCTGACCCGAAGCCTCGCCGCCGAATGGGGCTCCTACGGAGTCCGCGTCAACGCCCTGGCTCCCGGCTACATCAAGACAGACATGTCGCCCGTCGACGAGCCGAAGTACCGGCGCCACTGGATCGACGACGCCCCGCTTCAGCGCTACGGCACCGTCGAAGAACTCGCCCCCGCCGTCGTCTTCCTCGCCAGCGACGCCTCCAGCTTCATCACCGGCTCCGTCCTCGTCGCCGACGGCGGATACACCACCTTCTAGGCCGACGACGGGAAGAGCACCCCACCTTCAGGGAGCGCGCGACCCGCACACACTTAGCCGGGACGCGCGACCCTGAGAACCGTATGCCTGTAGCGCCACTGGGACACACCTCGGTTCCTACCCGAAGGGACGACCCGGGTCGTTAGGTTCGGACGTGTAGATCGCCACCGCCACCGACACGCTGCCCGGCCCGGCCCGATTACCGCCATGCGGGGAACTGACGATGCGCCAGGGCACCGACCAAAACCCTTGACACACAACGCCTCACGCTGATGTCAGTGCATTCGCGAGACGACTCTGACCACCTCCTCAAACACGGATCGTCCTCCACTGAAGGGTTGAATCTAGTGCGCAGCTGGATCGCATCCCACGCAGAGGACTACCCGCGTCCCGCCACGCCCAGGTCAGAAACGACAACACCACAAGGCACGAGGGTCCCAAAAAGTCGCGTCTCAAACCTTCGCTGTTCGGCACGATCGCACCGCTTGCGCAAGAGCGTGCATGCCCTTCTGAGCGCCACTCGTACCGAGGACTACTTTCCGCGCCGGCCAAGCGTTGGCCGGCGCGGACGGCTCGTGCTTCGTGAGATCAGGCGGCGGCCCTACACCAAGGAGACCGCAGAGGTCCGGCCTCGGCGCGTCGCGTTGTTGCGGCCGTCGACTCATGAATGACCAAACCGGTTGGCAGTTCCCGCAGGGCGATCGTGTCGCGCCCTTCGATCAGGTCAATGAGGTCGAGGACGGCATGCCGGACTGCGGCGTCGAACGGAAGATGGACCGAGGTCACGCCCGGTGAGAGGTGACCTCGCATAGCCATGACCCGTGGAAGCCCGCCAGGCCAATGTCCACCCCTGGCCGCCAGCCTCGATGTTGTAGTTCGGTGATGATGCCGATGGCGACCAGGTCGTTGTAGCCGGACCGTCCTTCGGCGAGGAGCGCCAGGACATCCTCCGAGAACCGCCGCGTCCACGCGCACTCACGTACCTACGTGTGCGCCGATACCCCCAAGGACAGCCACGTCCACCCCTAGAATCCGATCACTCTCGGTCTTCCGTGGACACCGGCCGAGGGCAAGCCGCACCGGACTGGGGTTTCCGGGCCCTAGCTCTCCTTATAGACCCCCGTTGGACGGAGCCTTCAGCGCGTTCGCGTGCTCCGCAGTTAGGGACCGTGGCGCTGCCCGCTCGAGGGTCGGGGCAGCGCCACGGTCTGCACGAGGGAAGACTCCGATACGTGGCATCCATGACGCGGTCGATCGGATAAATCTGGTCGAGGCGTGGTTTCGGGTCTTGGCAGCGGCTTGCGGCAGGCCTCGTGCTGGCCGCGGCTAATGCTCGCGGACTCTCTCGGCAAGGCCGGCGGCGAAGCCATCCCGACTGCAATTCCGACAGCGTATGCGTCGGCTCGGCGGTCAGTGCACGTCGACGTACTGGACCTCGATGGCGTTGTTGCCGTACCCGAGGCGGTTCCATGGTGGCACGTCCGGTTGGACGTTTCCGGCCGCGTCGGTGGCTCGGACGCGGATGGTGTGTCGTCCCACGTCGTTGGCCTCCCAGGCGAAGGACCAGTTCTGCCTCGGTGGCCACGTCGATGCGCTTGAGCCATTTCACGGGAGGCGACGGCGTACCAATGCGGCACGATGAGTCGGAAGAGGGCTCCGTGGTCCGGGCCGAGGGCTCGCCGTTCATCGCGTAGGCGATGCGAATGCCGGCGGCGGGATCGGTCGCGTGCGCGAGCGGCAAGGCTCGGACGATGCTCAGGTCGTTCCGGTCGGTGTCAGGCAGGATCGGCGTCAGCTGTAGGCCCCATGATCGGCGCCCTCGAACCGGACGTCGACGCCATCCGCCTGCGGCGACACCCGCTGCAGAACGTCGTGCAGGGCGGCGCCGGTTCAGCGGGCGGTCGAGACGGCATAGCCACCTCAGGGTTCGCTCGTGGGCAGCGGCCGCATCTCGTGCCGGCATCGAGCGCAGGTCATCGATGGTGAGGGTCGTGGGGTGGCCACGGCGCCGCCGATTTCGAGCGTGCCGTCGTGAGCCGGTAGGGCGAAGTTGCTCCGGACGTAGTGCAGCTCGGTGGGGGTGATGTCACCGTCGAGGGCTCCGGGCAGAGCTTCCGCGTTGTACGGGGCGGGGTTGATCATCAGCAGGCCGGCTCGCCTCTATAGGTCTTCGGCCCGTGTCATGTGCTCAGCTCCTTATGAGGCGACGGGTCGACGCGTGTGTGGTGTAGTTCAGAAGTCGGAGTCCTTGAATGTCGGCTCGCGGCCTTCGTTGAAGGCGCCGATCCCCTCGATGCGGTCGGGATGGACGGCCGAGCGCCCGTGCGCGTCCATCATGATCGCGATGGCCTGCTCGATCGGTTGTCCCTCGCCCAGGTGAGCCGCCCCGCCAGCTGGGTGACGGCGTTCGGGAGGTTCGCGCAGCCCGGGTGACGCGGGGGCGACCAGACCGTAATGATCACGTGAAAGCACTCTTGTCCGAAAGCGGGTGTCGATGAGCCTTGAGACGGGACTGCGTACGCTGCTGGTCGTTTCTCTGGTAGCCACCCTGGCGCCATTCGTGGTCGGTCTGCTGCACCGGGCCAAGGTGCCGCAGGTAGTGGTGCTGATTGTGGGCGGCATCGTCATCGGCCCCGACGTCCTGGGCTGGGCGGAGCGGGACACGATCGATCTGCTGGCCAACATCGGGCTTGGCTTTCTGTTCCTGATGGCCGGCTACGAGCTCGAGCTGGAGCTGTTCCGTGAACGCGGCGGGCGGCGTGCGGTCGCCGCCTGGTTCGTGACCGCGGTCCTGGCGATCGCGGTGACCGGGTTCCTGGCGGCCATCGGCTTCGTGCAAGCGTTCGTTCCGGTGGCTTTGGGGCTGACCACGACGGCGTTGGGCACGCTGCTGCCGATTCTGCGTGACAACGACATGCTCAGCGGGAAGTTCCGCTCCTACATCCTGCCTGCGGGGGCGGTCGGCGAGTTCCTCCCGATCGTCGGGATCGCGATCTTCCTGAGTGCCAACGGCGAGATCCTTGGCCTTGTGTCGCTGGTGGCGATGGGCGCGGTGGCCCTTCTGCTGACCTTCGTCCCTCGCCTGGCACGAAGTCAGCGGTTCGCCAGGATCACCCGCGAGGGCGAAGACGAGACCTCGCAGACGACCCTTCGGTTCACCCTGACGCTGCTGTTCGCGCTGCTCCTGGTGGCCAGCAACTTCGGCCTCGACGTCGTCCTGGGCGCGTTCCTGGCCGGTGTCGTGCTCAAGCGCTGGGCGCCGGGTGACGTGCATTCGCTGGAGGCCAAGCTAGACGCCGTGGGGTACGGCTTCTTCATCCCCTTGTTCTTCGTAGCCTCCGGAATGGGTCTCGACCTGCACTCGATCGCCCAGAACCCACTTCGCCTGATCGTCTTCTTCGTCCTACTGCTCGCGGTCCGTGGGCTGCCGGCACTGGTGCTCTACCGACGCCTGCTACCGCTGCCAAAACGGTTCCAGATGATGTTCCTGACCGCGACCGCGCTACCGCTGCTGGTTGCGCTTTCCGAAATCGGGCTCAGCACCGGAGACATGTTGCCGGCAAACGCGGCCGCCCTCGTGGGTGCAGGGGTGCTGTCGGTGATGGTCTTCCCGGGAGCCGCCGTGGCGCTGAACCGGCCGGTCCGCGCCACCCACGAAGACGAGGTTCCGCAGGACTAGACCGGAGTGGATTGTTTCGCGGCAAGCTCGCAGGGGTCTTGAGGCCCGGGTTACTGGAGCAGCTCGGATCAGCCATGTCGAGGGGGGCGCGCGCGAAGTCAGTTGTCCATCCCGCCCTCAGCCTCGTGGCGGCGAACCGTTGCACATCGAGTGGTCGACGGACGTGGTCCGGTTGCT
>JBKPKI010000139.1:0-9042 GCA_046731055.1 Actinomycetota bacterium | reverse complement strand
CCTCCGTCCCACTTCGGGCCTCTCGCTAGGATCGACCGGTCCGGTCGTGCACGGTGGAAGGGGTTGTCGTGGCGTCCGTAGTGCTCGTCACCGGCGTCTCGCGCTACATGGGGGGCGTCTTCGCGCGTGCCCTCGGCGCCGTCGACGACGTCGAGCGGATCATCGGGGTCGACGTGGTGCCGCCGCCGCACCCGATCGGGCGGACCGAGTTCGTGCGGGCCGACATTCGCAACCCGATGATCGGCAAGATCATCAGCCAGGCCGGGGTCGACACCGTCGTCCACATGAACGTCATTGCGACGCCGCTCTCGGCCGGCGGCCGGGTCTCCCAGAAGGAGATCAACGTCATCGGGACGATGCAGCTGCTCGCCGCGTGCCAAAAGGCAGAAGGGCTGCAGCGACTGGTCGTCAAGTCGTCCGCGGCGGTCTACGGCTCGTCGCCGCGCGATCCCGCGCTCTTCTCCGAAGACATGGGGCCAAAATCGTTGCTGCGGGCCGGTTTCGGTAAGGATTCGGTCGAGGTGGAGGGCTACGTCCGTGGGTTCGCACGCCGCCGTCCCGACGTCGGCATCACGACGCTGCGATTCGCCAACGTCATCGGTCCCGGGATCCGGACCGCGATGACCGACTACTTCGCCATGCCGCTGATCCCGGCGCCGCTGGGGTTCGACGCACGGCTGCAGTTCGTGCACGAGACCGACGTCGCGTCCTGTCTCGTCCTCGCCGCGACGTTGCCGGCCGCGGTCGGCAACGTCAACGTCGCCGGGGACGGGATCATCACGCTCATGCAGGCTGCGGCCCTCGTGGGCCGCCCAATCCTCCCGGTCCCGCTGGCGGCGGCCGGATTCCTCGGCGGTCTGGTCAAGCGGGCAGGTCTGGCCGACTTCACGGAGGACCAGATGCAGTTTCTCGCCTACGGTCGGGGTCTCGACACGACGCGTATGCGTGAGGTGCTCGGCTTCGAACCGCTCTACTCGACTCGGGAGGCGTTCCTCGACTTCGCGCCGCATGTCACCGCCGTGCTTCCGGGAGCGGCGACCGCGGTCAGCGCGGTGCAGGGCGCCGCCGGTACCGCGGCCAACGCGGTGGCCTCCGCCCTGAGTGGGAGAGGCGGCTGATGGCGCCGCCTCGGAAGCGCGGGAGCACCGCCGCGAAGAGGGCTGCGGCCAAGACGGCCGTCGCGAAGGCGACCCCGGCCAAGACCGCAGCGGGGAGGACGGCCGCGGCGAGCACCGGTGCGACCACGACCACCGCGGGCAGCAGGGTGGCACCGAAGACGCGCTCGAAAAAGGGGACCGCAGTCAGGGGGAGGTCGACCACAGCGACGTCGGCGGCCATCGGCTCGCCTCGCCGCACGACGACGCGCGACGCCCTGGCCGCCGGAGCTGCTCGGGCCTCGGACGAGCGGGCTCGACGTCGCGGGACGCCGCTCATCGCGGTGCCCGATCTCGTCGAGGCTCCCGCGCGGGTGCCGGAGGTGGCCGCTTCAAGGGGGACGCCCTCGACACCCGCACCGTCTGCTCGCCCCGCCACGGATCCGGAGGGCCCGCGGGCCACTGTCGCAAGAAGGCGCAAGCACCGACCGCGACCCGCGACTCGAGCGCCGAAGCCGGCCGCGAAGGTCATGGCTCGGGAAGGTGGCCGACGAATCGAACCGCCACGACCGATCCGGCCGCTGCGCCCGGTGCCGGACGGGTCGTCCGAAGTCGCGAGGTCCTCCACGCAGCGGCTCCGCGCGGAGGCGACCTCCCGCAGCGAAGGCCTTGACACGGAGGCCGCGCCGACGAGGCCCCGTCCCGAGGTCGTCCGCCCCGGCGAGGCCTCCCGGACGGTCGTACCCGGGCTCGAGGACCTGGTCCAGGCCGGCGTGGCCGCTCTCCGAGCGGTCGTCGCCGCCTCCGGGGTCGAGCCGGAGGAGGTCGAACGCCAGGTCGCCAACACCCTCGCGTTCCTGCGTCGGCGGCTGACCGGGGACTTCGAGGTCGACGACTACGGCTTCGACGAGGACTTCACCGTCAACGCATACCTGCCGTTGCTCAGGCCGCTGTACAAGACCTGGTTCCGGGTCGAGGTCCGCGGCGTTGAGAACCTCCCGGCCGAGGGCGGCGGACTGGTGGTGTCGAACCACTCGGGCACCCTGGCGATGGACTCCTTGATGACCCAGGTGGCGGTCTACGACGAGACGCCGACGCACCGACACCTGCGGATGCTCGGCGCCGACTTCGTCTTCCAGGCCCCGGTGGTGTCCCAGATCGCCCGCAAGTCCGGGTCCACGCTGGCGGCCAACTCCGACGCCGAGCGGCTGCTGAGCGGCGGTGAGCTGGTCGGCGTGTGGCCGGAGGGCTTCAAGGGGATCGGCAAGCCGTTCAGCGAGCGGTACAAGCTGCAGCGGTTCGGCCGCGGCGGGTTCGTCGCGTCGGCCATTCGCGCGGGGGTCCCGATCATCCCGTGCTCGATCGTCGGGGCGGAGGAGATCTACCCGATGATCGGCAACATGAAGACCCTCGCGCGGCTGGTGGGTGCGCCGTACGCGCCGGTCACGCCGACGTGGCCCCTGCTCGGCCCGCTGGGGCTGATTCCGCTGCCGAGCAAGTGGCTCATCGAGTTCGGTGCCCCGGTGCAGACCTCCGAGCTCGGTCCTGGGGCCGCCGACGACCCGATGCTCATCTTCGATCTCACCGACCGGACCCGGGAGACGATCCAGCAGACTCTGTACTCGCTGCTCATGCAGCGTCGCTCGGTGTTCTTCTGACGCGCAGTTCCCCTGACGCACACTGGAACGGTGACGACGACGCGCATCACCCTCATCGGCCGCCCGGGCTGCCACCTCTGCGACGACGCCCGGGCCGTCGTGGAGCAGGTCGCCGGCGAGCTCGGCGTCGGTTGGACGGAGCAGTCCGTCGAGGACGACCCGGCGCTGCGGGCGCGCTGGGGCGACCACATTCCCGTGACCCTCGTCGACGGGCGTCAGCACGACTTCTACCGCGTCTCCCCGGACCGGCTCCGCGCGGCGCTGTCGCGTCCGGCGCCAGGGCCCGGAGACCATTCCGAGTGACCCGCATCACACCTGGAACGTGAGGCGGTCCACGGGCTGATCCGCGCAGCTCGGCGACTTTGTGCCGACCTTCACAACCGCATACCCTGAACTCACCTACGCGCTCCGTGCCACCGGGCGACACTCTCCGGCCGACCTTCCCGGTCTGCCCCGCGCTCGCTTGGGGCCACCACGGAAAGGAGCCGGTGAGCGACCGTGTCCGCCGACGCCGCGACCCGTCGGGAGATTCCCGACGCCACCGTCGCCCGGCTGCCGGAGTACCTGCGCGCGCTCACCGACTTTGCCGAGCGCGGCACGAAGAGTGTCTCCTCCGAGGAGCTGGCCGCCGCCGCCGGGGTGCGGTCGACGCAGCTGCGCAAGGACCTCAGCCACCTGGGGTCCTACGGCGTGCGGGGCGTCGGGTACGAGGTCGACCATCTGGCCGTCGAGATCTCCCGTGCGCTCGGTCTCAGTCAGGACTGGCCGGTCGCCATCGTCGGTATGGGCAACCTGGGCCGCGCCCTCGCCGCCTACTCGGGTTTCGCCTCCGGGGGTTTTCACGTGGCCGCGCTGTTCGACGAGGACCCGACCGTCGGCGGTGGCCGCGTCGGCGACGTCGTCATCAGCCCGATGACCGATCTCCGGCGGCTCATTCGCGGCCGCAAGATCGCCATCGGCGTCATCACGACGCCGGCGTCCTCGGCGCAGCAGGTCTGCGACGCGATGGCAGCAGCGGGGGTCCGGTCGATCCTCAACTTCGCCCCAGCCGTACTCGTCGCGCCGCCAGGTGTCAACGTCCGGCGAGTCGACCTCAGCACCGAGCTCCACGTGCTGGCCTTCCGCGAGATGCAGGTCGAGCCCCTCGACCAGCCGGTGGGAGTCGCCCGGTGAGTCTGCTCGTCATCGGCCTGTCCCACCGCACCGCGCCGATCGCCTTGCTGGAGGCTGTCGCCGGGGCACCCACCGGTGCGCTCGCGCACCGGGTCGCGGCCTCCGACGCGGTCGGGGAGTCCGTCGTCCTCACGACGTGCAACCGCCTCGAGGTGTATGCGGAAGCGCTCACCTTCCACGGCGCGGTCGCCGCCATCGGGGAGGCGCTCGCCGAGGGCTCGGGTGTCGACCGAGCCGAGCTGACCGCTCATCTCTACGTCCACTACGAGGACCGGGCGGTGGCGCACGCGTTCGCCGTGGCCGCCGGCCTGGAGTCGATGGCCGTCGGCGAGGCTCAGGTCCTCGGGCAGCTGCGCGACGCCCTGCGGGCCGGTCAGCGAGCCGGGACCGTCGGCGAGTCGCTGAACTCCCTTATCCAACAAGCACTTCGGGTCGGCAAGCGGGCTCACCACGAGACGGCCATCGACACGGTGAGCCGGTCCCTCGTCGAGGCCGGCCTTGACGAGGCTGAGCGTGCCCTGGGCGACCTCGGCACGCATACCGTGCTCGTGGTCGGCGCTGGCGGCATGTCCAGCCTGGCCGCCACCACCGCCGCTCGGCGCCGGGTCGGCGGGCTCCTCGTGGTGAACCGGACTCTTGCCCGGGGCGAACGGCTGGCCGCCGCCACGGGTGGCCGAGCGGTCGCCATCGACCACCTCGCCGACGCGATCGCCGAGGCGGACGTCGTCATCTCGTCCACCGGTTCGGGGCAGTACCTCGTGGGCACGGAGGTCGTCGCCGCCGCGGCGGCCGCTCGCCCGCACGACCGCGTCTTCGTCGACCTCGCGCTCCCGCACGACGTCGATCCTGAGGTGGGCGACCTGCCGGGCACGACGCTCGTCGGGCTCGGCGACCTCGGAGCGCTGCTCGCCGAGGGCGCCGACGTGGAGACCCTGCCGGAGGTGCAGGCGGTCCGCGACCTCGTCACCGGGGAGGTCGCCGCCTACCTCGCCTCCAGGATGGTCAAGTCCGTGGCTCCCACGGTCGCCGCGCTCCGGTCGCGCGCGGCGGCCGTCGTCGTGAGCGAGTTGGAGCGCCTCGACCACCGGTTGCCCGACCTCGACGAGACGACGCGACTGGAGATCCAGCGCGCCGTCCACCGCGTCGTCGAGAAGCTGCTCCACACACCGACGGTCCGGGTCAAGGAGCTCACCAGTGACGGTCACGGCGAGGACTACGCCGCGGCGTTGCGCGAGCTGTTCGACCTCGACCCCCACACCGTGGCCGCGGTGTCGACGCCGCCGACGGTGCACTCCGAGCTCGGGGGGGCACCGTGACGACCCTTCGGCTCGGCACCCGGCGCAGCACCCTGGCGCTCGCGCAGGCCACCTCGGTGGCCGAGGAGCTGCGGGTTCTCGGACATGAGGTGGACCTCGTGCCCATCACGACGCTCGGCGACCGCTCGGCACACGCCCTGACGACGATCGGGGGCACGGGCGTCTTTGCCGCCGCCATCCGTCGGGCGCTGCTGGACGGCCAGATCGACCTGGCCGTGCATTCGCTCAAGGACTTGCCGACTACTCCCGAGCCGCGGTTGGTCGTCGCGGCCACGCCGACCCGGGAAGACCCGCGGGACGTGTTGGTCGCGCGGGACGGGCTGACCCTGGACAAGCTCCCGGCCGGCTCGGTGGTCGGTACCGGCTCGCCGCGCCGCGCAGCCCAGCTGCGGGCACATGGGCGCGGGCTGGATGTCGTGGACGTCCGCGGGAATGTCGACACCCGGCTGGAGATGGTCCGGTCGGGAGCCGTCGACGCGGTGGTCCTGGCTCGGGCCGGGCTGGTCCGCATCGACCGGCTGGACGAGGCCACCGAGACTCTCGACCCGGCCCTGATGCTGCCGGCCCCCGGCCAGGGCGCGCTGGCCGTCGAGTGCCGCGAGGAACGCACCGACGTCCGCGACGTCGTCGCAGCGCTGGACGATGCCGACACGCGGGTTTGCGTCACGGCCGAACGTGTGCTGCTGGCCGCCCTCGAGGCCGGATGCACCGCTCCGGTCGGGGCGCTGGCGGAGATCGGCAAAGCGAGGGAACTGCTTCTTCACGCCTTCGTCGGTTCCGTTGACGGCTCCGCGGAGCTGCGCCGGTCGCTGGTCGCGACCGTCGACGACCCGGTCGCGGCCGGACGTCGGCTCGCCATGCTGCTTCTCGAGGACGGTGCCGCCCAGCTGGCCCCGCCCGAACGAGTCGGGAGTGCAGCGTCCAGGAATCCGGACGCCGGGCTCCCAACCCGCGGCGCAGGGGCGGCCGCGGTGCCTCGGGAGCCTCCCGACGGCATACCACGCCCCCTCCCAACGTTGACCACAGAACACCAACACCCCACGGAGCACGTCTCGTGACCCCCACTGTTACCCCCCGCGCCGGCAACCCAGTCGGCCGCGTCGCCTTCGTCGGTGCCGGCCCCGGCGACCCCGGACTCGTCACCCTGCGCGCCCGAGACCGCCTCGCGGCCGCCGACACCGTCGTTCTGGACAGTCAGATCCGCCAGACCAGCCGTGACGAGCTGCTCGCCGGATTCTGCCGGCCAGACGTCACCGTCGTCGACGCCGGCCACGGTGAGCACGGCGAGGAACTGACGCGCGCCTCCCGCGCCAAGTTGCTGGTCCGCACCGCCAAGGCACTCGGCGGCGACGGGCTCGTCGTCCGGCTCCTCGATGGAGACCCCGGCCTCTTCAGCGGACTCGCGGAGGAGGCCCTGGCGCTGCACAAGGCCGGGATCCCCTTCGAGATCGTGCCGGGCGTCAGCGCCGCCTCGGCCGTTCCCATGTATGCCGGGGTGCCGCTCACGACGCAGCAGGCCACCGCGGTGCACGTCGTCGACGCGGGCGACCGCCGGCACGACTGGGCCCCAGCGACCGCCGACAACGTCACCGTGGTGGTCTTGGGCGCCCCGGAGACGCTGGCGCCGGCGCTGGCCGGGCTGCTCGGGGCCGGCCGGTCCGAGGACACCCCGGTCCTCCTCACCGAGTGTGGGACGACCACGCGGCAGCTGAGCCGGGTCACCACGCTCGCCGAGGCGGAGGCGCTGCTCACCGAGTCGACCGTCCACTTCCCGTCGCTCGCCGTCGTGGGCTCGAGCGTCGCCCTGCGCGACGAGTTGTCGTGGTACGAGACGAAGCCGCTTTTCGGCTGGAACGTGCTGCTGCCGCGGACGAAGGACCAGGCCGGTCCAACGGGCGAGCGGCTGGCGTTCTACGGCGCCAAGGCCGACGTCGTCCCTACCATCTCCGTGGAGCCGCCGCGCACGCCACAGCAGATGGACCGCGCCATCCGGGGTTTGGTCACCGGCCGTTACGAGTGGGTCGGGTTCACCTCGGTCAACGCCGTTCGCGCCGTGCGCGAGAAGTTCGAGGAGTCCGGGCTGGATGCCCGGGCATTCTCCGGCCTCAAGATCGCGGCCGTCGGCGGTGTCACGGCCGCCGCCCTCCGCGACTGGGGCATCCAGCCCGATCTCGTCCCCTCCGGCGAGCAGTCGGCGGCTGGACTCCTCGTCGACTGGCCGGAGTACGACGAGGTCCTCGACCCGATCAACCGGGTCTTCCTCCCGCGCGCGGATATCGCCACCGACACCCTGGTCGCCGGCCTGCAGCAGATGGGCTGGGAGGTCGACGACGTCACGGCGTACCGCACCGTCCGCGCCGCGCCGCCGTCCGCCGAGGTGCGTGACGCGATCAAGTCCGGCGCCTACGACGCGGTGGTCTTCACGTCGAGCTCGACGGTCCGCAACCTCGTCGGCATTGCCGGCAAGCCGCACCCCTCGACCGTCGTCGCGGTCATCGGCCCGGCCACGGCCAAGGCGGCCGAGGAGTCGGGGCTCCACGTCGACGTCATGGCGCCGGAGGCCTCCTCCGACGCGCTGGTCGACGCCCTTGCCGCGCACGGCCTGGGGTTGGCCATCGCCGCACGGGAGGCCGGCGAGCCCGTGCGCCGGCCCAGCGAGACGAAGTCGACCGCTCGGCGCCGGGCGCGCTGACGCATACCGGATCCTGAAGCATGGGCGTCGAGCAACCGGTGATCCGGCCCCGGCGACTGCGGCAGAACGCCGCCGTCCGGGCGCTGGTCGCCGAGACCCGGCTGCACCCGCGGGACTTCGTGCTGCCGGTCTTCGTCAAAGAGGGTGCCACCGAACCCGTCCCCATCTCGTCGATGCCTGGCGTCGTCCAGCACACCGTCGACTCGCTCGTCGACGAGGCCCGGGCCTGCGTGGCGGCCGGCGTCGGCGGGTTCATGATCTTCGGGGTGCCGACGCACAAGGACGCGGTGGGATCCGGCGCCGACGACCCCGACGGGATCCTCAACCTCGCGGTCGCGCGCGTGCGCGAGGCGGTCGGGGACGATCTGGTCGTCATGTCCGACCTGTGCCTCGACGAGTTCACCGACCACGGCCACTGCGGCGTGCTGACCGCCGACGGGCGGGTCGACAACGACGCGACTCTGGAGCGGTATGCGTCGATGGCCGTCGCGCAGGCGCGCGCCGGAACCCACGTGGTCGGGCCGAGCGGGATGATGGACGGCCAAGTGCGGGTGGTCCGGTCCGCCCTCGACGAGGCTGGTTTCACCGACACGGTCATCCTCGCGTACGCAGCGAAGTACGCGAGCGGGTTCTACGGCCCCTTCCGCGAGGCGGTCGAGTCGTCGCTGGTGGGGGACCGGGCGACCTACCAGCAGGACCCGGCGAACATCGTCGAGGCTCTCCGCGAGATCCAGCTGGACCTCGACGAGGGCGCCGACCTGGTCATGGTCAAGCCCGCCATCACCAACCTCGACGTCGTGCGGGCCGCCTCGGAGATGGCCACGGTGCCGGTTGCCGCATACCAGATCAGCGGGGAGTACTCGATGATCGAAGCAGCCGCCGAGCGTGGCTGGATCGACCGGCGCCGCTGTGCGCTGGAGGCGCTGACCTCGATCAAGCGCGCCGGCGCCCAGGTGACGCTCACCTATTACGCCCGGGAGGCCGCCTCCTGGCTTGGTGGATGAGCAGCCGCTGACGGCGCCGGCCGGCGTCGATGCCGACGGCGCCGAGCATGATCACCCCGACGAGAAGACCGCTGCAGATCGCGGTGGCGGCGAGGGCGTCGGCTC
>JBKPKI010000138.1:0-1592 GCA_046731055.1 Actinomycetota bacterium | reverse complement strand
GCGAGCGACGAGAACGGCCAGCTCGCGCGAGAACGGGACCCGCTCCTCGAGGAGCACCCCGTCTTTCAGGGGTCCGGTTGTCCCCACTGCGGCCAACCAGTCGTCCAGGTCTGCCGCCCGCTCGACGACGCGGATCCCCTTGCCGTCGTAGCCGCCCCGCGGTGTCTTGGCCACGACCGGCCAGCCCACGGTCGCCGCGAACCCCTCGACATCCGAGACCGTTCGGGCCGCCGTCCAGCGCGGAGCCGGCACTCCCAGCTCCGCCAGCCGGGTCCGCATGGCGAGCTTGTCCTGCGCGAACCGCAGCGCGGTCGGAGCCGGGTGGAGCGGGATGCCGAGGGCCTCGAGCGCCGCGAGGACATCGGCCGGCACGTGCTCGTGGTCGAAGGTCACCACATCACAGCGGCGCGCGAACGCGTATACCGCCTCGACGTCGGTATGCGAGCCGACCGGTGCCGAGGGCACCACCAGGGCCGCCGCCTCGTCCGGCG
Source organism: Actinomycetota bacterium (assembly GCA_046731055.1). GTDB lineage: Bacteria > Actinomycetota > Actinomycetes > Actinomycetales > Dermatophilaceae > Lapillicoccus. The sequence continues at coordinate 1,101 of JBKPKI010000138.1, read as the reverse complement.
CGGCGACGAGCACGCTCAGCTGGACGCCGAGCTCGACGGCCGGCCCCTGCATCATCCGGGCCAGCTGTCCTCCGCCGATGACACCCACGACCGGGAAGCCACCCGGAGCCCGTCGAGGCGGCGAGTCTGGAGCGGCGCTCACGGCAGGGGAGCCTAGTCACCCCACGAAGTTCTCCGCTTCGCTCCGATACTTACGGGGACCCCGCCTCATCACCCCACGAAGTTCTCCGCTTCGCTCCGATACTTCGCGGGGACCCCGCATAGCCGCGGAGAACCGGCCGTCCGGCATGGTGTCAAATCGGGCGGCGCCCCGGTTGGGTATGTACCATCTCGGGGTGCTCGCCTCCCCTCGGCCTGGCCTCCTCGACCGGATCCGCGACGTCGTCGACATCTTCTGGCGGGAGGTGGCGAAGTTCGGTGTCATCGGCGCGGTCGCCTTTGTCATCGACTTCGGCGGCTTCACCCTGCTCTTCTATGGTCCGCTGGCTGGTCACCTGACCACGTCGAAGATCATCTCGGGCGTCGCGGCGACGGCGTTCGCGTGGATCGGGAACCGGTTGTGGACCTTCCGGCACCGGCGCAGCCGGCCGGCCCACCACGAGGCGTTGCTGTTCTTCGTCGTCAACGGCATCGGCCTGGTCATGTCCACGCTGTGGTTGAACTTCACCCACGATGTCCTCAACCTCACCTCGCGCGGTGCGGTCAGCCTCAACACGATCATCGGCATCGGGCTGGCAACGGTCTTCCGGTTCTGGGCGTACCGCCAGTTCGTCTTCGCCGGTGAGCACGTCGGCGACCCCGAGCCGGAAGAGGTCGGCGTCGTCGGCGCCCCGCACGCGCCGGACGAACAGGGCCACCGCCGCCCTTGAGCTGCACCTACGCGTCTCGGCGCGGCGCCCTCGACAGTTCGAGCACGGTCGTCACCTGACGGACACCTTCGAACGCGCGCGTGGGGTGACGACCGTGCTCGGTTCTTTCCACACGGCCCGACCATGTCGTCACATGGTCCACAAGGCAGATGACCCGACTTCCGGGTGCCACGGCGGTTGGAGACGCTTCCGGCATGACGACGGTGGACTGTTGGCAGGCGGCGGCCGACCG
>JBKPKI010000137.1:0-34130 GCA_046731055.1 Actinomycetota bacterium | reverse complement strand
GGACCACCCATGTACCTCGGCGCCTATGACGCCTGCCTCTTCGACAAGTCGCTGGGCGAAACCCTGGACATCATCAAGGACCTGGGCCTCACCAGCGTCGAGATCAACTCCGGCGGATTCCTGCCTCCAGTCCACCTGCCGATCGAGGAGCTGCGGTCGAGCTCGGACGCGCGGGACGCATACCTTGGTGAGTTCTCCTCCAGGGGGCTGACGCTGACTGCGCTGAACTGCAACGGAAACCCACTGCACCCGGCGGAGGGCTTCCCGCACTCGGCCGACGTGCTCACGTCGATCGAGGTCGCCGCCCTGCTCGGGGTCAAGCGCGTCGTGACGATGTCCGGTGCGCCCGGCGGCGAGCCCGGCACGAAGGTCCCGGTCTGGAACCCGCTGCCGTGGTGGAGCCCGTTCCTCGACGTGCAGGACCACCAGTGGGCCGTTGCCGTCCCGTACTGGAAGGACATCCAACAGCGAGCCGCGGACGCGGACGTCCGGATCGCCATCGAGATGCACCCGGGGAATCTCGTCTTCAACCCGCGGACGATGCACCGGCTGGCCGAGGAGATCAACGCGACGCACGTCGGTGCCGAGATGGACCCGAGCCACCTGTTCTGGCAGGGCATCGACCCGGTGCTGGCCGTCGCCGACCTCGGCGAGCTGGTCTACAACGCCGCGGCCAAGGACACCCGGATCAACAAGGCCGCAAAGGTCAACGGCGTTCTCGACGACGCGTTCACCCGAGTCGCCGAGGGCGAGCGCGGCTACCTGCCCCTCGGTGGCGGGACGACGCTCAGCGGCTGGCCGAGCAACTCGTCGTGGGATTTCGTGGCCGTCGGGCGAGGACACGACACGGCGTACTGGACCGAGTTCCTGCGGGCTCTGCAGAAGGTCGATCCCGACATGCCGGTGAACATCGAGCACGAGGACCAGGAGCTCGATCAGCTTGAAGGACTCCGTTTCGCGGCGCAGACGCTGATCGACGCGGAAAGGGCGATCTGACGGCAGGATGCGCATCGGCATCCGCAGCGCACCCGCGCCTTCGCATACCAGCACGGCGTCGAGCGCGTGCTCGACTGCTACCAAGCCGTCCTCAACGACCCCAGGTCGAGGTGGTCTACAACCCGCTGCCGGACTTCCCCATCGCGGGCTATCGGTGGTCGGTCGACGCCGACGAAATCGTGTCGATCTGATGTTCGCCGAATCGTTGACTGACGGCGAGTGGACCCTAGAATCGTGGGCGCCATGACGGACCGCGCCAGCATCACCCGACCTGAATTCCACAAGGCCCTGTTCGGGCACGACCCGACGCAAGTCGACGCCGTGATCCAGGACCTGCAAGCCCGACTTGATGCGGCCGGGCGCGACGTTCAGATGGCTCGTGCGCGGATCCGTGAGCTGGAAGGGGCCCAAACTCAGACGGCCGCCCCGACATTCGGCGACCTGGGAGGGCGCCTGGTGTCGATCCTCAGCCTCGCGGAGGAGGAGGCGGCCGAGAAGCGCGACGCTGCACTGATGGAGGCCCGAAAGCACCGGGAAGAGGCAGCCGCTGCGGCTGAGACCATCCAGGCTGATGCCGACCGCTATGCCGAAGGGGTCCGCAACGCAGCGGACGCGGACGCAGCCCTGGTCCTCGAGGAGGCGAGGCGCCGCGCGAACGAGGTGCTGGAGGATGCCGAGCGCGAGGCCTCGGCCCGTCGTGCGGAGGCGGAAGCACTGTTCGAGACTCATCGGGCGAAGGCCGCCACCGCGGCTGCGGATCTGGAGCGGTCACTGGCGACCCGGCGCGACGAGGCGGCCTCGGAAATCGCAGCACAGCTCGCAGTGCACGAAGACTCGTTGCAGGCAGCGGAGTCGCGCGCCGTCGAGCTGGCCGAGCAGTCGGAGGCCGCATACGAGGAGGCCCGAGCGATCGCCAACGCGCACATCGCACAGGCCGAGGAGCAAGCAGCGCTCATCCTCCAGCGGGCTCGCGCGCAAGCCGACCGGATCACGCGCAACTCCGAGCGCGAGGTGACTGCAGCGTCAGCACGCAGAGACAGCATCAACGTCCAACTGAACAGTCTCCGTCAGATGCTCGCGACGCTCGGCGGATCCGGCGCGGCCGAGCAACTCCTCGCAGAGGAGTCAGCGCCACCCCTGCTCATGGATTCGCCAAGCGGCCGCGGCGAGAATTCCGACGGCAGCGAGAGCGACAATCCTGCCGAACCCGGCCAGCTAGCCGGGCAAGCGGATCCGCCCGGGCCGGCTGAAGAGCGCGCTCTCCCAAGCGCCCCCGATGCTGTCTGGTACGAAACGTTGCAGAACGAGGAATCGTCTCCCGTCTTGCTCGATTCGCCAGTGGTCGAAGCGGGCGATAGTGAGGCTGCCGCTGACTCACAGACTGCGGCCCACGCCTCGCAGCAGTCGATGCCGAACTCCAGTAGGACCGCACCGGCCCGCGCGCAACGCAACCGACCGGCGTAGGAGCCATCCGGCTCTCGTCGGATTCACGCAGCTCATCGCGCAGCGGCGACTGAGCAATTAGTCCACACAACGCGAATCGCGTCGTCGCCAGCCGGTATCACCGTCCTGGCGTTGGTGCTCCTGCCGTCCATGAGTGTCGTCCCCGTGGCCACCCGCGCCGTCATCTCCGATCCGGCTCATGTGGCTAGCGCTGCTGAGGCGCTGGCCGCGGAGGCCGCTGTCGTCGCACACGCCTTTGCCAACTTCTATGTCATCACCACGCGTGGGGACGCCGACACGGTTCGCCGGGTGAACATGATGAAAGGCCGTCCGCCTGGCCAGGTCGGCTCGATCACCGGACCGCCGGCGTCCCTCCCGGAGGTCTGGGACCTGGACCGGCTGCCCGAGCCGCTGTCCCGCCGGACCGCCCTGGCCCTGATCGATGCCTTCTACAGCCGCGGACCCTTCGGCTTCCGCGCGCCGGCCGCATCCAGCGTGCCGGGCCACCTGTGTGAGGCTGACGGCGGTGTACTGACCGCGCAGGTAATCGCCCCCGGCTACCGGTGTCCTTCGAACGCCTTTCTCGCGGCGGCGGAACGCGCCTGCGCCGGTGACTTGCTCTACATCACCTCAGCCAACCGGTCCCGGCATGTCACTGGCGCCGAGGACTCTCCCGCCCACTGGCGGGCCGACGGGCTGCGCGCCGAGTTCGATGCCGAGCCGGGATTCGTGATCGTCGAGCACGCCGACGAGGCCCATGCTCGGGCCGCCTACCCGCAGTACCTGCCGATGTCGACGACCATCCTCGGCTTGCACCGCGTGGTCCGGGTGCCCGGGGACCCCCGTCCGCACTTGGTTCTGGAGCGGCACGGGTCGTTGCACCAGGATGCCGTCCGCAGCCTGCTGGCCGAGTTCGGTTTCGGGCTCGTGCTCGGCCCGCGCGCCCGGACCCGCCTGATGCTCAGGGACTACACGCAGAGCCTGAGCGACCGATGACCGCCCGAGTCGGCCTGTTGGTGCCCAGCTCCAACGTCACCATGGAGATTGAGTTGCCGGCCCTCCTGCGGCACGGCGTGACCGACCACGAGGTCCCCAGCTTCCACTCGGCCCGAATGCGGATGACGGCGGTGACGGCGGAGGCGCTCGCGGCGATGGACGCTCAGGCCGAACAGCGCGCCGGTGAGCTGGCCGACGCGCAGGTGGACGTCATCGCATACGCGTGCCTCGTCGCGGTGATGGTGCAGGGTCGCGGCGCGCACCGCAGCGCCGAGCAGCGGCTGTCCGATGCGGCCGACGGCGTTCCCGTGGTCTCTAGCGCCGGTGCGCTCGTCGCCGGCGTCCAGGCCCTCGGCGTCGAGCGGGTGGCGATGGTCACCCCGTACGCCCCTCCGCTCACCGCCACGGTCATCGACTACCTGGCCGCCGAGGACATCGACGTGGTCGCTGCCGTCAGTCTCGGGGTGACCGACAACGGCGCCGTCGGCCGGCTGGACCCGGCGAACCTCGTGGATATCGCCGCCCGCTTGGACCGATCCCAGGCGCAAGCGGTCATCGCATCGGCCTGCGTACAAATGCCGTCCCTGCCCGTTATCGCGAGGATTCACGCCCTGACCGGGTTGCCCACCCTGTCGGCCGCCACCGCCACCGCGCGGTCCCTGCGGCTGGCGCTGGGACTCTCGTCCCCGGTGCGGCACGAGCCCGAGGACGTCGCCCTCAGCGTGATCTAGACCCAGTGATCTGCTCGCGTCGGAGGTCGAGATGGCGGTGGCGTTGCTGAGTGATCGTCGTCCCCGCGGAGGATGGCGGCAGGGTACCGCGACTCTGAAAGCCAGCATCGAGTCGATCAGCAACGCGATATCGGTGACCGGAGCTCAGGCGGGTCACGGCGGAGCTTCTGGTTATCTGAGTTGCTCGTTCACTGCCGACGGCGTCGCCGCGCTCGTCCGGCGCTGGTCGAGCAAGGTGGGGTTAGGCCGATACGGGAATCGTGGTCTGGTTTGACGTGTAGAGAATGACAACGTCCCCGAAGACGACGGAACCGTCGCGGGCGAAGAAGGTCAGTTCATTGTTGTCGGGTCGGAGTGTGGGACCCGCACTGGTGGTCGCGGGAATGATCTCGTGCCAGGTACGTTCGGCCTCGTCGCCGTCGACGAAGGTGTACTGCGTCGCGGTGAAGTCGTTGATCCTGATCGAGAATGCCGGCTTTCCGAAGTGGCGGGTCCGGTAGTAGATCATGGCGGGCAGCGCGATCACGCCGGGCAGCGAGAAGAAGATGTGGCGGTCGGTGCTTTGGGAGTTCGGCAGGGTGAACCCTCCGGCGGTCTCGGGGAAGGCGCGATAACGAGCGATCTGGGTGAGCCCGACCGCCAATTGCTCAGAAGTCGCAACGCTGGACATAGGTGAACCCTCCTCGGGGTCGTGATCTTTCGCGCTACGTGACGTGCGCGGCGCCGTCGAGCTCAGGGCCGCACGAGGCGTTCCTGCTCGCTTGGGTGCAAGGAGGAATCCGGCGGCCATCAGATACGAGTAGTCGCGAGGAGCGTTCCTTGTCGTACCCGGTGACCAGGAACGGGTTGCGGTGGCTTGGTCCTGCCGAGAGCGATGCGCAGACCGGGCTCCATGACCGCATTCCTTGCGCCCTGCTTGGCTTGCGTGACCATCGGATGAGAACTCGTGGCGAACCTAGGTGAGCACGGCCTGGTCACGCCACGATGGACGGCATGGGCGGCGAACTGCGCACGGTGACGACGGAGGACGGCCGGAAGCTCGAGGTTCTCACGGCGGGTAACCCGGGCGATTACCCCTGGCTGTGGGTCCCTGGCAGTCCGTCGGCGGCAGCCGACTATCCGCGGCTCGACGAACTGGCGACGAAGCTAGACCTGTCGTTGGTGACATGGTCGCGGCCTGGTTACGGCGGTTCCACGCCGCGACCGCTCCTGCCTATGGGTCCACGCATCATCGATGACGTCCCCGACGTCGAGGCCATCCTGGACGCCCTCAGAATCGACGAATTCGTGGTGGTGGGCTGGTCCGGCGGCGGCCCGCGAGCGTTGGCCTGTGCGGCCCTGCTGTCGGATCGGTGCAAGGCCGCGGCGTCGCTGGCGGGCCTGGCCCCGTTCGACGCCGCGGGCCTGGACTGGATGGCGGGGATGGGTCCCGGGAACGTCGCGGACTTCACCGCTGCGCGGCAGGGACCTGAGGCGTACGCCGCGTTCCAGGAGAAGTACTTTCTGCCCATGACGTCGGCCAGCGCGGCCGACGTCGGATTGGGGTTGGGCCAACTGATGACTCCGACCGACGACGAGACGTCCACTCCAGACCTGGCTCAATGGCTGGCCGAGATGATGCATCGGGCCGGCGCGCAGGGCGTGATCGGCGTGCGCGACGACGGGTTGGCCCTCGCGGCGCCGTGGGGGTTCGACGTGCGCAGCATCTCGGTGCCGACTGCCGTCTGGGCCGGTGGGCAGGACGTGACCGTGCCTTATGCACACGGCCAGTGGCTGGCGGCGAACGTGCCGGATGCCGTCGCCCACCTGTGCGATGACGCGGGACACGTCACTCTGGTGAATGACATGGAGGATGTGCTCGTCGAACTCCTTGAATTGGGAAGGCGGACCGTCCACTAGTGGCGCCGTTGGTCCTCGACGGCTTCGTCGTGCTCAGGCGTAAAAGTCCGGCTTGGCGATCATCTCGACCTTGACGACGCCGTCGTCGGTGAGCGCCTTGACGCCGGCGTCGCACACGCACGCCGCCGCATACCCGTCCCACGAGGTCGACCCGGTGTGTTGCCCACGCCCAACCGAGTCGATCCACTCCTGGACCTCGGTGACGAAGGCGCCCCAGAACCGGTCGTTGTGGTCGCGGGCTACACGGTTGCGGTGGCCGCTGCCGTCGCGGACCTCGACGACGTTCATGTCGGCGAGGGACACGGTGCCCTTCTCGGCCACTGCCTCACAGCGAATGTCGTAGCCGTACTGAGCGTTGACGAAGATCTCGTCGTCGACCCGCACGCCCGACTCGCTCTCCAGCACGAGAACCAGCGGGTCCTGGAGGTGTTCGAACCGCAGCGACGTCCGCTTCGGTTTGTCCACCCGCGCCGAGACGAACTCCTCGCCGAGCAGCCAGCGCATGGTGTCGACCTCGTGGATCGCGGTGTCGTTGATGGCCATGTCCCACGTATAGATCTCCGGGACAGTCGGGTTCCGGTGTGCGCAGTGGACCATCAGCGTCTCGCCGAGCTCCCCCGAGTCGAGCAGCGCCTTCATCTCTCGGTACGAGCGGTCGAACCGGCGCATGAACCCGACCGTGACGAGCCGCCGCCCCGTGGCCTGCTCGGCCTCGATGATCCGCATCCCCGCGTCGGCCGTCGGCGTCAGCGGCTTCTCGCAGAAGACCGGCTTCCCGGCGGCGATGCACGCCAGCACGTCGACCTCGTGGGCTGGTCCGTAGGTACAGATCATCACGGCGTCGACGTCGGAGGAGATCAGGCTCGTGGAGTCCGGGTATGCGGTGGCGCCGATCCGCTGGGCTACCTCCCGCGCGCGGGCGGCATCGACGTCGGACACCGCGACCACGCGTCCGCCGGCGATGACGGTGTGGATCCGGTCGATGTGCGCCTGCCCCATGCCGCCGGGGCCGATCATGCCGATGCGAACGGTCATTCGACAGCTCCTTACTTGACGCCGAGGCCGAGGGACGCGAGGTACTCGCGGGTCTGGATGGCGATGGGCAGCGGGGCTCCTGGATCGGCCGGGTACATGTCCTGCTCGCAGATCACGTAGAGCTCCTTGTCGAGGTCGGCCAGCGCTTCAATGAGGCCGCTCATGTCGGGAGCTCCGGCCGGCGGGGCGACGGAGCAGCCCTTGGCCACGGCGAGTCCGAACGGCCAGTCCTCGTCGTGAGCCTGCTGGACCAAGGCCGGGTCCATCGCTTTGATGTGGACGTATGAGATCCGCTCGGGGTACTTGCGGCAGAGCTCCACCGGGTCACCGCCGCCGTAGACGATATGTCCGGTGTCCAGGCAGAAGCCGACGAACTCCGGATCCGTGGCTTGGAAGATCCGGTCGATGTCATCCGGCGTCTCGATGTGGCTGTCGCCGTGCGGGTGCAGCACCATCTTCAGCCCGTAGTCCTCCTTGAGGAGGCGCCCGAGCCGGTCGGCGTTGGAAATGAAGAGATTCCAGGCGTCGGGCGACAGGACGCGGTCATCGGTGTACTCCCACGTCTTGTCGTCCCGGAACAGCGGTGGCAGGTGGACGATGTACTCCGCGCCGACCGCTGCGTGGGTCTCGGCGATGGCCCGGAACGTCTTCTCGGTCTCGGCCCACGCGTCCGGCTTGTGGAGGATTCCCCATCCGGTGCCGGCGACGACTCGAAACCCACGCTTGCCCATTTCCTCCTGGAGCCGCGTCGGGTTCTTCGGGAAGTAGCCGAAGGGTCCCGTCTCCATGATCGAGAAGCCGGCCTCCGCCATCTCGTCGAGCGCCGTCGACCAGGGGATCTGCTTGTCGTCCTCGGGGAACCACACACCCCACTGGTCCGGGCAGACCCCGATAGTCAGCTTGCTATAGCGCGGGTCTGGGTTCGTGGCCTTGGATGCAGCGGCGTCAGCCATGGATGGTCGTCCTCTCGTCTCGGGATGGGGCGAGGGTGCGGGCGACGTCCGCCGCCTCGTAGTGCAGCCCGTCGTGGGCGATTCGGGGCTCGTCGTAGCGCAGCTCGCGCCCGTCGTGCGACCGCAGGGAGAACCCACCGGGTTGGTAGAAGGGGCCGTGGATCCGCAGCGTGGCCTTCGACCCGACCACGGTCGCGGTCGCGGGCGTGTCGCCGAACACGCTGGCAAACAGGGACGACACCGTGTCAGACGCGTGCCGCTGGACCACCGCGATCTGGCCCTCGACACCACTCGGGCTCAGCTCGGGGGGCGCAACCGTCGCCACTTCATGGACGACGTGGGCCGGGCCCAGCACCCACTGCGCGAACCACCGAGGGTAGGTCAACAGGTCGTAGCGTGCGCCGCCGAAGAGGTCGGCCCGCATGATCCGGTGGTCGGCCGTGAAGTACTCGCCCAGGTCGGCCTGGACAGAGTGGAGGGTGCCGAGCACCTCGTCGTCGAGCAGCTGCCGGATGACGTCGAACTTCGGCAGGTATGCGGACCAGAGCGCCTCTCGAAGGAACACGCCGGACCGCTCCGCCGCCGCCGTCATCCGGCCGACTTCAGTGTCGTCGAGTCCGATCGGCTTCTCCACGAACGTGTTCCGGCCCGCCGCAATGGCGAGGAGCGCGTGCTCGACGTGGAGGTGGTGCGGGGTGGCGACGTAGACGACGTCGACGTCGGGGTCGTTCACTAGCTCCTCGTAGGAGCCGTATGCGCGTGCCTCGCCGACACCGGAATCCGCGACGAACGAGCGGGCCGACCCGAGCGAACGGGACCCGACCGCATACACCTCCTGACGGGTGTATCTCCGCAGGGCGTCGACGAACCGACCGGCGATCCACCCGGTCCCGAGGATGCCCCACCGAAGGGGTGGGGCATCTCGCGACTCGGGCGTCCGGGCAGCCGGGAGTGACGAGGGGAACGTCAAGGCGATAACTCCCCAGACCCTCAAGCGTTCTGCGGGAAGCCGAGATTGAGGCCGCCGTGGCTGGGGTCGAGCCAGCGGGAGGTGACGACCTTGCCGCGGGTGAAGAAGTGGACGCCCTCGATGCCGTGCGCGTGCGTGTCACCGAAGAGGGAGTTCTTCCAGCCGCCGAACGAGAAGTAGCTGACCGGCACCGGGATCGGCACGTTGACGCCGACCATGCCCACCTCGATCTCGTGCTGGAACCGGCGGGCCGCGCCACCGTCGTTGGTGAAGATAGCCGTGCCGTTGCCGTACGGGTTGCGGTTGATCAGGTCGACGCCGTCCTCGTAGGAGTGCACCCGGACGACCGACAGCACCGGCCCGAAGATCTCGTCGTCGTAGACCGACATCCCGGGCTCGACGTTGTCGAAGAGCGTCGGCGCGAGGAAGAACCCGTCGCCGTCGGCGTCGAAGTCGGCGCCGCGCCCGTCGACGACCAGGGTCGCACCGTCGGCCACACCAGAGTCGAGGTAGGACACCACCTTGTCCCGGTGCTGCGCCGTGACCAGCGGGCCCATGTCGCAGCCGCGAGTGCCGTCGCCCGTGACCAGCTTGCCCATCCGGTCGCGGATCTTGGAGATCAGCTCGTCGGCGATCGGCTCGACCGCGACCAGCGCGGAGATGGCCATGCATCGCTCCCCGGCCGAACCGAAGCCGGCGTTGACGGCGGCGTCGGCGGCCAGGTCGAGGTCGGCGTCCGGGAGCACCAGCATGTGGTTCTTCGCGCCGCCGAGGGCCTGGACCCGCTTGCCGTGGGTCGTGCCGGTCTCGTAGACGTACCTGGCGATCGGGGTCGAGCCGACGAACGAGACGGACTTGATGTCGGGGTGGGTGAGGAGCGCGTCGACGGCCTCCTTGTCGCCGTTGACGACGTTCATGACGCCGTCCGGCAGGCCGGCCTCCTTCCAGAGGCGGGCAACCGCGAGCGCGGCCGAGGGGTCCTTCTCGCTGGGCTTGAGGACCACGGCGTTGCCGCAGGCGATGGCGATGGGGATGAACCACATCGGCACCATGGCCGGGAAGTTGAACGGAGAGATCACCGCACAGACGCCGAGCGGCTGGCGCATCGAGTAGACGTCCACGGTCGTGGAGGCGTTCTCCGAGAAGCCGCCTTTGAGCAGGTGTGGAATCCCGCAGGCAAACTCGGCGACCTCGAGGCCCCGCGTCACCTCCCCTACCGCGTCGTCCAGCACCTTGCCGTGCTCGGCGGTAATCAGCGCCCCGATGTCCTTCTTGCGCTCGTCGAGCAGCTGCCGGAAGGCGAACAGCACCTTGGTGCGCTTGGCCAGTGAGGTCTCGGCCCACGCCGGCCAGGCCGCCTTGGCGGTGGCGACGACCTCACCGACAAGGTCGGCCGAGGCGAGGTCGAGGACTCCGGTTTGTTCGCCGGTGGCCGGGTTGAACACCGGCGACGTGCGCTCGGCGGTGCCCTGCCAGTCGGCGCCGGAGACGAGGTGGGTGATGCGGGTGGGCGTGCTCATGAGATGTCCTTCGAGGGTGTAGCGGTCGTGGGTGACTGGAAGGTGGGTGGAGTCGCCCACTTGTCCAGGTAAGAGCGGATGGTGTCGCGCATGAAGACGCTGGAGTCGGCGGCCCGGTCCTCCCAGGCGAACACACATGCGGTGACGATGCCGTCGAAGCCGATCCGCTCGAGGCCGGCGAAGAACTGGTCGAAGTCGACCTCGCCCTGGCCGATGTCGAGGTGCTGGTGGACGGTGACCTGCGAGCCGGGCGGGTTGACGATGTAGCGCAGCCCCGAGGACGCGGTGTGGTCGTAGGCGTCGGCCACGTGGACCATGGTCAGCAAGTCGCCGGCCTTTTCCATGATCCCGTCGCAGTCGTTGCCCTGGTGGAACGTGTGCGGCGCGCAGTAGAGGAACGAGACGTTCGGCGAGTTGATCCCGCGGATGAGGTCTACGGCGCGCTTGCCGTCCTCCTCCCAGTCGTCCGGGTGAGGCTCGAGGACCAGCCGGATCTCCGCCTTCTCGAACTCGGGCAGCAGCTCCTCCATGGATTTCCAGAACTGCCGTTCGCAGGCCACCGCCTCGCGCGGGTTGCCGTTGAACTCGGAGTTCATGGTGTCCGCGCCGAGATCTGAGGCGATCTGGATGGCACGCTTCCAGTAGCGCACTGCCGCCTTGCGGTCCTCCTCGTCGGGACCAGACCACTTGAAGAGCGGCAGCACGGATGAGACGCCAACACCAGCCGACTGCAACGCCTTTCGGAAGGCGGCCACTCCGGCGTCGTCGACCCGAGGATGGTTGAAGAACGGGATGAAGTCCTCACGGGGCGACAGCTCGATCCACTCGTAGCCGAGATCGGCGACGACCCCCGGGAGCTCGAGGAGGGAAACGGTGCGGAACATGTAGGGGTCGAGGGCGAGCTTCATCGCGGGTCCTCCGTGCCGGTCGACGAGATGGTCGGCGTGATCAGGGCACGCTGCGTGGCTTTGTGGGACGAGTAGGTCTCGTATGCGTCCTGAGTCGAGTCGAGGTCGGAGACCTCGCTGACGGGCACGTCCCACCAGGCCTCGCTGTCCGGGGCGTAGACCAGCGGGTCGGTCTCGACGTGGATGACGAGAGGCCCGGCGTTCGGGGGAGCGGCCTTGACCTGCTTGATGGCCTGCTCCAGCTCGGCGTGTGAATGAACCTCGATTACCTGCGCCCCGAGGCTTCGCGCGTTGGCGGCGAGGTCGACGGGGATCACCGGGCCGTCGAGCCGTCCGCTGGACTCGTCGCGCATCCGGTATCGCGTGCCGAACCGTTGGGAACCAAGGGTTTCCGATAGTGAGCCGATCGAGTGGAAGCCGTGGTTCTGCACGAGGACGACCACGACCTTGATCCGCTCCTGGACGGCAGTCACCAGTTCGGTCGGCATCATCAGGTAGCCGCCGTCGCCGACCATCGCGAAGACGTCACGCGTCTCGTCGGCCAGCCGGATGCCCAGGGAGGCCGGGACCTCGTATCCCATGCAGGAGTAGCCGTACTCGACGTGGTATGCCTTGCGGTCGCGCACCCGCCACAGCTTGTGCAGGTCGCCGGGCATCGACCCTGCGGCGCACAGGACCACATCCCGCGGGTCGGTCAGCTCGTTGACCGCACCGAGCACCTCGCCCTGGGTCAGCAGCCCGTCCGCGAGGGCGTCGGAGACCTCTACCGGCGGGTGGTATGCGGCTTCGACCTGTTCGTCCCAGGCTTGCCAGAGCTGGGTCTGGCGTTCTCGGTAGGCGTCACTGACCGCATACCCCTCGAGGGCGGCGGTGAGAGCTGTAATGGCGGAGCGGGCGTCCGCGACGACTTCGACTCCGGCGTGCTTTGCCGCGTCGAACCGGGCCACGTTGACGTTGACGAACCGAACGTCGTTGTCCTGGAAGACGGTTCGCGATGCCGTGGTGAAGTCGCTCCAGCGCGTGCCGATCCCGATGACGACGTCGGCCTCCGCAGCGAGAGCGTTGGCTGCGGTCGTGCCGGTCGAGCCAACCGCGCCCATCTCCTGCGGGTGCCCGTGCGGCAGGGAGCCCTTGCCGGCCTGGCTCTCGCCGACCGGGATGCCGGTTCGCTCGCAGAACGCGCGGAGCGCCTCCTCCGCGCCGGAGTAGTGCACACCGCCGCCGGCCACGACCATCGGCCGCTTCGCCGACCGGATGACCTCGGCGGCCGCCGCGATGTCGGCCGGGTCGGGCTGGGCCCGCGAGATACGCCAGGTCCGCGGCGCAAAGAGCTCGACCGGCCAGGCGTACGCCTCGGCCTGGACGTCCTGCGGCAACGCGATGGTCACGGCACCGGTCTCCGCCGGGTCGGTGAGCACACGCATACCGTTGAGCAGGGCCGGGGCCAGCTGCTCCGGCCGGTTGACGCGGTCGAAGTAGCGGGAGAGCGGCCGGAACGCGTCGTTGACGGTGACGTCTCCCGCATACGGCTGCTCCAGCTCCTGGAGCACCGGACTGGCGACCCGCGTCGCGAACGTGCCGGAGGGCAGCAGCAGCACAGGAAGGCGGTTGATCGTGGCCAGCGCCGCGCCGGTGAGCATGTTGGTCGAGCCGGGACCAACCGACGCCGTGCACACCCACGTTTGCAGGCGGTCCTTCTGGCGCGCGTACGCCACCGAGGTGTGGACCATGGCCTGCTCGTTGCGAGCCAAGACGTACCGGAGCCGCTCCTCGCCCTCGGTGGTGAGCTCGTTCTCGAGCAGGGCCTGACCGACCCCGGCGACGTTGCCGTGGCCGAAGATCCCGAAGCAGCCGGCGAAGAGCTTCTGCCGCTCGCCGTCCCGCTCGGTCCACTGCGCCGCGAGGAAGCGGACCACGGCCTGGGCCACGGTCAGCCGGACGGTTTGCTCGGTCATCGAACGCCTCCAACAGGCAGTCTCGCGTCCACGTCCTGGTGTGTCCACGTCTCGCGGACCCAGCCGTGGGCCGGGTCGTCACAGATCAGCCAGGCTCGTTCGGGACCGGGACCGGCCATGACGTTGAGGTAGTAGAGGTCGTACCCCGGCGCGGCCATCGCTGGGCCGTGCCATCCGAACGGGACCAGGACGACGTCACCGGTGCGGACCTCGGCGAGGACGTCGATCTCGCGTTCGGCGGTGCCGTAGACCCGCAAGTAGGCGAGCGGGTCGGCGCCCTCCGGAGCGTCGGGGGAGGCCTGCACCTCGTGGTAGTAGATCTCCTCGAGCTGCGACTCGACGCCCTCGCGGCGGGTGTCGTGCTTGTGAGGTGGGTAGGAGCTCCAGTTGCCGGCGGGGGTGATGACCTCACAGGCGATGAGCGCCTCGGCGTCGAGGACGCCGGGCACTCCGAAGTTGCGGACTTCCCGGGAGGCTTGGCCGGCGCCGCGCAGCTCGACCGGCACCTGGTCGGCCGACAGATGCCGGAAGCGCGGCACGGCTCCCAGCGGCTTCGGGGGCACGACCGCGACGGCGAGGGCGACGCGACAGGGCTGGTCCGCCTCGAGGACGAGATCTGACTCGCGTGGCACGTAGGCCACGTCGGCCGGGCCGGCGAAGACGGACGAGCGCCCGGCCAGCCGAACCGTGGACACGGCCCCCGACGACTCGGTGCAGCGGACGTCGACGGACCCCGCCAAGGGCACCACGATCAGCTCACGCTGGCCGGTCGAGAGCCCGCGCTCGTCGCCGGGAGGAAGCGAACCCGCATACAGGCCGGTGTACTTCCAGCCGTCGACGCTGTCGTCGACCGCGATCGGCCAGTCCTCGCGCTCGGCGGTCCCGAGCGGGAGGACCCACTCGCTGGTCACTGCCCGGCTCCTTGCGGGCCGTGAACCAGCTCGACCGCGATGTCGACGGCGGCGGCCACGTCGCCGTCCGGGGGGTAGAGGAGGGCGCGCCCGACGACGAGCCCGCGCACGGCCGGCAGGTCCAGGGCCCGGCCCCAGGAGGCGTACGTGTCCTGCGGGTCGCCCTGCGGGTCGCCGCCGAGCAGCAGCGTCGGCAGGGTCGTGCTGTCCATGACGCGGGCGAGGTCGTCGACCACGGGGAGCTTCAGCCAGGTGTACGCGCTGAACCCGCCGAGCGCAGAAGCGATGTGGATCGACTTGATCGTCGAGTCCGGGTCGAGGAGGTTGGTGATGCGACCGTCACGCCGCACCGACAGGAACGGCTCCACCATCGCCATCAGCTGGTGCTCGGCGAGCGCGGTGACCGCCGCGGCGCTGGCCTCCAGGGTGGCCGCCGTGCCTGGGTCGTCGAGACCGATGCGGGTGAGCATCTTGCCGCCGTCGAGGCCCAGCGCGGCGATGTCAGCAGCCCGGTATGCGGTGAACCGGTCGTCGAGCTCGAACGTCGCGCCCTGCAGCCCGCCGCGGTTCATCGACCCGATGACGACCTTGTCCTCGAGCGCCCCCATGAGCAGGAGGTCGTCGAGGATGTCGGGCGTTCCCAGGACGCCGTCGACAGCCGGACGCGAGACGGCGGTCGCCAACCTTGCGAGGAGGTCGCTGCGGCTGGCCATGGCCATCCGCTCGGCGCGGACACCAAGGGCTCCGCGGGCGGGGTGGTCGGCCGCGACGACGAGCAGTCGTCCGTCGGCGCCCACGATTGGTCTGCGGTGGCGCGTGGCCCAGGCCGAGGCGATGCGTCCTGGCTCACGCGCTCGAACCTCAGTCAGGTCGGCGATGGACAGGGCGGAGATGGGGGCGTCGATGGTCATCAGCTGCCTCCAGCGGGTACGGACCGGGACGCGAGGGCCTCCCGCACCTCGGCCTCGGTGGGCATGGCCGTGGAACACTCCAGCCGAGAGGCGACGATGGCCCCGGCCACGTTGGCGAACTCCAGGGTCCGGCGGAGGTCCCAACCCCGGAGCAGTCCGTGGACCAGCGCTCCACCGAAGGCGTCGCCGGCCCCGAGCCCGTTCACCACCTCGACCGGGAAGGTGGGCACTTCCACGCGCTCGTCGCGAGTAGCAGCGAGGACCCCCTTGGGACCCTGCTTGACGATGGCCAGATCGAGACCGCGGTCCAGCAGCGCGTCGGCGGCCCGGTTCGGCTCAGTCTCGCCAACAGCGACCTCGCACTCCTCGCGGTTGCCGACGGCAATCGTTACGTGCTCCAGCGCCCGCTGTACGTGAGTGCGACCCTCGGCGGCGTCGGGCCAGAACATCGGCCGCCAGTCCAGGTCGAGGACGGTATGCGTTCGGCGGCCGCGCGCTTCCCAGGCGGCGAAGTGCGCGGCCCGGCTGGGCTCCTGGGAAAGGCCTGTCACCGTGGACCAGTAAATGTCGGCGTCCTGGATCGCTTGCAGCGGAAGGGTTTCCGGTTCGATCAGGAGATCCGGCGCGATGGGGTACCGGTAGAAGTAGAGCGGGAAGCTGTCGGGCGGAAAGATCTCGCAGAACGTCACCGGGGTTGGTGGGCCGTCGACCGGCTCGACGAACGCGTCGTCGACGCCGAGCGCCCGCAGCTGCCGCTTCACGTACGTCCCGAAGGGGTCGCGACCGGTGCGTGTCACTATGGCGGTGGCGTGTCCGTAGCGGGCCGCTGCCACGGCGACATTGGTGGCGCTGCCGCCGAGGAACTTCTCGAACGTCCGCACGTCCTCGAGGCCGACCCCGTGGTCGAGCGGATATATGTCGACGCCGGTGCGGCCGATCGTGATGAGCTCGTATCCCGCCTGGTTCTCCGACATGTCAGGTCGCCGGGATCTCGTCGAGGCGGACCACGCGGCCCTCGTGGCGGGAGAGGTCGCATGCCTCGGCGATCCGGAAGGCCTGGAGGGCGTCGTGGACGGTGCAGGGCGACGGCCGCTCGCCGCGGGCGACGTCGGCGAACGCGGTCAGCTCGGCCCGGTATGCCTGGAGGAACCGTTCCATGAACGACCAGTGTCGTGGGCCGGACGTGAGGTCGCCTTCGGGCTCGGCCGACGAGACGGCCAAGGACTGGTCGTAGCCGACGCCGATGGTGCCCTTGCTGCCGTGAACCTCCATCCGGACGTCGTGGCCGCCGCCGTTGTAGCGGGTCGCAGTGACGCTGACGAGGGTGCCGTCGTCGAGGGTGAGAACGCCCGCGGCCGAGTCGACGTCACCGGCCTCGGAGAAGAAGTCCGCGCCCTTGTTGGCTCCGGTGGCGTAGACCTGTTCCACCTCACGGCCGGTGACGAAACGGACGATGTCGAAGTCGTGGATGGAGCAGTCCCGGAAGAGTCCGCCGCTGGTCGGGATATACGCGGCGTGGGGTGGGGACTGGTCGTACGTGGCGGCCAGGACGGTGTGGACGAAGCCGAGCTCTCCGTCTGCCACCGCCTGCCGGGCCCGCTGGTACCCGAGGTCGAACCGGCGCTGAAAGCCGACGTGGACCGGCACGTCAGAGGACTCGGCGAGCTTGGCCAGCCCGAGGGTCTCGTCGAGAGTCCCGGCGACGGGCTTCTCACAGAACGTCGGAACCCCGGCCTCCACCCCCAACCGGAGCAACGGAGCGTGACCGGGGGTGGCCGTCGCGATGACGAACCCGTCGACTCCCGAAGCGAGAAGCTCAGCCGGGGACTCCGCGTAGCCGACCTCGAGGCGATCGGCAACCGCGCGAGCTGCCTCGGCATCCAGATCGGTGAGGACCAGGTCGTCGATGAAGTCGAGGCCCTTCAACGACTCTGCATGGAACGCCCCGATCCGTCCGACGCCGGCAAGACCGATTCGCATACACACTCCCTCGTGAGATGTCGCCTCGCTGCGGAGGATCGCGTCTGTCGTCCCATCGCCGTCCATCGTGGCGAGGCGTCCGCGCTATGTCAAGCAAATGTCAGAACATTATTATGTGCAGTCAACCTCTTGACATCGATGTCAGCGTCCGACATGCTCGGTCCGCTGGCACTGACGCCGACCCGAACGAGCGCTCATGGAGCGACCTTATTGGGGCGGTCCGGGGCGAGCGAGCTCGAACCGTGGGCGCTATCCCAAGGCCCGCGGGCACCGCGAAAGGCCACTCATCACGGCGACGACCTCGCCGGTCCCGAGCGGCCGACATCTGAATCCAGCACCGCGCCGAGGCCCTCAGCTGGTCTCCGGACCCCATTCGGCTTTGCCTCCGCGCACCGTCAGACAGTGCTCCATCGTATCGTCCGCACCCCGACGCTCCGGATCGCGACGACATGACGAAAGGGATCAACGATGACTCCGACTCGACCTCGACGAGTTCCCCTGGTCGCCGCGGCCACGGCTGCCGCGACCCTCGCCCTCTCTGCCTGCAGCGGCGGTGGCGCCAACAGCCAGAGCAACTCCGGTGGTGGTGGGGGTGGTGGTGGGGGCGGGAACTCCGGCTACACCTTCGCCATGATCACTCACGAGACGCCGGGAGACACGTTCTGGGACCGGATCAAGGCCGGCGCCCAGCAGGCCGCCAAGGACACCGGTTCCACCCTGAAGTACTCCGCGGACCCTGACGCGACCAAGCAGGCCGTGCTGATTCAGAATGCGATCGACTCCAAGGTCGATGGCATCGCGACCACGCTGGTCACCCCTGATGCCTTGATCCCGACGGTCAAGAAGGCGGTGGCTGCGGGGATTCCGGTGGACAGTTTCAACTCCGGTATCAACTTCTATCAGCAGGCGGGGTCGCTGGTGCACTTCGCCAGTGACGAGAAGCTTGCCGGTCAGGCGGCGGGCAAGCGTGCGGCAGCGGACGGTGCCACCAAGATCCTGTGCACCATCCAGCAGACCGGATCGGTGGCACTGGAGGACCGGTGCGCCGGGGTGAAGGACTCGTTCCCGAACACCGAGAACATTCAGGTCAACGGTGCCGACGACTCGGCGGTCACCTCGGCCATCCAGGCCAAGCTCAGCCAGGATCCGTCGATCAACTGGATCGTCACCCTGGGTGCGCCGCAGGCCCTGGATGCGATCAAGTCGGCAGAGGGCGCCAACTCGAAGGCCAAGATCGGCACCTTCGACACCAACCCGGACGCGGCCCAGGCGGTCAGCGACGGGAAGATCCAGTGGTTCATCGACCAGCAGCCCTACCTGCAGGGCTACCTGTCCATCGCCCAGCTGTATCTCTACAAGAAGAACGGAAACATCATGGGTGGTGGCAAGGCCGTCCTGACCGGCCCTACGTTCGTCGACAAGGCGAACATTGCGCAGATCCTGCCCTTCGTGAAGCAGAACACCCGCTAACCCAACCCGAAGGGGGGCCGGGCCTGGGACGGCCCGGCCTCCCGCGAACAGCACTGGAGCTGTCATGAGCACACCCGTCAAGACAACGCCGTCCGAGGCGCCTTCTGACGCGAGCAATCGGGTCACCCTGGGATGGTCGAACCGGCTGCTGGCTCGTCCCGAGATCGGGGCCCTGGTCGCCGCCGTCGTCATCTTCATCTTCTTCCTGATCGTCGCGCCGGCGTTCCGCACCGCGCCGGCGTTCTTCACCGTGCTGTACCAGTCCTCGACGATCGGCATCGTCGCCGTCGGGGTCGGCATGCTGATGATCGGTGGCGAGTTCGACCTGTCCGCCGGCGTCCTGGTGACCTCCGCCGGCCTGATCAACGCGATGTTCTGCTACCAGCTGGGCATCAACCTGTGGATCGGCGCGATCCTGTCGCTGGTGTTCTGCCTGTTCGTCGGGTTCCTCAACGGGTACCTGGTGATGAGAACGGGCATCCCCAGCTTCCTGATCACCCTGGGCACGTTCTTCGTGCTGCAGGGCGCCAACCTCGGCGTCACCAAGCTGGTCACCGGGTCGGTGTCCAGCCCGAACATCAACCAGATGGACGGCTACGGATCCCTCAACGCGATCTTCGCCGCCCAGTTCCAGATCGGCTCCATCACGCTGGACATCACGGTGATCTGGTGGCTGCTGTTCACCGTCGTGGCGGCGTACGTGCTGCAACGCACCAAGGTCGGCAACTGGATCTACGCCGTCGGCGGCAATGCGGCCTCCGCCCGTGCCGTCGGTGTCCCGGTCACCCGAGTCAAGATCGGCCTGTTCATGACCGTCGCCTTCCTGGGCTGGTTCACCGGCATGCACTACCTGTACCGGTTCAACGTCCTGCAGGCCGGCAACGGCGTTGGCAACGAGTTCCTCTACATCATTGCCGCGGTCGTGGGTGGCACCCTGCTGACCGGCGGGTACGGCAACGCCATCGGCGTCGCGATCGGCGCGTTCATCTTCGGGATGACCAACCTGTGCATCGTGTACGCGGGCTGGGACCCCAACTGGTT
Organism: Actinomycetota bacterium; assembly: GCA_046731055.1. Classification (GTDB taxonomy): domain Bacteria; phylum Actinomycetota; class Actinomycetes; order Actinomycetales; family Dermatophilaceae; genus Lapillicoccus. The sequence continues at coordinate 14,411 of JBKPKI010000137.1, read as the reverse complement.
CAAGGCCTTCCTCGGCGTCATGCTCCTGCTCGCCGTCCTGGTCAACCTGTACGTCAAGCGACTCTCGACCGCCAGAAAGGTGGGATGACATGACCGACACCCTGGCCGACCACGCCGACCAAACCCTGCACAAGGGCGAGCCGCTCGTCGAGATGACCGACGTGGGCAAGACCTATGGCGCCATTCGGGCCCTCAGGGGCATCAACCTGACCGTCAACGCCGGAGAGGTCACCTGCGTCCTGGGTGATAACGGCGCCGGCAAGTCCACGCTGATCAAGATCATCTCCGGCCTGCACCCCCACAACGAGGGCACCGTGAAGGTCGACGGCCAGGAGGTGAACTTCACCAGCCCCCGGGACTCCCTCGGACACGGCATCGCCACCGTCTACCAGGACCTCGCCGTGGTCAGCCTGATGGAGGTGTGGCGCAACTTTTTCCTCGGCTCCGAGATGGCGGCGGGCAAGATGCCGTTCGCGCCGCTGAAGATCAACGACATGAAGGAGATCGCCGATTCCGAGCTGCGCAAGATGGGCATCGTCGTCAAGGACATCAACCAGCCCATCGGTAACCTCTCCGGTGGCCAGCGCCAGTGCGTGGCCATCGCCCGGGCGGTGTACTTCGGGGCCCGCGTCCTCATCCTCGACGAGCCCACCGCAGCGCTGGGTGTCAAGCAGTCCGGCGTGGTGCTCAAGTACACCGCCGCCGCCCGTGACGCCGGACTCGGCGTGGTATTCATCACCCACAACCCGCACCACGCCTACCTCGTTGGCAACCACTTCGTGATCCTGAAACTCGGCCAGGCCGTCCTGGACAAGAAGCGCTCCGAAGTGACCCTCGACGAGCTGACCCGACAGATGGCCGGCGGGGACGAGCTGACCGAACTGTCCCACGAGCTGCAGCAGCGCTGACCATCCGTCACGCATCGAAAGGAGCTGAGATGACGGTCGCGGTGGCGCACCAGGTGTCACCGACCAGCGCCAAAGCCTTGCAGGAGGCGGCTCGGGAGGCGTCGTTCCGAGGAAGCCGACTCGCGGTCATCCACGTCGTCGAGAACCTCGACGAGGACGTCGCGGCGGCCAGCGAGGCGGGCATCTCCGACGCCGTCGCCAAGGCCCTCGGAGACGTGGACCTCGGTCACGTGCCGTGGGAGCTTCACCTCGCGGCCGGCGGGTCGCAGGTTCCCGACGTCGCGGAGGCGATCCTCAACGAGGTCGAGACGATGAAGCCAGAGCTCCTGGTCATCGGTGCCCGCCGGCGGTCCCCCGTGGGCAAGGCCCTGCTGGGCAGCGTCGCCCAGACCCTCATCCTCGACAGCCCGGTGCCGATCCTCGTGGTCAAGGCCGAGAGGTGACTGGCGCTGAGCCGCCGCTCCGTGTTGGCATCGTCGGCGCCGGCCGCATCGGGACGTCGCACGCCGAGCTCCTGGCCCGTCACGTGCCAGGAGCCCGGCTGGTGGCGGTCGCCGATCCTCGCCCCGAGGCGGCGGAACGGCTCGCCGGTGAGCTCGGTGCGACGGCGTTCACGGACGCCAGCGCGCTTATCGCCGACGCGCACGTGGACGCGGTCGTCGTCGCCGCGACGTCCGAGGCGCACGCCGATCTAATCGTCGCCTGTGCGGAGGCCGCCAAGCCAGTGTTCTGCGAGAAGCCGATGTCGCTCACCCTCGCAGACGCTGACCGCGCACTGGCGGCGGCCGAACGGGCCGGCGTCCCGGTCCAGGTCGGCTTCAACCGCCGGTTTGACGCAGGGTTCCGCGCGGCCCACGACGCGGTGGTGTCGGGAGTGGTCGGCGAGGTGCAGCTGATGCGGTCGCTTACTCGGGACCCTGGGCTCGCCAACCCTGGTGCCGTCCCGCCGTGGACGGTCTTCCTGCTCACCCTCATCCACGACTTCGACGCCCTGAACTGGCTGAACCCCGGCGCGGAACCGGTCGAGGTCTATGCGACCGCGGACGCCCTCGTGGCTCCGGACTTCAAGGACCAGGGACTTCTGGATACCGCCGTCGTGGTCATCACGTACGACAACGGCGCTCGGGCCACTGCCGAGGCCAGCTTCTCCGCGGCCTACGGCTACGACGTGCGCGGCGAGGTCTTCGGCTCGAAGGGCATGGTGACCGCGGGCAACGGCGCGCGCAGCAGCGCCGTGCTCTACACCGCCGCCGGTCTCCAGCAGGACACGGCCCGCGGAGACGTAGAGCTGATGCGTGACGCATACCGAGGCGAGTTCGTCGAGTTCGTCGCGGCCGTGCGGGAGGGGCGGGAGCCCTACGTCACCGGCCGCGATGCGCGGCGCGCTCTGGCGGTGGCGCTGGCCTGCATCGAGTCCGTGCAGCGCCATGCGCCGGCTCCGGTGGATCAGGGCGCGGGCCGGTGAGCACCCCGTTCACTCTGGCGGTGTGCGCCGAGTTGGTCTTCACCGACCTGCCGTTCGTCGAGCGGGTGCGGCGGATCGACGGCCTTGGGTTCCAGGTCGAGATCTGGGACTGGACGGTCAAGGACGTCGACGCCCTCGTCGCGACGGGTGCCACGTTCTCCTCGATGACCGGTTACGTCCGCGGCGAGCTCGTCGACCCGAGAGGCGCCGACGAGCTGCTCGCCACGGCGGCGCAGTCCATCCCCGTGGCCGCCCGCCTCGGTATCCCCCGGCTCAACCTCCACGGCACCGGTCTCGACGGACGTGGCCTGCCGGTCCGGCCGGTCGAGACGGTCACCGGCGAGATGTGGCTCGCGGCGGCCCGCACGCTGGAGCGGGTCGCGGCCCTCGGCCAGCGGGAGGGCGTTACCTTCTGCCTCGAAAACCTCAACACCGCCGACCACCCCGGCACTCCGTTCGCCAAGGCCGAGGACACGCTGGCCCTCGTCGCTGCGGTCGACAACCCGCACCTGCGGCTGATGCTGGACCTCTACCACGTGCAGATCGGTGAGGGGAACCTCATCGAGACGGTCCGGCGCTGCCGGCCGTACCTCGGCGAGATCCAGGTCGCCGACGTGCCGGGCCGGTGCGAGCCGGGCACTGGGGAGATCAACTACCGCGCGATCGCCCGCGCGCTCGCCGACACCGGCTACACCGGCCCCGTCGGCCTCGAGGCGTATGCGTCTGGTGACAGTGTCGTGGCCCTCGACCGCTTCCGCACCGCCTTCACCGTCTGACTGTCCACCCAATCCCAGGGGGCACCCGTGCCGTTGGTCCGCATCGACGTTCAGGAGGGTCGCACGCCGGACGCACTGCGCAAGATCGCCGACGTCGTCCAGGACGTGATGCTCGACGTCTTCGCCGCGCCCCCGCGGGACCGCTACCAGATCGTCACAGAGCATCCAGTGGGTCAGATCATCGCCGAGGACACCGGTCTCGGTTTCGAGCGCACGGACGGTGTCGTCGTCATCCAGATCGTGCAGCAGGGGCGGAGCCCCGAACAGAAGGCCGCGGCGTACCGGGAGCTCGCCGCCCGCCTCCACACCGAGTGTGGCGTCGAACCGACCGACCTCATCGTCTCGGTCACCTCGAACCGTCGCGAGGACTGGTCGTTCGGCCGCGGTGAGGCGCAGTTCCTCACCGGGCGGCTCTGACCGCACCGATTTGGTGTCGCCGGCGTCCGCGCTGCCGGACAATGGCGGCGACGGGGGGAGATCCATGGGCCGTGACCAGCTGACCGGCATACCTGGTGTCCTTGCGCGGATGGACGCGCTGCTCGCGGCCATGCCGGCCGACCTGACCACCCAGCGGACCTTCCTCGCGACCTATCGGCGGACCACGATCGCCGTCGGCGACCAGGTGGAGCAGGGGCGGTTCGAGGACCCCGCGTGGGTCGACCGGTGGGACGTGGTGTTCGCCGACCTCTACGTCAGCGCCCTCGAGGCGCACCTGGCCGGCGGCCAGGTCCCCCGGCCATGGCGGCTGGCGTTTGCGGCTCCGGAGGACCTGCCGGTGCTGCGCCTGCTGCTGCTCGGGATCAACGCCCACATCAACTACGACCTCCCGCAGGCGCTGCTCGCGGTCATCAGTCCCGAGGACTTCGCCAAGCCAGCGCTGCTGGCCCGACGACAGCGGGACCACGAGCGGATCGACGCGATTCTCGCCGGTCGGGTGTCGGCGGAGAATGCGCAGCTCTTGGCCGCCTCGAGGAGGAACACCCTCGATCGAGTACTGCGGCCGTTGAACCAAGCCGGGTCGAAACGGTTCCTCCGCGAGGCACGGCAGAAGGTCTGGCACAACACCCGGGAGCTCAACGAGGCGCGGCTCGCCGGACCTGAGATCTATGTGGCCAGGATGGCCGAGCTCGAGGTGCTCAGCGCCGCCAAGGTCGCCGACCTCCTGGCGCCGGGCCAGGTCGTGCTCAAGCTGACGGTCGCGGGGTTCGGCGTGACGCTGCCGCCGCCGGCCTGACCCGGGAGCCCGGTGATTGCCCGCACCTTCGTCACCGTGGGAGCAGCTTTGCTCCAGGTGCGCGCACGTTCGTCACCTCACGCGCACCGTCGACCGTGCCCGCGATGTCCCTGGCGTGCGCGCAGTCGGCGACGACTGGTGGACGAGGTTCTCAGCCGAGCACGGATGCGGTGACCAGGGCGGCGGCCAGGGCGATCTCGACGGCGGCGCCGAGGACGTCTCCAGTGATGCCGCCGACCCGGCGTCGAGCAGTGGCCACCGTCACGAGCGCAGCGAGGTTGGCCGCGACGACGACGAGCGGACCCGCATACCAGGGAGCCGCTCCAAGCACTGCCAGCAGCACCCCGACCGCCATCGCCACCACGCTGCTCAGGACCACGCCAACCAGGCCGACGGATCCGGCTACCGCCGCTCCCAGTCCGTCCGGCCGGGCCGCCGGCACTCCGGAGCGACAGCCGACAACGAGGACCTGACGACTGGCGAGCAGCGCGAGGACGGCAAGCGCGGATCCGGCCTTCGAGGACAGCAGGACCGACAGTGCGGCGACCTGCAGCAGGAGAACGAGGACCACCGTGACCACACCGGTCGGGCCGATGTCGCCGCGTCTCATCACCTCCAGCGCGCGCGCCGACTCGTAGCCGGCGGCCAGTCCATCCGCGGTGTCCGCCACACCGTCGAGGTGCAACCCGCGCGACCACCACGCCGTCACGCCGACGACCAGAACCGCGGCGACGAGGGCCGGGAGTGGACCGTCCGCCACGCCGAGATGCAGCAGGATCACGACGATCGCCGGCGGCACAGCCGTCAGCGGCGCGAGGAGCATCGCCCGGCCGGCGGTTCGGCGGTCGAGAGTGCGAGGCGGTGGCGTCGGCAGTCGGGTGAGCGTGCCGAACGCCAAGCGGAGCGCGTCGGTCACGGGACGACGGGAGTGCCGCTGAGGTCGAGCACCCGGCCGGCCACGACGAGGTGAACGCGATCGGCGACGGCAGCGACCATCGCGTTGAGCCGGCCGAGCCCGTCCTGGAACCACCGGCCGGACGGTGTCGTAGCCACCGGCGCGAACCCGACCTCGTTAGAGACGACGAGAACGTCGGCCTGCGTCGTCGTCAGGGCGTCGCGGAGGACGACGGTGGCCGCGTCGAGAAGGTCCGTGGCGGCGTCGAGGTCGTCCCAGAGACCGGCGTCGTCGACGAGCCCGGTCACCCACGTCCCGAGACAGTCGACGATCACCGTCCCGCGGGCGGCCGACAAGACCCCCGCGACGTCGAGGGTCTCGAGGACGCTCCAGCCCGAAGGCCGGCGCTCCCGGTGCAGCGCGAGCCGCTCCGCCCACTCCTCGTCGGTGCCGCGGTCGAGCGGTCCGGTCGCGACAAAGGTGACCTCGGAGGCCGTGCTCGCCAGTCGTTCGGCGTGGCGGCTCTTGCCGCTGCGGATGCCGCCGGTGACGAGCGTGACGGCCATGGAGGCAGCCTGCCATGTCGTTTGGCCCGCATGGTGGGGTCAGGATGTGTCCCGTGGAGCTACCCGCGGTCGTACCGCTCGACCCGGAGGCGATGGCCGCCGCCGACGCCCGACAGCGCCGGCTGACCAAGCCGCCGGGCTCGATGGGCCGTCTCGAAGCGCTCGGCACGCAGCTCGCCGGGATCGCCGGGGTATGCCCGCCGCCAGTCCCCGAGCCCGTTGCGGTCGCCGTCTTCGCGGGAGACCACGGGGTTCATGCCCAGGGCGTGACGCCGTGGCCGCAGGAGGTCACCGTCCAGATGGTCGCCAACGTCTGCGCGGGCGGAGCGGTGGTCAACGCCCTCGCCCGGCAGATCGGTGCCGACGTCACGGTCGTCGACGTCGGCGTCGCCGGCGAGGCGCCGCCGCACCCCTGCTTGATCAGCGCCAAGGTCGCTCGCGGCACGGCTGACCTCCTCATCCGGCCCGCGATGTCGTCCGCGCAGTGCCGGCAGGCGGTCGAGACCGGGATCACCCACGCATACCGGCTGGTCGATGCCGGGTACCACCTGCTGGTTACCGGAGATCTCGGGCTGGCCAACACGACACCGGCCGCCGCCCTCGTTGCGGCCCTCACTCGCACCGACGCCGCCGACGTCACCGGACGCGGCGCCGGCAGCGACGACGCGATGCTCGCCCACAAGGTCGACGTCGTCCGCCGGGCGGTGGCCCGGCTCGGCCACGCGGCCGACCCGCTGGTCGTCCTCGCCGAGGTCGGCGGGTTCGAGCATGCGGCGCTCGCCGGGTTCCTGCTGGGCGCGGCCGCCCGGCGCGTACCCGTTGTACTCGACGGCGTCATCGCCGGGTCCGCGGCCCTCGTGGCGACGGCGCTCGAACCCCATTGCGTCGCATACCTTTTCGCCGGTCACCGTTCTCCCGAACCGGGTGCGACCGTCGCGCTGCGCAGCCTCGGTCTCACCTCGCTCCTCGACCTCGAGCTCCGTCTCGGCGAGGGCTCCGGCGCCGTGCTGGCCGTACCGCTGGTCCAAGCGGCGGCCCGGATGCTGGGCGAGGTGGCGACCTTCGAGTCGGCTCAAGTCTCAGGGCAGATCCAGCGGTAGACCTGACCGTCGCGCAGCTCGACCTCGGTGGGCCTCTGGAGCGTCTCGGACATCCGCAGCAACGCGATGACCTTGGTGCGTCCGCGAGTTGTGCGGCCGCGCTCGTCCGTGAACCGCAGATAGGGGTGAAGGACGCGGCGGAGCACGACCCATTCCTCGCCGGCCACTGCGCCGATCACCGTGGTCACGTGGCGTTCGGTCGTGGCGTCAGGCAACCGCGTTGTCCTTCGCCCAGAGCTCCGTGAGGCCGCGGAAGTGGCCCATGAACTGCTCGCGCTCGTGCTCCGGATAGGTGGCGTCGACCGTCTCGCGCAGCAGCCGGTCGAAGTCCGGCGACGTCACCCAGTCGTGGACCTGCTCCGGCAGGTGCGGGAGGTACTCCTCGCACCACTGCCAGTAGCGGTCGGTCGTGTAGTGCTCGTTGGCCAAGGCCAGGTATGCAGTGAGCTTGCCCTCGTACGAGAGCGATTCGTCGTCGGCGATCGCGTAGTAGCGGTCGGTGTGGAGGTCGACTGACATCTTCCGGCCGGTCACCAGCGCGAAGACCGACCAGCGCACCAATGCGGTCATCGCCCACGGGAAGTAGTAGTGAAGCGAGGTGACCGCGACGTCGGGACAGGCGTTGGCGTAGTCGATGGGGTAGACCTCGTCGCCGGTAACGAGCATCTCGGCGGAGTTGAACTCCCACCCGAAGAAGGCGTTGATGACCTTGCTGATCGTCGCGCACTCGGACCCGGCCTTGGCCGAGAGGAAGTCGTGCGAGACCGCATACCGGTTGTGCATCGGCTCGTCCGGCCGGAAGTCCATGACCATCGTCTCGGGGCCGATCGACAGGGCCCGCGCGAACTTGTCGTACTCGACGGTGGCCTGCAGGTGCATGAGCATCTCGCCGGACTCGTCGTAGGCGCGGTGCAGGTCGTCCTCGTTGTTGATGCGGGAGACGCCGCGCCAGCCGCCGCCGTCGAACGGCTTCATGTAGAGCGGGTAGCCGAGGTCGGCGGCGATCCGGTCGAGGTCGAACGGCTGGTTGTACTTCGCGCTCGTGTACGCCCATCGGACGTTGTCGACGGGGTTCTTGTAGGGGACGAGCACGGTGCGTGGGATCTTCAGACCCAGCCGGACCATGGCGCAGTAGGCGGAGTGCTTCTCCATCGACTGGAAGGTGAACGGGCTGTTGAGCAGATAGGTCCCGTTCATCAACGCGGCCTTCTTCAGCCACTCGCGTGGGTGGTAGTACCAGTAGGCGAGCCGGTCGATGACCAGCCCGGCGCGGACGGGGTCGGTGAGCTCGAACGGCTCGATGGTCAGCCGCTCGGACTCGACCTGGTGGACGATGCCCGAGGCGTCGGTGATGGGGCCGACGCGACGCAGGATCGCCTCGAACGCCTGCGGCCAGTCCTCCTCCGCACCGAGGAGCAGGCCGATGAGGTGGTGCGAGCGGTCGGGAGTGGACGGCACGGTGAGACCTCCTGGGGCCTGGCGGACTCGACCAGACGACCGTATCGAGGGCGCGGTCGGCACGGTAGCGCGGGGGCGAACCGCTGCGCTCTTTACTGCTTTCCGTGTGTCGGTCACACATGGCGTCCCGTTCCCTGGGTACAAAGGACCGGAACCCGCAGGCCTTGGGGCGACGTGGATACGCAGCGGCGCAGACAAGGTGAGACCCGGCCAAGTATGAGTTGGCCGGGTCTCGGTGTGTCCGGGTCTGACGACTCCCGAACGCCGGTCAGCGCGCCTGGTCCCCTCGCGTCGTCCCGCGAGTCCGGTGGATCGCTCCACCGATGTGGACCTCGATTGCTGTCCGACCGCCACTCCTTGCGGAAGGGCGTAGGCAGAGTTCTACGCCCTGGCGGCGTGCTTGGCAAGGGGTGAATCGGACGAGTTTCCAACGGATTTCGCGGACCTCGGCGTGTCGGCTCGACACGCCGAGCATGTGGTGCCTGCGTGACGGGAGAGGCGGGTCAAGCGTTGGGCTAGGGCGCTTGAGACGAGGTCGCCGGGTCGGTCGGGGTCGGGCTCCACGGTCGTAGCCGGGGAATCCAGCCCCGCACCGCGGACCGGTATGCGTCGTACTCGGCGCCGTATCGGGCGGCCAGAGTCGGCTCCTCGTACAAGCGCACGAAGGCAGCGGTCACGAGGAGGAAGACGGCGGCGTAGACGACGAGCACGGGCCGGGCCAGGAGCAGTCCCTGGCCGAGGATCACCGCAGCGACGGAGAGGTACATCGGGTTGCGGACGTAGCGGTTCAGGCCGCCGACGACGAGCCGCTCGGTTGGCGCGATCGGTGCGGGCGTGCCGCGGCCCTCCGTGACGAACCGGGTGAACGCATACAGGAGCGCGACGGTGCCGACGACGACGAGCGCCCAGCCAACCCACTGGAGCACGGCGGTGGTGTCGCCGGCCTGCCAACCGGTCAGCCACCATGGAATGAGGCCGGCCATGACTCCGGGCGCGGCGACGAGAAAGGCGGCGGTGCCCAGCGCCGCGCCGGTCCGGGACATGACGTCAGTATCGCGCCCTATCTATCCATTCTGCGTGGGCGACGTTCGAGCTCAGGCCAGCGGCACAACCGGATCGCCGACTCCGATCCGGTCACCTCCTCCGGTGCGTACCAGGCGGGTGCCGAACCACGTCTTGCCGTCCCAGCGACGGTGTCGGGCCAGCGTCCGGATCGGCTCCTTGCCGCCATCGAGGGTCACCGGGTCGAGGGTCGTCATGACGCAGCGGTCGCAGACCATCGTGGTGCGGAAGTCCACGTCGCCGATCCGCACGCCGGGCCAGTCGTCCTCGGCGAACGGATCGTCCCCGTCGACGACGACGTTCGCGCGGAACCGGAGGATGTCCAGCGGTTCGCTCGCCGGAGGTGCCTCGGTGTCGCTGAGGTCGGCCGGGTCGAGGTCGGCTACGTCCGGCGCGTCGGACTCGGCCTGGATCCACGCGTTGAGCTGCGCCAACGATGTCTCCGAGGCGAGCAGCACCGGGCCGGCGTCGGCCAGGTTCATGACGTCACCGGGCTGGCCGCCCCGGGCGCCGCTGATCGGACGAGTTGTCGGGTCCTCCTGCCAGACCAGACGCAGCCGGGTCTCCACTCGGTCGCTGATCCAGGCGTTGACGTCCTCGTCGGCTGGGGCGAGGAACGGCTGTCGCGAGATCCCGACCGGAACCGGCCCGAGCCCGAGCGGGGTGTCCACGAGGATGCTTTCGCCGTCGGCGCGGTCGGTGATCCGCACGGTGTCCTCGTCGACGGGTTCCGCTGTCAGCCGCAGCAGCTGGTGGACCTCCCGCGCGGTCACCAGCGCGCCCGACTCGTCGACCAGTGCCCACCGTCGGTCACCCGCCAGACCCCACGGCTCGACGACCGCGGACTCCGCCGCTACCCCGCCAAGCGACTTGACGGGGTAGAGGCGGAGGCCGGTCACGCGCATACGGGCGATGGTGCCACGCAGGTATGCGGTCAGTCGCGTTTGTATGTTTTGGGTCCACCAGGACGCTTTCACCCCGCCGAGAGCCAACTCTTGTCGGTTTCCAGCGCGCTCAAAACGACCAGAGCCGGCCTCTCGGCCGCTGGGGGAGGCGTCCGGGGCGGGTGCGAGGATGCCGCTCATGTTGCTGAGCGAGGTCGTGGCCACGGCCGGCACCGTTGCGGCGACGTCCTCCCGGCTGGCCAAGGTCGATGCGCTCGCCGACCTCCTGCGTCGGCTGCCGCCGGACGAGATCGTCCCAACGGTGGGCTTCCTGGTCGGCCGCGCGCGACAGGGGCGCGTCGGTGTCGGCTATCGCACCGTCTGGGCGCTCATGGGCGAACCGGCCCCGACGCCGAGTCTCACGGTCGCCGACCTGGACCGGCTGCTCGACCAGCTGCTCGCCACGACCGGCGCCGGCTCGGCGGCGATCCGCAGCGACTCGCTTCGGGCCCTCGGCCAGCGCGCCACGTCGGACGAGCAGTCTTTCGTGACCCGCGTCCTCATCGGCGAGATGCGGACCGGCGCGCTCGAAGGCGTCCTTCTCGACGCGGTCGCCAAGGCAGCCAACGTCCCGGCGCCGCTGGTCCGGCGCGCCGCCATGCTCTCCGGCGACCTCGGCCAGACCGCCCGTACCGCCCTCACCGGCGGCGCCGAGGCGCTCGCGGACATCGGCCTCGCCGTGGGCACACCGGTCCTGCCGATGCTCGCCTCCACGGCCGCCGACCCGGTCGCGGCCCTGCAAATCACCGGCGAGGCGTCGGTCGAGTACAAGCTCGACGGGGCCCGAATCCAGGTGCACCGCAACGGAGACGACGTCCGGGTCTTCACCCGCAGCCTCGCGGACATCACTCACCGCGTACCCGAGGTCGTCGACGTAGTCCGCACCTTCCCAGCCGAACGGCTCATCCTCGACGGCGAGACGCTCTCACTCGACGAGGACGGCGGCCCGCGGCCGTTCCAGGACACGATGTCCCGGTTCGGCGCCGAGGGGCAGCGCGCCGCCGTGCTCAAGCCGTGGTTCTTCGACGTCCTCCACGTCGACGGCGAGGACCTCGTCGACCGGCCGCTCAGCGAACGGCAACCCGTCCTCGAGAAGGTTGTCGGCGCATACCGGATCCCCGGCGAAATCACCGTCGACCCGGGAGTCGCCGAACGGGTGTCTCGCGACGCGTTGGCGGCCGGGCACGAGGGGATCGTCGTCAAGGGCATCGACTCGGTGTATGCCGCGGGGCGCCGGGGCAAGAGCTGGGTCAAGGTCAAGCCGGTGCATACATACGACCTGGTCGTGCTGGGGGTCGAGTGGGGCTCGGGGCGGCGAACCGGGTGGTTGTCGAATCTGCACCTCGGCGCCCATGACCCGACGGGGGAGTTCAGCGAACCGGGCGGGTTCGTCATGGTCGGCAAGACGTTCAAGGGCCTGACCGACGCGCTGCTGCGCTGGCAGACCGAGCACTTCCCGACCATTGAGACCCGGTCGACCAAGCACGTCGTCTACGTCGAGCCGGTCACCGTCGTCGAGATCGCCCTCGATGGGGTGCAGCGATCCAGCCGCTATCCCGGCGGGATCGCGCTCCGGTTCGCTCGCGTGAAGCGCTACCGGGAGGACAAGCGCCCCGAGGACGCCGACACCATCCAAACCCTTCGGGCCCTGCTCCCGGCCTAGCCCGCTGGGCCCGTGGGCAGGACCGGACTCAGATGTTTCCCGGTTTCCGCGACCGAACGCAGAAATTCCCTCGTTTGGAGGCACGGCGGAGATTTCCGGGCAAACATCTGAGTTCGGACGATTAGGTGGGCGTCGTCCACACCCTGTGACCACGTCGTCACGTCGTCCACCGCCCAGCATCGGTCCCTGGCCGCGACGCGACCTGGACCCGAATGTGTCGGCCATGAGAGCTCCCGAACTGCCGGACGTCTTCACCCGTGCTCAGGCCATCGCGCTCGGCGTCGGCGACGTCCGGCTAGCCGGGCTGGTCCGTCGGGGCGAGATCGAGCGGCTGCGCCACGGGGTGTATGCGGTCACCCGCACGGATCCGCTACTACCCGAAGAGCGCTCGGCTCGTCACGTCACCTGCGCCAAGGCGGCCCTGAGCCATCACACCTCGGGTTTCGTCGCGAGCCACCTCACCGCAGCGGCGGTGCACGCTCTGCCCTTGCCGCTAGGACGAATGGCCTTCGTTCACGTGACGGCGGTGCAGGCGACCCAGCGAAGCCGGGGTGCTCCCGGCGTGCGCGTCCATCACTCCGACTCGGCGATCGCCGACGTGTCCCTGGTCGGCGGCGTCGCGGTCACGACCGTCGCGCGGACCGTGGCGGACTGTCTGCGATGTTGGGCTCCGCGCGTCTCGGTACCCATTGCCGACGCCGCCTTGCGCCGCGGTCTTGTGACACCTGACGACATCGAAGATGAACTGGACCGGCAGTGGCGCTGGAAAGGACGTCCAGGTGCGCTTCGATCTTTGGGTCTGGTTGACGGGCGGCGGGAGTCGTGGCTGGAGTCCTACGCCTACGTCCTGTTCGGAGAGTGGGGCATCCGCCTACCTGAGCCTCAGGTCTGGGTGGACGACGACGCCGGTCACGCTCTCGGGCGAGTCGACGGGGCTTGGCTCGATGACGCCACGGTCCTCGAGCTGGACGGAAAGACCAAGTACGACGAGCCGGACGGCGATGACCTTCCGCTCGCGTGGCTGGCCGAGAAGACCCGCTACGACCAGATGGGCAACCTCGGGCTCGAGCGGGTGCGGTTCACGCTGAGGGACCTCCGAGGTCAGCCCGAACCGATCCGGCGGACCATTCGGCTGCGGCGTTCAGTCGGATCCCGCGGGCGATTCACCGGCTCTTTTCGCGAGACCGATCCGACCGGGCTCAGATTCTCATCGGTTCTGCGGCCAACCGGCTGAAAGCCGGAGGAAGATCTACGTTCGGTCTCGAGGGGGTCAGCGGGGTGGCATCCGGAGGGCGCCGTCCAGCCGGATCACCTCGCCGTTGAGGATGCCGTTGTCCACGACATGGCGAACCAGGGCCGCATACTCCTCCGGCCGGCCCAACCGCGACGGGTGGGGGATCCCGGCCTCCAGCGCGGCCGTCGCCTCGTCGGGCAGCCCGGCCAGCATCGGCGTCGCGAACGTCCCGGGCGCGATCGTCACGACGCGGACGAACTTGTCCGCGAGATCGCGCGCCGCAGTCAAGGTGAGCGAGACGACGCCGCCCTTGCTCGCCGCGTACGCGGCCTGGCCGATCTGCCCGTCGTACGCCGCGATGCTCGCCGTCATGACGACGACGCCCCGGTCACCGTCGACCGGCTCGTTCGGCAGCATCGCCGCCGCCGCCAGCCGCAGGACGTTGAACGTCCCGACGAGATTGATGTCGATCGTGCGCTGGAAGTCGGCCAGCGCCAGGGGACCGTTCCGCCCGACGACCCGGCCGGCGGTCCCGATCCCCGCGCAGGTCACGGCAACCCGCAGCTCGCCCATCGACGTGGCCGCGTCCACGGCCGACTGGACCGATGACTCGTCGCGAACGTCGGCCGGCACGAACCGAACCCGCTCGCCAAGCTCGGACGCCAGCGCCGCGCCCGGCGACGAGGGGAGGTCAAGGATGAGGACCTGAGCGCCGTCGTCCGCCAGCCGGCGCGTCGTCGCGCCGCCCAGACCGGACGCCCCGCCGGTGACGATCGCGACGGTGGTGTCGGTGATCCGCAAAGGGTTCTCCTCAGGTGTTCTTCAGCAGCTGACGTGAGATGACCAGCCGCTGGATCTGGTTGGTCCCCTCGAAGATCTGGGTGACCTTCGCCTCGCGGAAGTACCGCTCGAGCGGAAAGTCTGCCGTGTACCCCGCGCCGCCGAGCACCTGGATCGCGTCCGTCGTCACTCGCATCGCGTTGTCCGTGCAGACCAGCTTGGCGACCGCGGCCTGCTTGGAGAACGGACGGCCGGCGTCACGCAGCCGCGCCGCGTGAAGGTACGTCGCCCGGGCGCTGGTCACCGCGGTCTCCATGTCGGCGAGC